>DATCOF010000226.1:0-6267 GCA_036564845.1 Chitinophagaceae bacterium | reverse complement strand
AAGTATATGTGCTGTATCGATTGCAGATGCGATTTCCAAAATTCCTGTTTAATGAATTCTTTTCTCTCTATATATATTAGGAGACAATCCCATTACTTTTGTAAACATCCTTGAAAAATAATAGGGATCTTCTATACCCAGTTCCTGCGAAATTTCCTTTATCCTGAGTTTGGTAAAAAGAAGATACTGGCAGGCCTTTTGAACTTTCAGGTGATTAAAATATTCAATAGGAGAAAAGCCGGTTTTCTTTTTGAATAAATAAGAAAAATGTGAGGGAGATAAATTTACTTCCTTGGCCATTTCCTCCAGGGATAAAACTTTATTAATATGATTGCTTAGGTAATCTATTACCAGGTCAATAGAATCTTTGTTGCTTAACTTACCGGATGTATCGTATTTATCATTAAAAAGAAATGTTGTTAAGAAATGCCATAAGCACATATTTGCGTACATAAGGTTGTCGCTGCTATACCCTCTTTCCAGTTGTGTATATATTTCATTAAAAAGCTCAATGCTCTTTTCATTGTTAAGAATAAATCCTTTCAGCCCGGTTTTTTTTTCTATGTTGGAAACAATTTGATTGGAAACAGTTCCTTTAAAGTGAATCCAAAAGATAGTCCATGGATCTTTTTCATCCGCTGCATAAGTATGAGCCGTTTTTAGAGGTATGGTAAAAAAATCACCAGCTTCAATTTTATATTCAGTTTTACGGATCTTTACTTTTCCTCTTCCTTCGTGGCAATAGATTAATATATGTTGTTCTGCCCCATGAATTCTTTCCCTGTAATGAAATTTAGCTTTCGGGTAATAGCCAATATCAGTTACATACAAGGTATTAATAACATTATTTTTTGCACACCTACTATTGAGGATCTGCTTAGGAATTACTATGGCCTTTTGCCCCTGGAAACCTTCTCTCTTTTTTATTACATCTTCCATATTTCAAAATCAAAATTAAGAAATCGTAAAAAAATCCATTTAAATAAGGATTTACTCCATTAAAGAAGGTAAAATAAAATAATAATTTTGAAAAATACGAAATGTGTTGCTATATGAATCAAGACGAAGTAAAAGCCTGGGTAGAAGATATAATTATTCCAACTTATCCTATAGGAGTTCCTGAAAAGAACCCAATGTTCCTGGAGAAAAGAGTGTATCAGGGAAGTAGTGGAGTTGTATATCCTCACGCTGTTATTGAAAAAATTTACAATGAAAAGATTGACAAAATTTATAAAGGAGTATTTCTTGAAAACCGTTATTTGAGAATAATGATCCTACCCGAACTTGGAGGGAGAATTCAAATGGCCTATGATAAAGTAAAGCAAAGGCATTTTGTTTATTACAATCAGGTTATCAAACCGGCGTTAGTTGGTTTAACGGGGCCATGGATATCAGGTGGCATTGAATTTAACTGGCCGCAGCACCACAGGCCTTCAACCTTTGAACCTATAGATTTTACTATTAAAGAAAATGAAGATAGAAGTATAACGGTATGGGTAAACGAAGTTGAAAAAATGTTTCGCACCAAAGGAATGGCAGGCTTCACTCTTCATCCTGGTAAAGCATATATTGAGATCCAGGGAAAGTTATACAACCGCACACCATTCCCGCAAACTTTTTTATGGTGGTCTAATCCTGCGGTAAAAGTCAATGATAATTATCAATCTGTTTTCCCGCCCGATGTTCATGCGGTTTTTGATCATGGCAAAAGAGATGTTTCTGCTTTCCCTATTGCAAAAGGTATTTATTATAAAGTAGATTATTCACCCGGCACCGATATATCAAGGTATAAGAATATCCCTGTACCTACTTCATACATGGCCGTCAGTTCAAAATACAATTTTATTGGGGGGTACGAACATGACACAAAAGGAGGATTGTTGCATGTTGCAGATCATCATATCGCACCTGGCAAAAAACAATGGACCTGGGGTAATGGTGGATTTGGCCTTGCTTGGGATAAAAATCTTACCGACGAAGACGGCCCTTATATTGAATTGATGACCGGTGTATTTACCGATAATCAACCCGATTTTTCCTGGATACAACCTTATGAAGAAAAAAATTTTGTGCAATATTTCATGCCGTATCGTGAAGTAGGGATTGTTACAAACGCGACTAAAGACGCTGTTATAAACCTTGAAATTAACGGTAAGCAGGCAGAGATTATATTATATGTTACTTCAGTTTATGAAAAAATTAAAGTTGTTCTTGTAAGAGGTGAAGAACAATTATTTAGTGAAACCATTTCCTCTTCACCTGAAAATCCTTATTTCAAAAATGTTTTTCTGAAAGATGAAGTACTGCCGGAAGAAATAAAATTGTTGATCATTGATGTGAACACAGGAAAAGAATTGGTAAGTTATCAGAAAGAAAAATATTTTGAACAGGAAATTCCTTCTCCTGCCCAGCCTGCAAAACAACCGGCTGATGTTGAAAATACTGAGCAGTTATTTTTAACCGGCATGCACCTGGAACAATACCGTCATGCAACATATATAGCAAGTGATTATTATGAAGAGGCTTTGAGAAGAGACCCCAAAGATGCCCGGAATAATAATGCCATGGGATTATGGTATTTGCGAAGAGGGCGGTTTGACAAGGCAGAACCCTTTTTCAAAAAAGCCATTGAAACTGTAACGCAGCGCAATCCAAACCCTTATGATGGCGAGCCTTATTATAACCTTGGTTGGGCTCTTAAAATGCAAAATAAAAACGATGAAGCCTTTGATGCTTTCTATAAAAGTGTATGGAATAATTCCTGGCAACACGCCGGTTATTTAAACCTTGCAAGAATAGCTGCACTTAAAAATAATTATGAAGAAGCTTTAGATTTCATTCAAAAATCGTTGATAAAAAATTATCATAGCCACTCCGCAAGGCATGTCAAAACTTTTATTCTTCGTAAGTTAAATAAAACAAGTAAGGCTGAAGTATTAATTGAAGAATCTTTAGCACTTGATCCATTCAACTTTGGCTGCCTTTTTGAAAAATATATATTGTTGCATGATAAGAAAAGTGAGATTGCAAAGGAAGTGTTGTTGCACCTAAAAACTATAAGCAGAAATTGTGCAAATAATTTTATAGAATATGCAATTGATTATGCACATGCAGGCCTTTATGAAGAAGCAACTCAACTACTTTCAATTTATAAAACCGATAATGATCAAAACACTTTAGTTGAATATTATCTCGGCTGGTTTGCCTATCAATCCGGAAAGCAGCAATTGGCGACAGAATATTTTCAAAGGGCATCATTTCTACAACCTGATTTTGTATTCCCTAATAAAATTGAGGATGTTCTTGTGCTTCAAAAAGCAATTGAGCTTAATCCAAATGATTCAAAGGCTTTTTATTATCTCGGTAATTTTTGGTTCGATAAAAGACAATACAAAGAAGCTATTGAATGCTGGGAGAATTCGGTACGAATAGCCGATCATTTTCCAACAGTTCATCGCAATCTTTCGCTGGCGTATTACAATAAATTAAACGATCCCGGCAAAGCATTGGAATCTTTGGAAAAGGCTTTTTCGTTAGATCAAACAGATGCCCGTGTATTAATGGAATTGGATCAGCTGTATAAAAAATTAAACAGAGACCATAAAGAAAGATTGCAGTTTTTAGAAGAACATTTATCCTTAGTTGAAAGAAGAGATGATCTATACCTTGAAAGAATAACGCTGTATAATCATTTGGAGAAATATCAAAAAGCAAAAGATTTATTAAGCGATTATAAATTTCATCCATGGGAAGGCGGAGAAGGTAAAGTAATTACACAATACATTATCTGCCATCTTGAACTTGCTAAACAATCTATTGATGCAGGCAATTATAATGAAGCATTACAATTGCTCAACCATGCAGAAAATTATCCATCTAATTTAGGCGAAGGAAAACTTGCTGGAGCACAGGAAAATGATATTCACTATTGGAAAGGGCTGGCTTATGATAGGTTAGGCAATAAAGAAATGGCTACCCATTATTACCTGCTGTCAACTAAAGGAATAAGTGAACCTGTGCAGTCTATTTTTTATAACGATCCACAGCCTGATAAAATTTTCTACCAGGGGTTAGGTTGGATGAAATTAGATCATCCTTCGAAGGCTGCAGCCATATTTCAAAGTCTGATAGACTTTGGCCATGCTCATTTTAATGACAAAATATCAATAGATTATTTCGCCGTATCTCTTCCTGATTTATTGGTGTTCGATGCTGATTTGAATTTGCGTAATAAGGTTCACTGTTATTATTTAATGGCTCTTGGGAATTTGGGATTAGGAAGTGGCTATGTAGAAAAGGCCGAGGCATTTTTTGACCAAGTTTTGGACCTGGATAAAAATCATCAGGGTGCGCTTATTCATAAAGGGATGATGAAATACAGGGCTTTGGTTGAAAAATAGAATTTTTATAAAATCGTAAAATAATCCATGTAAACCCATGAATCATCCATTAATTATAAATATTTATAAAACTAAATTTAACATTCCTTACTTGCGATTTCAAAATTTATAAACAAAACATTGCTGTTATGAAAAATCAAATCTTTAATAAAAAGTTTTGGGGGTCTTCTTATCAATTCTTATTGATGTTATTTTTCCTTCTCTCATTTAGCAATTTATTATTTGCACAACAAAAAGTTATTAACGGGAAAGTTGAAGACGGAAATAATGCACCTTTAGAAAGTGTCTTTATAACTATTAAGGGCAAACCGAACATTGGTACGTCTACTAACGCCAAAGGAAATTTTTCAATCCAGGTTTCCCCAAATGAAACTCTTATTTTTGAATTAAACTATCATGTCTATGCTATTCAATAAAGTAGGGAGTAAGGCTTTTTTATAAGTCGGTTTTCAAATAATAAATATCAAAGAATCACTTATTGGAATTATCATTTGTATTAAGGGAAAAACTTTCATTAAACTCCTTAATCATATTTAATATTTAAATAGAAGCAATAATGAAAAAGTTTATTCAATATTCTTTATTAGTTGCCGCGCAGTTTATATTCTTTATAAGTTTCGTAAGGAGTCAAAATAGTGAAGTCCAAAAACATAAAAATGAATATTCAATAGATCTTTCGGGCGATTGGTTGTTTCAGGTCGATTCCTTAGATCAGGGAGTTACACAACAATGGTATACTAAAAAGTTGAAGGATAAAATTAAGCTGCCCGGATCAATGACGACAAACAATATTGGCAATAACATTACTGTGCATACATTGTGGACTGGTTATATAGTCGATTCCTCATGGTTTAACAAACCGGAATATGCAAAATACCGGCAGCCGG
This sequence comes from Chitinophagaceae bacterium, assembly GCA_036564845.1. GTDB lineage: Bacteria > Bacteroidota > Bacteroidia > Chitinophagales > Chitinophagaceae > Ginsengibacter. Next base: position 980 of record DATCOF010000226.1, on the reverse strand, counting down.
AAAATATAAAAGTTCCCTTCTGGTTACAGCCAATAAAATATTACAAAGGTGCAGCCTGGTATCAAAAGGAAGTTGACATTCCCTCTTCATGGTATAATAAACATATTACATTATTTCTTGAACGCTGTCATTGGAAAACCACACTTTGGATTGATCATAAAAAAGTGGGCTCGGAAAACAGTTTGGCAGCGCCACATGCTTATGATCTTGATTCATATATTTCAACCGGAAAACACACTATAACTATTTGTATTAACAATGAGATCGAAGATGTGAATGTTGGTGTAAGCTCCCACAGCATTAGCGATCATACGCAAACCAACTGGAATGGTATGGTGGGTAAACTGCTGCTTACTGCCGAGCCTCAATTGTATATTGACAATGCAAAACTTTTCCCTGACGTAAAAAAGAAAGAAATAGTTGCTGTTATCGCTTATAAAAATATAAGCGGCAAATCATTGAATGCACAATTAAAATTGTTGGCAACAAGTGGTAATATAGAAGCTGAGAAATTAAAACCGCTATCGCAAAAAGGAACATTTGAAAAAGATAGCGGTACGATCACAATTACTTACCCAATGGGTGATGCTCCTTTATTTTGGGATGAATTTCATCCTAATCTATATAATATGCGTATCAGTTTATTAGTTGGTGGAAATGTTGATGCAAAAGATATTCAATTTGGAATGTGCAGCTTTTCTAAAGAAGGCACTCAATTCACAATAAATGGTCATCCAACTTTTTTGAGAGGAACTTTAGAATGCGCGGTAACGCCGTTAACAGGTTATCCTTCTACCAATAACGCTTACTGGAAGCATCTTTTTTCCGTTTGTAAATCCTATGGATTAAATCATATCCGGTTTCATTCGTGGTGTCCTCCGGAAGCTGCATTTGTAGCTGCTGACAGTGCAGGGTTTTATCTGCAGATTGAATGTTCCTCGTGGGCAAACCAGGGCGCCACCATCAGTGATGGAAAGCCG
>DATCOF010000225.1:0-5916 GCA_036564845.1 Chitinophagaceae bacterium | reverse complement strand
TTTTTGTTTTCAGAAGGATGTTTAATTCATATCACTTCCTTACCAAAAAACTCTATTTTTACCCACTCAAGAATTTACATGAAAGCGGTTGCTGAAGACATAAAAAAAGTTTTTCTTTCTTATAAAAATATACCTGTTAAGTCAATTGAAAAGCTGCCACAATCCGGCGGTGACAGGATCTACTTCAGGATAAGAAGTAAAGATGGATCATACATTGCCACATACAATCATAACATAAAAGAGAATGAGACCTTCTTAAAATTTAGCGAACATTTTAAAAAGAGTGATGCGCCTGTTCCGCAAATTTTAAAAGTGAGCGATGACAGGACAATGTATATCCAGCAGGATTTTGGTGATGATTCATTGCTTATAAATCTTGAGCTTCACGGGCACACACCTTATGTTTACACTTTATTTCAAAAAAGTTTAAAAAAACTTGCGTGGCTTCAGATTGAAGGGCATAAAGGTTTGGATTATGAATGGTGTATCACATCAAAAGAGTTTGGCAAACAGGCGATCATTAGTGACCTGCTATATTTTAAATATTATTTTCTTGATACACTTAAAATACCTTACGATAAAGAAAAACTGATAGATGACTTTGAAACGTTGGGAATTTACCTGGCAAAAGTGGAGCATAAATATTTTATGTTCCGCGATTTTCAAAGCAGGAACATAATGGTAAAAAATAATGAGGTGAATTTTATAGATTATCAGGGGGGCATGCATGGCGCATTGCAATATGATGTTGCTTCTTTGTTGTGGCAGGCTAAAGCAGAATTGCCGGACGACTGGAAAACCGCACTGCTGGCGTATTACATGGATTGTGTAGAAGAAATTTTAAAAGAACCAATTGACCGCAACCGTTTTGTAAGTCAATACAACGGATATGTTTTAATTAGGCTGTTACAGGTTTTAGGTGCGTATGGCTTTAGAGGATTGTTTGAAAGAAAGGCGCATTTTTTAACAAGCATTCCTTTGGCATTAAAAAATATGAAATGGTTTTTGGATAATAAAAAAACAGGCATTGTGCTTCCTGAGTTTGAACGGATTTTATCTATAATGATTGAAGATGAAATCATTCATCGCTTTGAGCCAATACAGGCTACAGCAACAACGCCATTGGTTGTGAAAATAAATAGTTTCTCTTATAAAAAAGGAGGCATTCCAAAAGATAAATCAGAAAATGGTGGAGGTTTTGTTTTTGATTGTCGCGGAATTTTAAACCCCGGAAGATTTGAGGAGTTTAAAGCCTCCACAGGCAGAGATAAATCAGTGAAAGATTTTTTAGAGCAGCAAACTAAAATGCCAGATTTTTTAAACAACGTTTATAATCTTGTTGATATATCTGTAGAGGATTATATCAAAAGAGGATTTGGTTCCCTGATGGTAAGTTTTGGCTGTACAGGCGGCCAACACCGCAGTGTATATGCAGCAGATGCATTGGTCCGTCACCTGAGAAATAAGTTTGGTGTAAAAGTTGAGTTGAATCATATAGAACAAAAAATCACAGAGGTGAACCCTAAAATTAATGGCTGATGAAAGCAATGATACTCGCTGCAGGTTTGGGAACAAGATTGAAACCCTTTACAGATCAGCATCCTAAAGCGCTTGCGATGATAAATGGCAGATCATTGCTGCAAAGAAATATTGAATACTTAGCATCCTTCGGAATTACAGATGTTATTGTAAATGTTCATCACTTTCCTGATCAAATTACTGATTCAATAAAAAAAAATAAAGGCTTTGGAAGTAACGTAACTATCTCTGATGAAAAAGATGAAGTGCTTGAAACCGGCGGCGGTCTTATGAAAGCAAGAAAATTTTTAGCAGACAGTGATCCTTTTATTTTAATGAATGTGGATATTCTTACTGATATGGACATTGGTAAAATGGCAGAACAACATATTGCTTCAAAAGCATTGGCAACATTAGCAGTAACAAGCAGAAAGACAACCCGCTATTTTCTTTTTGATGAGCTGCAAACTTTATGTGGATGGAAAAATATAAAAACAGGTGAACAGAAGATCAGCAAAGAAGCAAAGAAATTTATTGAGAAAGCATTTAGCGGCATACATATTATTTCACCAGAAATTTTTGGATTAATAAAAATGACAGGAAAATTTTCTATGGTAGAGGTTTACCTGCAGCTTTGTAAAACACATACTATCACAGGGTTCGACCACAGCACAACAAAATTTATTGATGTTGGCAGGCCTGAAAATATTTTAATTGCAGAAGAGATATTTTCTTAACTATCTTCTAAGTTGTCTTTATTTCTTCTTATCAAACAATTCACTCTTAGGAACTACTTTTACTTTATCCTTGCTTTTTAAAGTTTTGCTTACAACATCATACGGTCCGGTAATTACTTCATCACCTTCATTCAATCCTCCTAAAATTTCTATATAATTTATATCCTGTATATCAGTTCTCACTTTTACTTTATTCACAGTTCCATCTTTTTGTAAAACAAAAACCACTTCTTCAAGATCATCTGATCCGGAATTTGTTTTGTCGGTTGTACTCACATCAGTAGTGCTGCTTTTGTCAACATAATTTTTTGAATTTGTTGTATCATTTTTATCTCTTGTGGTAACTGCATTAATAGGAACCGCTAACCTGTTCTCATGTGTTTTTGTTTGTATATCTGCGCTGGCACTCATTCCCGGGCGAAAAGGAAAACTCTTTGGTTTAGTTGGGTCCATCAAATCCTGGTAAGATTCAGGAAGCAGTCGTATATAAACTTTGTAGTTGGTTACATCAGTCCCGCTGGAAGTTTGTGATGTTGCAGCGCCATTATTGCTGCTGGCAATTTGTGTAACAATGCCTTTAAATTTCCGGTTGTTGTACGCATCTACTTCCACAGTTGCGCTATCACCAATATGAATTTTGGGAATATCATTTTCGCCAACATCAACCCTTACTTCAATTTGTCTCAGGTCTGCAATACGCATCATTTCAGTTCCAGCCATCATTGAGCTTCCCACAACTCTTTCACCTTTCTTCACACTTAATAAACTTACAACGCCATCCATCGGTGAAACTAATGTTGCACGGCTGATATCTTTATTTGCTTTTGACAATGCGGCTCTTGCACTTTGTACACCTGCCTGGCTTCCACGGATGGTTTGTTTGGCCGCATTAAAATTTGCCTGTGCAGATTTGTAAGCTGCATCTGCAGTATTAAATTCACTTTGAGAAATTACTTTATCATCCAGCAATTGCTTCTGCATATCATAAGTTTTCTTTGCCTGGTCAAGCTGTGCTTTCGAGGCTTCTATTGATGCGGAAACATTGGCAACCTGCGCCTGCTGCTGGTTTACAATAGCCGATGCCTGGTCTCTTTGTGTTGCATAAATATCTGCGTATATGCGTGCAAGCACCTGTCCTTTTTTTACGCTGTCACCTTCCACAACATTCAGCTCAACAATTTCTCCTGAAATATCAGGACTCATCTTCACTTCTACAACAGGATATACTTTACCGCTGGCATTTACCGTTTCCACGATGGTGCGTTTGGTTACTTTTTCTGTGCTCACTTTCAGGCCTTCGTCTTTACCAAGCACCCCGCTTTTTTTAAGTATCACCAATAAAATAATCAATCCCACTAAAGAAAAAATTATCCATTTTAATGTTTTGCTCATGTAATTATTTATTTGTCAATAGTTATTTAGTCAATGGTCATTATGTCTTTCATCCCAATAATCTTTTAATCCTAAAAATCCTGGTTCAGACAAATTTAGCCTCACCCTCCAACTCCCTCTCCCAAAAGAGAGGGAGCGGTACTTTAGAATAAATCCAAACATTTTATCTTCCACTTCATCTATTTACTTCTTTCAGCAAAACCATTATCTCCCTGCATCCTTAACAAATTTTCATCTTCAGCACACATGGCTTTTGTGCGTTAGCAAGTCTCCCCTTTAGGGGAGATTTAGAGGGGTGTTAGTTTTAAAGTTTTAACCCCTTCCCTTTATAAAATTCCAAAACTTTCATTTTAAAAACATAATCAAATTGATTAAGTACTAATTCCAGTTTAGCCCTGAATAAATTATTTTGATCAGTAATTAATTCAAGCGTTGTAAGCATTCCGATATTAAATCTTTTGGTTGCAAAGTCAAAACTTTTTTGTGCCGCATCAACAGACTTTGCAGAAGAATTAAATTTTTCCATCGCAACAATTGCAGCATTGTATGCCTGGTAAATATCCTGTTTTGTTGTTTTGTTATCTAGGTCTTTTTGTAATTCAAGCGTATTAATATTTAGTTTAGATCTTTCATAATTTGCCCTTGCACTCCATCCGTTAAAAATAGGCACAGAAATATTTATGCCGATAGATTGACCAAAATTATTGTTGAACTGCGTACCTAATGATTCTGATGTAATGAAGCCGCTTTTACTTCCATTAGTAAACACCGGCCGTTGCACATCAGTAAAGCCACCACTTCCATTGCTTATTACAAAGCCACTTGGTATATAACCTGAAAAAACCTGTTGGTAAACGGGCGCTCTAAAATATCCATAATTTGTACCCAGGCTGAAATACCCACCAATAGTGGGATACAAGGCGCCCCTTGCTGATTTTACATTTGCACTGGCTGCTTGTAATTTAAAATCATTTACTTTTTGTTGCGGAAGGTTTGCTATTGCAGATGCATACACATCTTCCGGTTGAAGGTCTGCAATATTTTCAACAGGTATTTTATCAGCAGTTTCATCTGCTATATCAAAAGGCTGGCCTGCATCAATATTCATATACGCTTTTAAAACAAATTTTGCCTGCGTTACATTTCCTTTTGCAGCAATATAATTGGCGCTGTCCCTTGCTACCTGCGCTTCAAGTTCAACCGCATTTAATTCAGGTAATGCGCCTGCCTTTACCTGCTTTTGTATAATATTAAATTGTGCAATTGATTGTTGCACCTGCACAGCCGCAATATTTTGCTGCTCTCTTGCAAGCAGTATTTGTAAATATGCATTGGCAACCGTTAAGGCAATATCATTTTTTAATTTTTCTGTTCCTGCCTTTGCAGCCTCCACTTCCCATTGATACGCAAGCGTGGTATTCCGTTTTGAATACCAGTTAAAAATTTCAACACTGCTTTGAAAATTTAATCCAATGGAGAAAAAATTCTGATTCTCTAAAATCCCTGTTGAAGGATTTTGAGACTTACCAAAGCGGTAGCCATCATTATTGCTGAAGTTGGCGGAAGGATATTTTGAAAGGCTGCTTTGTTTATAGTTTATGGCGGCAAGCTTTGCCTGAACCTCGTTTTGTTTTACCGAAATATTATTTTCCATTGCATATTGAACGCATTGCAGCAAATTCCACTTTTGCTGGGCGGAAGCGCTGGTACTAAAAAGGAAAGTAATGGTAAACGAAAAAATAATTCTGAATAACATGCATCAAAAATAATTCATCATAAGATATAAATACCAAAACAAGGATGAACGGGAATTAATCTGTCTTAATAGTTAAATTTTCTCAAACGCCTTCTCAAGGTCTTTTATAAGATATTCCGGTTCTATCGCCGTGGCCGGTCTTCCCTGCCCAGGTGTGGGTTGGCGGGTGACCGACCCAATAAATGAGAGCTATGAAAAATAAGTTGTAATAGTTTTGTATTAAAGGAGAATGAATAAATATTCATCAGCCAGGTTTTATAAGACTGGAGTAGATGATTTTAAATTTCTTACACATTGGATAGAGTAATTTTATATGTGATCGGTCATCCCGCCTGGCTACAAAAAAGCCAGGCAGGGAAGACCGACCACGGCGTAAAATCAGTTCGTGTCGAACTTAAAGGAGAATCTCTCAGAAAAAACAAAAAGGAAAACACAATAGAAGTGGCAGAAAAAAATATTTAATCAACATAGACTAAAATAATCCTACGTTTGAAAAACAAAAGCAACTAGTTC
>DATCOF010000224.1:0-5123 GCA_036564845.1 Chitinophagaceae bacterium | reverse complement strand
GCCGTTGCCAAAGAATATTCTATCAGCAGAGAAGCGCAGGATGAGTTTAGTTACAATTCTCACAGGAAAGCGAAAGAAGCAATTGAGAAAGGATATTTTAAAAGCGGCATTCTGCCGATGAATGTTGAAGAAATTTTTCTTGATGAAAAAGAGAAAAAACAAAAAAGAAATTATGTTGTTGATACAGATGAAGGCGTAAGAGCAGAGACAACTGTCGAAGCCCTTGCTAAATTAAAACCTGCATTCGCAGCAGGCGGAAGTGTAACAGCGGGTAACTCTTCGCAAACAAGTGATGGCGCTGCTTTCGTAATTGTTATGAGTGAAAAGATGGTAAATGAATTGGGATTAAAACCGATTGCACGTTTGGTATCCTGTGCAAGTGCCGGTGTTCATCCGCGTATCATGGGCATAGGCCCCGTAGAAGCCGTACCACGTGCATTGAAGCAGGCAGGAATGAATCTTTCTCAAATTGACCTGGTAGAATTGAATGAAGCTTTTGCATCGCAATCTTTGGCTGTAATAAATAAATTAGAACTCAATCCTGAAATTGTAAATATAAATGGCGGCGCCATTGCATTAGGTCATCCGCTGGGTTGTACCGGCACAAAACTTACTGTGCAAATTACCAACGACATGAAACGCCTGAATAAAAAATACGGCATTGTTACAGCCTGTGTTGGCGGCGGGCAGGGCATTGCAGGGATTATTGAGAATATTAATTAAAAAACCCATCCCACAATCTATAGTTAAGTTTCCAAGTTCCACTTAAGTTCTTCGCGAAGGGAAGGGTAGATTGTTTTAATTAAATTAATTTCAGGCAGCATAATACTTAAAAGCATTGCCGCTATCTCTATTTTGGCCAGAGTTATTAACTTTTCATGATGCAGGGCTGTTTTTATATTTGCAACTTCGTTTCGAAATTATTTGGTTTATATTTACAGTTAAGAATAAATTTTTTGTTTAGATCTGTTTACATAATTAGACTGCTTTCAGGGCTATTGCTGATGGTTTTTGCTTTGAGCATAACGCCCAAAAAATTTCTGCATAATGTATTTGCAAAACATATTGACAGCAGGCATGAAAAAAACAATAGGAAGCCCTACCAGCTAACCAATTCAGGATATAATTGCGATAGCGATAATCTTGTAGCAGAATCTACTTTTTTAAATGATCTGCCTTCATTTGAATTTCCTGTCCCCACTTCTTTTTCTTCTTATGCAGTAAGGAATATTTCTTTCTCTTCCATCACCGCGATCTATTCGCCTTTACGTGGGCCACCGGCCAGGATTTAGTTTAACAGATGTTTCAAACATCATGGTAATGTGATTTTTTATTATACTAAAACTCGTTCCGGTGAATTTAAGACTACAATTAAAACAAAAAATATTTTCTATTCTATTATTGAGTGCGATATTTTTCTGCAATAAAACAATTGCACAAACTGACAGCACTGCAACGGATTCTGTTTTATTAAAACAGATAGAGCAACAAATGCAAACAAATACCACCACCGAAGTAGCACCACAACAAACACGTTCGGGTATTTCATCAAACCCGGATATTGGCGTGGTTGCTGACTTCCAGGGATCATACATCAGTGCAGGCAAAAAAAACTTTGATACCTATCTTAATGAAACTGAAATGTCATTTCAATCTGTTGTTGATCCATACATAAGAGCAGATTTTTTTGTTTCATTCGGCAGAGATGCACTAACACATAAGTATGGCGTATCAGTAGAAGAAGGTTATCTAACAACACTTTCACTGCCTGCAAAACTGCAGTTGAAAGCGGGAAAGTTTAGAGAAGCTGTAGGTAAAATAAATCCCACGCATCCACATGCATTGCCTTTTATTGATCTGCCCAATGCATACGTAAATTATTTTGGAGAAGGCTTGAATGATGAAGGCGTTTCGTTAAGCTGGTTAACACCTGCAAAATTTTACCAGGAATTTGTTTTCCAGGCTACTTCGGGTGCTGAAGAATCTCCAACTTTTTTTCGCGGAGATAACAACCGTTTTATTTATCTCGGCCATCTTAAAAACTTTTTTACGTTGAGTGATAATGCAACGCTTGAGCTAGGTTTAACAGGGATCACAGGGCCTAATGATTCTTCGCATAATACAAATATTGCTGCTGCAGATATAACCTATAAATGGAAGCCCGTTCAGATGAATACTTACAAATCTCTTGCATGGCAAAGTGAGATCTTTTATAGCAATGCAAAATATTCTGCAAATAAAATGTCAAACTCTTTTGGCCTTTATTCTTTTTTGGAATATCAAATTGCCAAGCGTTGGTTCTTAACCGGGCGGTATGATTATGCCCAAAAGCCTTATAACAAAAACATAGTAGAACAGGCAGGATCATTAAGCGCAGGCTGGCTTGCAACTGAATTTCAAAAAATAGAATTTGAAGGAAAATTCACAACTGTAAATGTTCAGCCTGATTACAACCAGTTTTGGATTCGCTGGATATTTGTTATCGGTGCACACGGCGCACATCAATATTAAAATCATTTAAATAAAATTTTAAAAAATAAATCATGAAGAAATTAATTTCAATTTTATCCTTATTGCTGATAATAGTTTCGGCTGCAAATGCAGGAACCATAAAAGTTGTTACCACAACGATGGATTTAAGAAGCATTACCGAAATGATCGGCGGCAATAAAGTTTCTGTATCATCAATTGCAACAGGTTATCAAAATCCTCACTTTGTTGATCCGAAGCCGAGTTATATTATCAGCCTTTCCAATGCTGATCTTTTTGTAACAGTTGGCCTTGATCTTGAAACCGGTTGGTCGCCACAATTAGTATCCAGTTCAAGAAATACTAAAATTCAAAAAGGATCTCCTGGTTATGTTGATGCATCGGAAGGTGTTGGTTTGTTGCAGGTTCCTTCTTCTGTTAACAGGGGTGAAGGTGATATCCATATTTACGGAAACCCACACTACTGGCTTGATCCATTGAATGGAAAAGTTATTGCAAGAAATATTGCCAGTGGATTAGAAAGAGTTGATCCTGCCAACAAAGATTTTTATGAAGCGAACCTTCATGCATTTTTTACAAAGATCGATCAGAAATTAAGAGAGTGGTTAGCGAAGATGGCTCCGTACAGTGGTTCAAAAATAATCGCATATCATAACGAGTGGGTTTATTTTGAGCATAGGTTTGGTTTACAGATAGTAGATTTTATGGAACCGAAGCCGGGTATTCCGCCGTCACCATCTCAATTGGTTAAGGTGATAAAAGAAATACCCGCTAATAAAATAAAAGTGATCATTTCTTCACCTTATTTTACAACCTCATCATCGGATGTGGTTGCAAAGCAAACCGGTGTAAAGGAATTAACGCTGGCCACTTCTGTTGGTGCATTCAGTAGCATTAAAAATTATTTTGACCTTTTTGATTATGATGTGGATCAAATGGTGGCAGTGCTTAAATAATATTTTTTTTAAATTAAAAATTAAAATCGTTTTTATGTTTGAAATGTTTCAACTACCGTTTATGGTGCAGGCCTTTGCAGCAGCGGTTATCACCGGAATTTTATTATCTTATATGGGTGTGCATGTAGTGGGCCGCGGAATTGTTTTTGTTGATCTTGCACTTGGGCAAATATCTTCATTAGGTGTTGCCTTTGCAGCATTTATTGGTACAGGGCTTACCTCTATTCCATTAATATTTACTTTGGTTGGCGCATTGCTGATGTCGTTTATAAATATTAAAGATAAACGCCTTAAGCAGGAAGCTATCATTGGAATTTTATATGCTTTCGCATCGGCGCTTACGGTGTTGTTTATTTCAAAAACGGCTCATGGTGATTCCGATATCCAGGAAGTTCTTTTTGGAAATATTTTATCTGTGAGTTGGGAACAGATCACTTCAATAGGGATTGTATTTGGTGCAATTCTTTTGGTGCAAATAATTTTCTTCCGGAAATTTTTTGGTTTGACAGAATCATTTGAAAATGGAGTGAATCATCTTGTAGGCATCTTCAATATCTGGAATTTTCTTTTTTATATTTCCATAGGATTGGCAATTGTTTTTGCAGTTAAGATCAACGGAGTGATTCCTGTTTTTTCATATCTTATTATTCCTGCAGTGTCGGCCATCATGCTTACAAAAAATAAAGCTGCTGTTTTAATAATCGCAATAATCATCAGTATACTGGGCGGTTTCTTTGGATTGAATTTTTCTTTCCATTATGATTTTCCTGCGGGGTCATCTATTGTGGTAGTGCTTGGTGGCATTTTTATTTTGGCATCGGTTTACAGAATTATCAGGGGCATCACAAATAAGAAAGAAACCGGTACAACAGCAATATCTTAAGTAGTCCGATAGCAATTGGGATAAATACTGTTACAAATATTGTTTATATGGTTGCATTTTTATTTTATGCATCAACAGTTATGCATTACTGTAAAAATAATGTTGTGTAAATTTATTGCATGATAGAAATTTCCATCAATACGCCTGCATTATTATTTCCGGCAATTACATTATTGATGCTGGCTTATACAAACCGGTTTTTGGCAATAGCCAACAGGATAAGGAGTTTGCATAAAAGCTATGCTGAAATGCAAATAAAACATACCGCAATAAAGCAAATAAAAAGCCTGCGGGCAAGGTTAAACCTGATAAAATATATGCAGGGCTTTGGTGCGCTGAGTTTTTTTTGCTGTGTGCTTTGTATGTATTTTATTTACAGAAGATGGATGTATGCTGCTAATATTATTTTTGCCGCGAGCATGATGACATTGCTTGCTTCTATTGTTCTTTCCTTTATTGAAATTCAGCAAAGCACAAAAGCGCTGGAACTTGAGCTAAGTGATATGGAAGAATTAGGAAGAGCAAATATTTTTACTGATATATTCTATTCCAAAGAAGAACCGAAAGATGAATAGGCAATGGGCAATTAATATTGAATGAATTATTCTTCATTGGTATGAAGTTCTACTGCAGGAGTGCTTTCATAGTTTTTATCATTAGCGTTGCGTTATCAAAATAAATAGTTCTTTGAAAATATTGTCAGTATTGAGTTTGCCGAGATTTTAACTTGGAAACGATTTGAATTTTTGAAATCTTTGAATTTTATAATTCATTGATTTTCAATTATTATGAAT
>DATCOF010000223.1:0-7406 GCA_036564845.1 Chitinophagaceae bacterium | reverse complement strand
GCAGCTCCCATGTGATAGTCAAGATAATCGATCTTTAATCCCGCATACAATGCTTTTTCAATTTGTGCACGAAGCTCTGTTTCTATCTCACCAAGTTTTGGATTGTTGCCAAAAAGTGCACTACGTGATGGAAAGAAATTTCCTGATGAATCAACGAGAGATGGAACAGCACCGGCTCCGGACACAGGCCCCCAGCGGTATTGCTTCCATTCTGAATTTAATGTAAGATGTATGCCGATAGAAACGTTCGGATATTTTTTCAAAAGTTCTGCTGCTTCAGAAAACCATGGACATGCAACCATAACAGACATTGACACAGGAATGCCGGTTTCTAAAACCTGTTTGGCAGCAACATTTACTGAATGGCACATGCCGATATCATCGCAGCGAATTAGTATCGGCGTTTTGTTTTGTGCAAATAAGATCGAAGAAAATAAGAAAGCAATTATTGGGATTGAATATTTCATGATGTGTTATGTTTATTGTAATTAACGTTAGAGTTTGTTGGCAGAAGTGCTGTCGAAAATCAATTACTCTGAAATTTTTTTAGCTTTACTGATGTATGCAATTTCACGACCTGGTGCTGACATTTCAGCTTCAAAAAGATCAAGTTTTTTTTCTGATAGCGAAAAAAGTGTTTCTGTTACTTTACTAAACTTTAATGTTGCAAGGCCTTCTAAAACTTCTGATAAGGTAGTCATGAACACTCTAAAAGTACCATGAGTATATTTTAATTTATGAAACTTAAGATGTTGTTCATATTCGTGAAGCAAATAGTCAATTCTATCACTAATTTCGTTTTTGGAATAATTCTGTCTGCTGATATCTTGCATCCAAACTCTGAGAGCGTTAAATTTTGCCGTTGTATCTGGATCTTTTCGATATTCTATTATTTTTTCCCAAGAAACTTTTTCATCCGGGATAGGAATTTTTGACAAAATAACTTCTAAAACTTTTGCTTGATTTGAACTATCTGTAATGATATCTTTTTGTAATAATGGAATCGTTTCATCTTTTGAAAATGTATTTAAGAATACAGATGAAACTCTTGTTGCAGCATCTTCAGATTGATTTACTGATTCTTGATATTCAGTAATAATCTTAGGAGCTATGTTATTCGTAGGTTTTTTAGGAAATTTCTTTGGTAATTGAGGTCTTGGAATTTTTGAATGAATATAATAAAATGGTTCAAGTTCTGGTGTAGCCTTTTCCCCAGATTCTTTATAAACAAAATCTAACATTTCTGTTAGATTAAATGTATGTAACAAATGGTTATTAAATAGTGGCTCGAGTTCTTTCTGAATTAGACTAAAATATTGTGGATCGAATAACTCTATTTCTTTAAAGATTGTGAATTCATTAAAACTACAAACATGCACTTGTTCAAAATAAAGCAAATCTTTTTTTAAAAGGTTTGATGCATTATAAATGAATTCAAAAGATGATGGCCGCAATCCTAAAATCATAATCGAAAGTTTAATAGCATTTCTGCCAACTGTTTGCTTTCCTAAACTCTAAACTAATTAATTTTTTGCCGGGATTGCGATTCATCTAACAAAAGACTTTTTAGTTTGGTATAATTTTTCCAGCTTCCTTTGTGGTACAAAATCATTTCACATGTTTAAAAAAGAAATTATTTTTATCGCATTTGCATTCTCCTTTATTTCCTGTAGCGCCAACACCACTGATAATGGTACAGGTTATTCGGATGCGGATTCTTCAAAGCCGGTAGAAACATTAGCGCCGAATTCAAATTACAAACCGGCCTTTGCAGGACAAACACGAATTGCAGGTGTGCACACAAAAACGCCTTATGAGGGGAAAGTTGTTACCGGTGCGCTTAAGCGTCCATGGGGAATTACAACTCTTCCGGATGGCCGCCTCCTGATAACTGAAAAAGAAGGAGACATGCGAATTGCAACTACATCCGGTAAACTTAGCCAACCCATAACAGGAATACCCGCAGTAAATTCCGGCGGACAAGGTGGATTGTTGGGTGTAAGAGCAGATCCACAATTTAAAAAAAACAGGATGGTGTATTGGGTATTTTCTGAAAGTACACCGCAGGGAAATCTTACAGCAGTTGCAAAAGGTTCTTTGTCTGCAGATGAACATCGCATAGAAAACGCAACAGTGATATACCGTGCAACGCCTGCTTACAATGGTACGTTGCATTATGGTGGACGCATCTTGATAGACCCTTCAGGTAACCTTATTATAAGTACCGGTGAGCGTTCGGACCTTGCAACACGGCCACAGGCGCAGCAACTGAATTCAGCACTGGGCAAGGTTATACGCATAACAAAAGATGGAAAGCCGGCTGCGGGAAATCCTTTTATTGGCCGTGCCGGTGCACGTCCTGAATTGTATTCTTATGGACACAGAAATGTGCAGGGACTTGCATTCCATCCTGTGACAGGTGATATTTGGGAAAGTGAATTTGGCCCACGCGGAGGTGATGAGATAAACCTTATCAGGCCCGGCAAAAATTATGGATGGGCAACGATAACTTATGGAATAGAATATAGTGGCGGTAAAGTAAACGGAGGAATTACACAGCATGAGGGAATGGAGCAACCCATTTATTATTGGGATCCTGTTGTTTCTCCAAGTGGTATTACTTTTTACAATGGCAGTAATATGCCTGAATGGAAAAATAATTTATTCGTTTGCGGACTAAGCGGTAATCATATTGCACGCCTTGTTATCCGAAATAATAAAGTGGTGGGAGAAGAAAGATTACTTTCCGGTGAGGGCCAACGTTTCCGCGATATTACCCAGGGAAAAGACGGATTGTTGTATGCAATTACTGATGAAGGAAGATTATACCGGATCGGAAGAAAGAAATAATTATGTTTTTTAATTGCTCTTTCTTTTATTAATCTTTCCTGAAATAATATTTTAGAGTTTAGGCTCACGCTTAAACATACACCGCATAACCTCTTGGTGCTGCCCAAAAATCTGACACACCATTTTGATCAGTATTTTTTTCTCCCGGAGCACTGTTATCTTTTCCATCCCACGCTGCCGCAACAAATTTTTTATTTTTCCATTTTGTAAAAACTGTTTTTCCATTCCATGCGTCTCCGTTATTATTTAAAACAAAAACAAGTCCTGGCTTACCGTCAGTTCCTTCTCTCTGCATGATGTATAAATTATCATCAGCATGCAAAATATTTGTTGCACTACCGGCATATTGGTCATGCACTTTTACTAATGCTGCAATGCCATTGTTATTATTTTCGCGGGCAAGTCCAAGATTAAAATAGTCGTACCAAAACACACATGGATAACCTTCGTGAGTGAGTATCCATGCATACGCAAGCATTTTATCATTTACAATTGGGGCTATTCGATCTATGTCATGATTCTCTACAAAAGTTACAGCACTGGCGGGCCTTTCATCGCTCACAGTCCCGCCGTTCGTCATGTTGGTAACACTGTAACCATATTCATCACAAAGACTTTTTAATTTATTGCGCAATGGAAAATCAAATGCAGAGCCGGGATTATCCGACCAGTTGTTTACTTCATCCAACCATTCACTAATGCTGCGATCATTATCCCAACATTCACCAACACCAAAAGGAGAAAAATCAAATTTGTGATGCTTTGTATAATTTCTTTCGAGGATAGATTTTACCAACCATCCGCCATAGCCCAAAACAAAATCGTAACGAAAACCATCAAAGCCAATATCTTCAATCATCCATCTTGTAAGCTCCATCATTTCTGCATACACATACGGATTGCGATGACATATATCAGGCATTTCTCCAAACTCCCTGTTATCCCATTTTTCAAAAGCGCTTGGATGAAAAGATTTCCAGTCACGTTTAAATTTTTTACTTGCAGGTTTAAATTTTGTCCACCTTACTTTTTTATCAATTGGATTGGTTTCTTTTTCATCGCCGCCATTATTATGATTTAAAACAAGATCTGCATACACCTGCATGTTGTTATCATGAATAGTTTTTATCAGGTCAATCAGTTCATCTTTTGAACCGAACCATGTTTTAACAGAACCCTTCTGATCAAATTCTCCAAGATCATAAAAGTCGTAAGGATCATACCCCATAGACAATCCGTTAAGGTTAGCCGCCTTGGAAGCAGGAGGGAGCCACAATGCTGTAAAGCCTGCAGCTTTTAAAGTTGGAATTTTTTCCTTTATAAAATTCCACCATGTGAATTCCCGGTTGTCTTTCTTTGGACAATCCCAGTAAAATGCCTGAAGTAGAACTCCCATATAGTTACTGTTTTTTTCTACAGTAAGTTAATATTTATTTTATAAAAGCGCATCAGCTAGTTCCCGCTGTAATATTGGGCCATGCTTCTTATCTGGAGTCTCCAAATATTTTTTAGAAAAAATTAAGGTGGGCTTCTAAACTGTATGTATACATTACGATAATAACCCTTGTTAAATATCAACAAGTGTTATTATAAAATTATTTTAAAGAATATTATTTCCGGACTTGCTATTAAGATTTACCAAGCACAACTATCAACGCGTAAATTATTCCCGGTATAAAGAACAATAATGTTAATACAAGATCCAGCCAGAATTTACCATTGATAACACCTTCATGAAGATATACTGCCAATGGCGGTAAAATAATTGCAAGTATCACCAATAATAACTGGTTGGTAGAAGGCTCGCTGCCTGCTCTTTTTTCGGCTTTAAATTCTTTGATCTCTGATTTAACTTCCCTCATGCGTTCCCGTCTTTCTTTTCTTGAAAGACTCATGAAATCATGCAATGCAGATGAAACGCTTGTGGCGTCTGGGTTTACGGGCTGCTCAACACCATTGGAAGGGTGAATTATAAAAGCAGCAAAAGATGGCATAGTGCTTCCTGTTAGAATAAGGAAGATGCCGATGAGGGATAGATTTTTTTTCATGATTTTTAATTTTTTCTAAAATTAGTTAAAGAAATCTTAAAGGGTGTTGTCAATTTTTTATTATGCGGAAGATCATCTCTTGCTTTTGGCTGTAGGCCTGGGTTTTAATGTTTTTACATATTCATAACTTAATTATTTTTAGAAATGTAATTAAAAAAAGTGGAAGCAACTGCACAATACCTGCACTGCAGAATATTTAAAACATCCCTTTTGTCCATCCTCCATCTATTGCCAATGAAACGCCTGTAATATAACTGGCCCGCCCGCTTGCTAAGAATGCAACGGCGGCAGCAAACTCTTCCGGTTTCCCAAAACGTCCAAGCGGTATTTCAGTTTTCGCTAATGCGAAAGAAGGATTGTTTTCAATCAGCCCTTTCAATCTTTCGGTTTCTGTATAACCGGGCATTACATTATTTACCGTAATATTATACATGGCTACTTCGTTGGCCAGTGTTTTCATTAAACCAACAACAGAGGCCCTTACCGAGTTGGACAGCATGAGGTTATTAATAGGTTGTTTTACCGCCATGGATGTAATGGAAATAATTCGCCCCCATCGCTGTTGTTTCATGCCCGGCAAAAAACCATTGACCAACCCTACAACACTTGCCAGCAGGCTATTGTAAGCCTGGTCCCAATCTTCCTGTTTTAATTCTTCAATCTTTCCTGTGGGTGGCCCTCCTGCATTCGTGATAAGGATATCTATAGTGCTGTAAGCTTGCAATGCGCTTTTAATGATCTGCTCCCGTTCAGCAGAAATGGATAAGTCGCCGGTAAAAGCCAGCACTTCTTTATTAATCTGGTTTTCTATTTCCAGTTTTGTTTTTTGGAGATTATCCTTATTACGTCCGCAAATAATTATGTTGGCTCCTTCCTGTGCCAGTTCCAATGCAACGCTTTTACCAAGCCCCTGGCTGGATGCGGCTACAAAAGCTACTTTATTTTTTAATCCAAGTTCCATAAATTATTTTTTTAAGTAATCATCCGTTTTATCTAACCAATCCTGGCGCGGAGGAGCCCATGTGTCTATTTCCTCTACTTCACCGATCATCAGTGCTTCATGTGGCAGGTTAGATGGAATTACAATAACATCGCCGGGATAAAGGTCCATTATTTGTTCTTTATTTTCTCCAAACCAAAAACGCATTTGTCCTGAAATTACCTGTGTCACCTGTTCATGTATGTGATGATGCAGCGGCACAACAAAACCATCTTTGAATTTCATTTTTGCGATCATCAGTTTTTCGCCTGAAACGATTTTGCGAAACATTGAAGGAGTTACTTCTTCGGTTGGAACTGATTCCCAGTTCAGCTTTTGAATCATGATCTGTTGATTTATTTTTACTGTAAAATAAAACAGCTAAACTAAGTTATTTTCGTCCGACAAATCTTATTACAGAACCTTCCCCGTTATGAAATAATCCTTCCTTCAATTCGATTACTTTTTCTTCTAATTCTATAATTTCATAATTATCAAAGTCAGATTTTATTTCGTCAATTGAAAATAAACTTGCTATGTCTTTTGGCCCGCCTACTTTTTCGTTCTTAGCGATATAGTCAATGTGTTTTTTGCTAAACGCTTCAAAAATAATTAATCCTCCCTTTCGTAAATATTTGTTAAGTGAGTTGTGATAAAGCGATTTAATGTCTGCCGGAAAGTGCGCATAGATGAGTGCAATGGCATCAAATTGTTCGGGGTTAAAATTCAAAGTCTGCAATTCGCCAACCTGGTAGTCAATTGTTACATTGTTAGTTTCGGCGAGCCGAAGGGCTTTATTTTTTCCTTCTATACTTATGTCAAAGGCTGAAACTGTCCAGCCAAGTTTAGCTGCAAAAACTGCATTGCGTCCTTCGCCTTCTGCTGCAAAAAGTATTGTCCCAACTTTTAATTTCTCCAATTGTTCTTTTAAATAATTGTTAGGCTGTTCGCCATAAGCAAACTCGTTGGTACTATATCTTTCATTCCATCTATCAGTCCAGGTGTCACTCATATTTTTTAAATTTGTTGTCTTTTTAAAATTACCGTTACATGGTTGTTGCACACTTTTACTTCTTTTTTACTTTTTCTATTCATGAATCTTTCTCCATTCTACTGTATCATTCGCTAATTTAATTACTAACGTTTTATTATGAAGAGGAACAGGGCCAAGATACGTCTGGAAAATAAGATAGAAAAGGTAGTTACTATCCGTACGGTTTGGTTGGCCCAGCAGATCTATGACTTTATCATATTTTAATCCTTTTAATTTTTGATTGTAAAATTAAATCATTCAGCATGTTATTTCTGTAAGGATAATCCCTGCCATCCGTTGTTACTCATTTTTTTTGTCAAACTTCTCCTGCTTTAGGTTCTGCTTTGTGTTTTTACAGGATAAACAACAATGAAGAAATAATAATGTTAGAAGGTTTCTTAATTGCATAACAGGAAAAATTAATTGTATAGCGCTAACCGGTTGCCTGATGAAATGGTAAATCTAACAAATTGCATCTAAAAACAAAATGCAGATA
>DATCOF010000222.1:0-15964 GCA_036564845.1 Chitinophagaceae bacterium | reverse complement strand
TTAAAATCCGGGGCTTTGTCGCCTTCAGTTAAGGTTATCATGTGAAAAATTTAATTAGAGGGTGAATGTTTATCTGGTAAAATGAAAGATCTTTTCTGTTTTATTTCCTGCCTCATCATCAACGCTAACTTTTAACTCATGATTTCCCGGAAGACACATTTCATCAAATTTATAAATAAAGCTTCTGCCTTTGTCATTAGTAAAACGCAGCCACTTGCCATCAAGTTCTGCACGGAAGTTTTTTATTTCTTTCATATTATCCGTAACAGTAAAAATTATTTGCGATGCTCTTGAAAGATTTGCTCCTTCACGTATTCCGATCTGTGAAATTACGGGAGGTGTGTTGTCAACCACTAATTGAAAATTTCCAAACTCCCTGAATTTTCCCGAGAACCATTCTCCATCTCTGTCAGGTTTTACTACATCCATTTTACTGCCCCATGTTCTTTGCATAACAATTTTATCCTCCGCAATATTTTGTAAAGACTTATCCACTTTTAACCTAACTGTATAATAGCCATGTACCGGCACCAATGCCGTATGCACAGAATGCAATGCTGATACGGCTTGCGGCGTTGCAGAAGTTTTTTTACTGTACACAAAATTGATAGAATCATACAGATCATTTTCGCCAAGTATAACCTGTATATCATCTCTTTCAAAAACATTCACAAAGCCGGGGCTAAATTCTTGTTCTGAATAATTCTGCTTGTATTTGTTTTCATTTATCACACCACGCTTCACCGCAAATTGTAAAACAGAAATGTTGCCATAAGCATCTTTTACTTCTACTTTTATTTGATGAGCGCTGTCATCTTCTAAATTAATTATACCATCACTTTCAAAGTCTTTGTAAATGCCTTCAGGATAACCGGGCAGCCTGGAAAGATGTTCTACAAAAGGACCGCCACCGGCTCTTAATTTGTAATCAATATGTGCATTTACATATCTCGTTTCATCATAAGAAATATTATCTAACTGAAAGCCTGAAACAGCAACACCATCATTATAAATCACGGCTGCATAAATGCCGTTTGGATTTGATGATCCTGTGTAACTATCCACTGCAGAAATTCCGAAACTAACTTTATCTGTATTAGCAATTATTACAGGAGATGCCGGCACATATTTTCCATTTACTATTTTTAATGCATACAATTTTGGTGTTTGAGAATAAGTGCTTAGGCGTCTGTCGTAAACCGCAAGCCTTATCAATCTTGGTGGTACATTATCGGGAATAGGAAAATTAAATAAGGACGGATTAAGCACCTTATCTGTTTTTGTATTTCTTATTTCAAAATGAGTATGTGGTCCCTGCGAGCCGCCGGTGTTGCCGCTGAAAGCAATGAACTGGCCTTGTTTTACAGGAAATAAATTCGCAGGAATTTCCAGGAAAACCTGCCACGATTGTAGTTTGTATTGTTGCTCCTTCACATATTTTTCCAACGCAGGAAAAAAATTATTCAGATGCCCATATAAAGTTGTCAATCCGTTGGGATGGTTAATGTAGATAGCTCTTCCAAAACCCGCTGGCTCAATTCTAACATGAGCAATGTATCCGTCTGCCGCGGCTACAACATGTACATTTTGTCTTTGATCTGTTCTGCAATCGAGCCCCATGTGATAATGGTTGGGGCGTAATTCCCCAAAGTTTGCAGCCAACCCTATCTTTGCCTGTACAGGGTAAATAAAATAACTTTTAGGATAATTTTTTGCAGGAAAAGTTTGTGCTGAAAGCCGCAGGAAAAAAGATAGGAAACAAAAAAAGAGGAACGGTTTATGTAATGTAACAAATCGGTGGGTAAACATATATACTGATACACAAATCTAACGCCTAAAAATTAAATTAAAAGTTATGTCGAAAGCAAATACAATCGGTGCACTGGTTTTAGGAGCCGCAGCAGGCGTTGCTCTTATAAAATATTTCAGTATGCCTGAAATTGAAAAAGAAGAATTTTGTACACATTTAAAAAACAGGGCTCACGAACTGTTAGACGATGCTGAAGGAACGGTTGACAAAATAAAAGAACATTTTGCCGAAATAGACATGAAGCCTAAAGAAGCCTGGGTTGATAAACTTTTTGTTGTAAAAAGATTGATCACAGAATTATTCGGCTCGGAGCGAAGATTTTTAATTTAATATTCACCGCAGAGAAAAGAGAAGCTGAGTTTTGCGCAGAGGGTATATAATGTAAAACGCTGCGTAAACTCCATTTACTCTTTTTTCCTGTGGTGAAGATTTACTTTCTTGCGAAAATTAAATTACAGTGTAGTACTTTTGCCCGCCATTTCCCAGCAATATTATGCCTAAAGATTTATCCATTACATCAGTACTTATTATCGGTTCCGGCCCTATCATTATTGGTCAGGCGTGTGAATTTGATTATGCCGGCACGCAGGCCGCAAGAAGTTTGCGTGAAGAAGGAATTGAAGTTATTCTTATTAACAGCAATCCTGCCACCATCATGACAGACCCAATGATGGCGGACAAAGTTTATCTTCTCCCATTAACTATAGAAAGTATTGAACAGATATTACAGGAAAATAAAATTGATGCAGTGCTGCCAACAATGGGTGGGCAAACTGCCTTAAATCTATGTAAAGAAGGCGATGAACTTGGTATCTGGGAAAAGTATAAAGTAAAATTAATAGGCGTAGATATTAAAGCCATTGATAAAGCCGAAGACAGGGAAAAATTCAGGCAATGGATGATCGAATTAAAAGTTCCTGTTGCTACTGCAAAAACGGCCAACTCATTTTTAGAAGGAAAAGAATTTGCACAAGAGATCGGTTTTCCTTTGGTAATTCGTCCTTCGTTTACATTGGGCGGCACAGGCGGAAGTTTTGTACATAGTAAAGATGAATTGGACGAAGCGCTCAATCGTGGATTGCAGGCTTCACCTATGCATGAAGTTCTTGTAGAAAAAGCATTGCTTGGCTGGAAAGAATTTGAACTTGAGCTTTTAAGAGATGCCAATGATAATGTAGTAATAATTTGTACTGTAGAGAATTTTGACCCGATGGGTATTCATACAGGTGATTCGATAACAGTGGCGCCGGCAATGACTTTGAGCGATACTGCTTATCAAAAAATGCGTAATACTGCCATCGCCATGATGAGAGATCTGGGAAATTTTGCAGGAGGTTGTAATGTTCAGTTTGCATTAAATCCACAAACAGAAGAGATAACTGCAATTGAAATAAATCCAAGGGTTAGCCGCTCATCTGCACTGGCATCAAAAGCTACGGGTTATCCCATTGCGAAGATTGCAGCAAAGCTTGCCATCGGTTATAATCTTGATGAATTAAAAAACCAGATCACAAAAACAACATCTGCATATTTTGAACCGGCACTGGATTATGTTATTGTAAAAATTCCACGTTGGAATTTTGATAAATTTAAAGGCGCTGATGATACTTTGGGATTACAAATGAAATCCGTTGGTGAAGTAATGGCGATTGGAAGAAGCTTTGCTGAAGCAGTTCAAAAAGCCTGTCAGAGTTTAGAGAATGAAGCTGTAGGACTTGGTTATTATGGGAAGAGTTTGATGTATGCTGAAGAACTTATCGAATATCTAAAAGTTCCCAAATGGGATAGAATATTTCGTATTAAAGATGCATTGATGATAGGTGTGAGTGTAAAAAGAATTTGCGAATCCACAGGCATTGACAGGTGGTTCATTTACCAGATACAAAAAATTTGTGACTGTGAAAAAGAGATAGCAAAGTATGACCTGGATACTATTCCTGATGATCTTTTAAAAGAAGCAAAACATTTAGGCTTTAGTGATGAACAGTTGTCGAGAATAATGGGAGAGGGATATACAGATGAAGATGTTTATGCGAAAAGAAAAGCGCTTGGTTTAACCCGTGTGTTTAAAATGGTAGATACATGCAGTGCCGAGTTTGAAGCAAAGACACCATATTTCTATTCAACTTTTGAAGACAATCAAACTGCAGAGTTATCAAATGAGAGTAAGGTTTCTGAAAAGAAAAAAGTAATTGTGTTAGGCTCCGGCCCAAACAGGATAGGCCAGGGCATTGAGTTTGATTACTGTTGTGTACATGGATTGCTGGCTATTAAAGAATGTGGCTATGAAGCCATCATGATAAATTGCAACCCCGAAACTGTTTCTACTGATTTTGATATTGCGGATAAATTATATTTCGAACCTGTTTTCTGGGAACATATCTGGGAAATAATTGAGCATGAAAAACCTCTCGGAGTTATCGTTCAATTGGGTGGACAAACTGCATTAAAACTTGCCAAAAGATTGCATGAAAAAGGCATCAAGATCATTGGTTCTTCTTACGATAGTATGGACATTGCTGAAGATCGTGGAAGATTCAGTGACATGCTGAAAGCTTTGGAAATTCCTTATCCAAATTACGGAACAGCTTATGATACCGATGACGCAATTGAAGTTGCAAAGCAGGTTGGCTATCCTGTATTAGTGCGTCCCAGTTATGTTTTGGGCGGACAAAGAATGCGCATTGTTTTAAATGATGAAGAACTGGAGAAAGGTGTATTGAGTTTATTAAAACATCTTCCCGGAAATAAAATTTTGATCGATCACTTTTTGGATCGTTGCCAGGAAGCAGAGATAGATGCCATATTTGATGGCGAAGATTTTCATGTGATGGGAGTGATGGAACATATTGAGCCTGCCGGTATTCACAGCGGTGATAGTAATGCAGTTCTTCCGCAATTTAATTTGTCACCATTGATCGTGCATACCATGGAAGAGTATGCCGAAAAAATTGCAAGAGCATTAAAGATACAGGGGCTTATCAATATACAATTTGCAATAAAGGACGGAAACGTTTTTGTAATTGAAGCCAATCCGCGTGCATCAAGAACAACTCCTTTCATTGCGAAAGCATATCAAATTCCTTACCTCAACATTGCAACAAAAATTATGTTGGGAGATAAAAAATTAAAAGATTTTACTTTCGATAAAAAACTGCAGGGCTTTGCAATAAAAGAGCCTGTATTTTCTTTCAATAAATTTCCGGGAGTAAATAAAGAACTCGGCCCCGAAATGAAAAGCACCGGCGAAGCCATTCGTTTTATAAAAGATCTTCGTGATCCTTACTTCAGGCAGTTGTATAAAGAGAGAAGTATGCACTTAAGCAAATAGAAATTTTTATTTCTAACATTTTATTGCAATTGTTCATGAGCGTTATGCTTTATGAACATTTATCTTTATAAGATGAAAAAATTGCTGTTTGTATTCCTTTTGTTTTCCGGAAAAATATTTGCTCAAACCTTTATTGTAAAAGATAATTCAAGCATTGATCAGACAGCTTCTTTACAAAAGGTATTTGATGATCCGCAGGTAAAAGAAATTATTATCAGTGCGCAGATAATTATAAATGGAACAGCAAATATTCCTCCTGATAAAATTTTAAAATTTGAAGGCGGAAAATTTTCCGGAAAAGGAACTATAAACGGTGGCATAATTGAAGCCAACTCTCATGCAAATATTTTTGATACAACCTTAACAGTAAATCCAAAAAGTGTTGATCAATATTTTTCAGTTGCATGGTTTGGTGCAAACGGAAGCAATGCTGATGATCATACTGCGATACAAAAATCAATAAACACCTGTATAAATAATAATATCAGAACCGTTTTTTTGCCGGCAGGAAAATATAAAATATCAAAACCTTTAATTGTACAAAAAGAAGGAACGTTTTGTACAGTAGAGTTGTTGGGGGAATCCTCTTTTTGGGATTCAAATATGGGCAGCGAATTATTACCAACCTTTGCAAATACATTCGCCATCGGCATTCAAAATGGCAAAGGATGTAAGATCAGGAAACTAAAGATCACCGGACTTTTTTCTCCTCCCAATACCAACGATCGCCATAAGTTTTTCAATACTTCATTCGAAGATTTTAAAGATAATGTTTGCAGGGATACAAGATTTTCTCCTTACGCAGGCATTGTGATAGATCCGTTTACAAATCTTGCAGCCAATAAGATGCCAGCTGATGGCGGTTATCCGGGGTTAACTTCTTATTATGGAAAATACAATGGGTTTTCAACGAGCACAGGAAGTACAGGGATTGAGATAGAAGAGTTGAGCATAAATAATTTTGTTGTTGGCATTTGCTCTTCGCCAAACGGGCTTACACGCAATGCAGAAATAACCATCATAAATAAAATTCAATTTGAAAATTGCAAGCTTTGCATTTCAGGCGGACAGGACCAGGAGAAAGCAAATATTATCTCGAATATTTATTGCTGGGGAGGAACACACACTGTTTTTGCAACTGATCTTTATGGTGGCCCGAGAATGGCCGGCAACTGGAACATAGATCACGCAAATATTGCAGGCGCAGTGGTAAGATTTATTTATAATGATCAGCATGGATATTTTCCAACTTATATATCTCATGTGTTTGCAGAAAGCCTTGGAACGTGGGGAACAATTAATTCAGAACTTGCCTGCGAGGTCTCCGATTGTCACATTGATTTTGAATACCAAAATGTTGCTGGGGTTCAAACTTTAATTACTTCGTGGGGAGAAAATATTGTTTACAGAAGTTGTAATTTTAGATACTACGGAGAAAAAACGCCAATGAATATTGAAGGCAATTGTGTTTTTGAGCATTGCTATTTTTCAGGCCCGATAAATAAAAAAAGTGGCGGCATTAATTTTTTTATACCTCATCAGTCGCTTAATAAAAACCTCCTGTTAATCGGTATAATAATTTTGGCTGCAGTTGTCGTACTATTTTATTCAGTTAAGAAAAAGCGCTTGAATTATTTATAGATCATTGTTTGCATTACAATTGCAATCCCTACTTTTATTACCATTTATAAAAATGATCTGAATATAGAATACAATTAATTTTATTTTCGCAACATTCATTATCAAACCGGCATTATTTTTTGGTCTAAACCGTAAATCACTAAAAACATAATATGAAATTGAAAAGATTAATTTTTCTCCTGCTGATTATTTCCCATTCAGTGGCTGTGTCAGCACAATCAAGATACCAATGGAAACAGGCAACATCCGGTGGCTATGTATATAGGTATGTAAGCAACGATCCGATGGGCACCCGGTTTTATACATTAAAGAATGGACTTACTGTTGCTTTATCTCCTAACAAAAAAGAGCCAAGGGTATCAGTAAAAATTGCTGTAAGAACCGGCAGCAATAACGATCCCAGGGATCATACAGGATTAGCCCACTATCTTGAGCATCTTTTATTTAAGGGCACAGATAAATTCGGATCACTTGATTGGGCAAAAGAAAAACCTTTGCTCGATAGCATTGATAATTTGTATGAAGTGTATAATCATACTACAGATCCTGCAAAACGTAAAGAGATATACAAGCAAATTGATAAAGTTTCTGGTGAGGCATCAAGGTTTGCAATTGCAAATGAGTATGATAAAATGATGGCTTCGATTGGTTCGCAAAGAACAAATGCACACACCTCTGTTGAAGAAACTGTTTATGAAGAAGACATTCCTTCTAATGCGATTGATAAGTTTATGACGATCCAGGCAGAGCGTTTCAGAAATCCGATATTCAGAATTTTTCATACCGAGCTTGAAGCAGTGTATGAAGAAAAAAACCGTGGCCTTGATGATGACAACCGTAAGTTGCAGGAAGCAATGTTGTACAATCTTTTTCCAACCAGTAATTATGGTCAGCAAAGTACAATAGGCACAATTGAGCATTTAAAAAATCCGTCATTAAAAGCAATCCGTCAATATTATTATAAGTATTATGTTCCTAATAATATGGCTATAGTAATGGCCGGAGATTTTGATGCAGACGAAGTGGTAAAAACTATTGATAAAGATTTTGGTTACATGAAAGCTAAGCCTGTAGCGGATTATAACGATCCTGTAGAAAAACCAATCGCAGGGCCAATCGTAAAAGAAGTATTCGGACCAAGCTCGGAGAGTATGAGAATATTATACCGCCTCGGCCCAAGCAATACTAAGGAAGCGCTTATGGCTGATATGTTAGGATCATTACTTTCTAATGGCAAGGCAGGCTTGCTCGATCTTAATCTTAACAAGCAACAAAAAGTTTTAGGAGCTTCTGCGGGCAGTTTTAATTTTAAAGACTACGGAGTATTTATTGCGCTGGCTTCACCTAAACAGGGACAGACACTTGAAGAAGTAAAAGATCTTTTAATGGGACAAATTAACCTGCTTAAAAAAGGAGAGTTTGATGAATCTTTATTGAAAGCAATTGTTGCCAATTCTAAATTAAGCAGGCTGCAGGCATTGGATAATAACAACAGCAGGGCCGTTAATATTGCAGATGAATTTATTAAAAACCGTGGAACAAAATGGAATACTGAGGTTGCTTATGTTGATGACATGAGCAAAATAAGTAAAAAGGAATTGGTTGATTTTGCCAACAAACTTTTTGGAGACAATAATTATGTTGTGTTGTATAAAAGAAAAGGTGAAGATAAAAATATTGTAAAGGTTGAGAAGCCACCCATTACGCCTGTTGAAACAAATGCAGGCAAACAATCTCCGTTTGTAAAGGAAATCACTTCTACGCCATTGCCAACAATAAAACCTGTTTGGATAGATTATACAAAAGATCTGCAAAGAAGTAAACTTGGCAATGCTGATGTGCTCTATGTACAAAATAAAGACAATGATCTTTTCCGTTTGTATTACCGTTTTGATATGGGAAGCTGGAATAATAAAATGCTTTCGTATGCTGCCGGTTATTTGCAATTTTTAGGAACTGATAAATCTTCTGCAGAAGATATAAGCAAGCAATTTTATGACCTTGCCTGCAATTTTACAATTAACGCAGGTAATGAAGAAACAACAGTTACCATCAGTGGTTTGCAGGAAAATTTTGATAAAGCAGTTGCTTTGTTTGAAGACCTTATTCATAATTGTAAGCCCGACCAGGCAGCACTTGACGGGTTAAAGAACCGCGTATTAAAAACAAGGGCAAACAATAAACTTAATAAAGCAATAATATCGCAGGGATTAAGAAATTATGCTGCATACGGTCCGCAAAATCCTTTCAATTTTGTATTAACGGATGATGAAGTTAAAAATCTAAAGGCCGAAGATCTTACCAATGTTTTGCATTCTATGATGAATTATAGTCACAAAATCTTGTACTATGGTCCTAAGCCATTACCCGCTCTGACAGCGGGTTTGCAAAAGCTTCATTCAATGCCGCAATCATGGGTTGCAAATACACAGGGGGTAACATTTAAACGCACAGTACAAACAAAAAACGAAGTTTTATTTGTTGATTACGATGCAGTGCAGGCAGAAATATATTGGGTTAAAAACCTTAGTGTTTACGATCCAAAAGAAGAGGCACTTGTAAATATGTTCAACGGATATTTTGGTGGCGGAATGGGATCAATAGTTTTTCAAACCATTCGTGAATCAAAGGCACTGGCGTATTCAACATTTGCGCAGGTTCAAACTCCGCTTAAAAAAGATGATACGTATTCTATCGTGGCTTATGTTGGAAGCCAGGCAGATAAAATGAATGAAGCCGTTGCCGGGATGAACGAGTTGCTGGATGATCTGCCAAAAACAGAACAGAATTTTATCAATGCACGTAAAAGTTTGATGAAGGATATTGAAACAGACAGGATAACAAAAGATGCAATCATCATGAGTTATTTAAGTGCAGCAAAAAAAGGTGTAGACCGTGATCTTAGAAAAGATAATTATGCGCAATACGCAAACATTACTTTGAATGATCTGTATAAATATCACCAGGATGTATTGTCTAAAAAACCTTACACGTATTGTGTTATCGCTTCCGAAAAAAGAATAAATGTTGACGATCTTAAAAAATATGGAGAAGTAAAAAAACTTTCTTTACAGGAAATATTTGGATATTAAAATTGTCAAAGGTGAATGGTCAATAGTGAATATTCACCATTCACTATTGACAATTCACGTTTAACGTAAGATTGGATTTTCCCCAGTACACGTCCATCAAACGTGTACTTTGTATATTTGGGAGAGAAAAAATATCATGCGAATTATTTCTTACAACGTTAATGGCATAAGGGCTGCAATAAAAAAAGGTTTTATTGATTGGCTTAAAACACAGCGATCATTGTCCTACTTATCTTGAAATAGATTTCTAATGTTTATATACAACCTTACCATTAAAGTTAACAATGCCATTTTAGATGAATGGATGAAATGGCAAACGGAAGAACATATTCCCGAGATAATGAGCACGCAACTTTTTGCTGAGCATAAATTTTTTCGGTTACTGGAACAGGATGATTCAGAAGGCCCAACTTTTGTCATCCAATATCTTACACCGGTAAAAGAAAACTATGATAAATATATAAATGAGCATGCTCCTAAACTTAGAGAAAAGGCTTTTAAAAAATGGGGAGATGAGTTTATTGCATTTAGAAGTTTACTACAGGCTGTGCAGTAATTGTGCATAAATCTAAAAGAATTTTTTTCCTGATCATTTTTAAATTTCCCCTGTAAAACCCTTTGCTGTAAAGGATTTTACAGATATGATCGCGAAACCTTTGCTGGTATTGTGTTTCAAAGAAAGTGCTAAATTCAATGCAGCAAATATCAAACATCATACCTTTATAAAACCCTTGCTACATACGGATTTGCTGCGATTATTATATTTCAAAAAAATATCATAATTTTTTTTGTTGCAATTAAAAACCGTCTATATTTGCTCCTGATAAAAAATTAAAATTTTTACTATGAACAAAGCTGAATTAATTGCAAAAATTGCTGATGATGCAGGTGTTACAAAAACCCAGGCAAACGCTGCTGTAGATTCTTTTGTTACAGCGGTTACTAAAACTTTAAAAGGTGGTGGTAAAGTTACCTTAGTAGGTTTCGGTACATTCTCTGTTAGCAAAAGAGCTGCCCGTAATGGTCGTAATCCACAAACAGGTGCGGTTATAAAAATTAAAGCTAAGAAAGTAGCTAAATTTAAGGCAGGTAAAGAATTATCAGGTAAGATATAACGCCTGTCAACGCATTAAAAGCAAGATGCAATTTGTATCTTGCTTTTTTATTTAAAAATCAATCCCGGTAAATATCGGGACAAAAAAAATTAGTATATGGGACGTGGAGATAAAAAAACAAAAAAAGGAAAAACTTTTAAAGGGTCTTTCGGAAAAACAAGAACATCTAAAACTGGTGTAAAGAAAACTGTTGCAGTTAAAAAAGAAGCGTAGTTCCAATTAGTATATAAAGTAAATAAGGTATAAAAAGTAAAATAGGCAAACAAACTTTATTTACTGTAGCTACTTCATTTACTTATTACGACTTATCACGGCGCCAATCTTTCTATTATCCATTTTTCATTATTAAGGGTATATTGTAAGCGATCGTGTAACCTGCTGGGTCTTCCCTGCCAAAATTCAATAAGTGTTGGTTTTACTTTATATCCGCCCCAGTGCGGAGGTTTGGGTATTTCCCCATCACCAAATTGCTGTTGATATTTTGTAACATTTTTTTCAAGATGGTCACGGTCTGGGATCACGCTGCTTTGTGGTGAACTCCATGCACCTATTTTGCTCAATTCCGGCCTGCTTAAAAAATATTCATTGCTTAGATCGTGATGGATCTTGTTAACTGTGCCTTCTATCCTAACCTGTCTTTCCAGTTCTTTCCAAAAAAATAAAAGTGAAGCATGGGGGTTTTCTTTTATTTCACTTGCTTTCCTGCTTTCATAATTTGTATAAAAAACAAAACCATCATTGCTTAGGCCTTTTAATAAAACAATTCTTGCAGATGGGTTCCCTTTTTTATTGCTTGTAGCAAGTGCCATTGCATTTGGTTCTTCGATATTGCTTAGTAATGCTTCGTTCCACCATTGGTGAAATTGCCGGATCGGATCAGGATCTACATCGTTTTCCAAAAGTGAATGTAGCTTGTACTCTTTTCTGATGTCTTCAATACGTTCTGTCATTATAAATATTATACATGCAAAATTAGCGTAAATAAAAAAGCATTCGCAAAAGCGAATGCTTACAAATTTCTATGGTATAAAACTTAAGCCGGAGGGTTTGTGTTTCCTGTATTTGAATTGGGTGGATTGCCGGCATTGATCTTATTACTAATATCTTTTTTCAGGCTATTAAACCCATCCTTAATATTGTCTGACGGTGAACGGAACATAAATGCCGCTACCACAACTCCTATTGCTGATAACAGGGATAAGTAAAACCCAAAAGCCAATGATGACAGGCCCGAGTATACAGAGTTGGATGCACCCAACCACGTCAGCAAAATCCATAGTGCAGCTATTATGCCGCAGATAAGTGTTACTATCCAATATGTTTTTGCAATGTTTGCAGTTTGATCTCCCAGGTAAGCCATAACACCACACACAACAAACATCGCAAAAAGAAAATAACCTGTGCTGCTCTGCATTGCATTCACGCTTCCGCTGGCGCCAAAAAAAGATACCCTTACCCACGGTAAAAATAATGATATAACGCCTACTGCCGCCGCAATTAAAACAAATTTTCTTTGTTTACTCATTGTTTGAAAGTTCATAAGTGTAAGTTTTAGTATGAAAAATTATGAAATTGATTTATTGTTTGCAAGTGTTTAGCAATAATATTATACCCCAATTATGCATAGTTTTCCGAATTCAATTTATCCTGCAGTTCCTTTAGTTTAGCCGCCAGTGCTTCGTTTTCTGATATAATTTCTTCTATATTTTTCCTGATATCCATTTTCTCATATTCTGATATTTCCATTGTGCTTTCAAGCTCTGTTAGCCGGTTTATTTTTTGTTGTAATAAAATATCCCTGTTGGTAATTTCTTTTATCCGGTTCCTTAATTCATCCGCTTCACTTTGTACATAAGAGTATTGCTGTTTTATCAGTTCATAATCCTTATAAAGTTCCTGCTGGGTTACTAATTGTTGTTGTAGCTCCTGGTTCATCACCGAAGCATTATCGAGTTCCTGCTGCAGTTCATCTATTTTTTTTTGTAAGGTTTGTGCTTTATTTAATTCATTTTCCAGCTCTGCCCGATTTTCTTTCCATGCGGTTTCCCTCCTTTTTAATTCCTGCAAAAGGCTTTCGGCTTCTTCCAGTTTTTGATTGGTGAGGTCTAATTCACTTTCCATTTTTTCTTTTGCATCATGTATGTCGTAATAAAGTTCTTCCCAGTTTTCGTCATCGCTTATCCCTTTATCTTTTGGGTAACCCGTTCCTTTATCTTTTTCGAGCGCCTGAATTCGTTGCTGAAGTTTTTTTAATTCATTATAATAAAGCATCGAATTATGTTCTACCGATTGTAATTTTAGTTTTAGGGATGAGATAACCTGTTGTTTTGTTACTGCGGGATATTTTCTTACGCCACCATAATCCGTTCCCGGATCAGATCCCTTTCTTACAGGCCATACTTTATAGCTACCATAAAAAATATATAAAGAAAATATTATTGATGCCGTTAAAATTAAAAGCGACACTATCCACATAAGCCACATAAACCGTTATTTTGTTATAAAAAATTGAAACCCCAGGTTCCGTGAATTTAAATTATTTCTACGTGTTACACAAAGGTTAAGCATAGTAATGCCTTTTTTACTTAACTTTTGATACAATAAATACTTTGGGGGCAGCGTATAAGGTTATCAGAGAATCTTAATTTGTAAAAATAAGGGTAAAATCTATATTTTTTTGATAGATGATGAATTAATAAAAGGATGTATACAGGAAGATGAATCAAGCCAACGAGAACTTTTCCATAGGTACGCAGGCAAGATGCTTGGAGTATGCCAGCGGTATGCCCGTAGTACAGCCGATGCTGAAGATATAGTGCAGGATGCATTTATAAAGGTTTTTGAAAAGATCCACCAGTTTAAATCTGAAGGCTCTTTTGAAGGATGGATAAGGAGGATAGTGGTAAATACCGCTTTAAAAAAATATACCGTCATACGGTATAACAAAGAAGTAAGCGGTTATGAAATTACAGACAGGAATGAAAGTTCGATGGAAGCTTCGGCTTATTCTCATTTAAATGAAAAAGAATTGCTTGGTATGATAAATAATTTGCCCGATGGATATCGACTTGTTTTTAACCTTTATGTTATTGAAGGATATCAACACGAGGAGATTGCGCAAATGCTAAAAATACAACCGGGCACATCAAGAAGCCAATTAGTAAAAGCAAGAAATATGTTGAAGCAACAGATATTGCAAAAACAAAGAGTAGCGATATGAAGGATAATTTACCTTTTGATGATTTTGCGAAGGAGCAGTTCAGCAATTATTCACCTAATGTGCCTGAGCATATTTGGGAGAATATTATTGCCAAACGCAAATCAAAACCAAAAGGGTTTTGGGTTAACATGCTAAGCGAGGGGAATCTTTTAATATTATCCCTGGTACTGCTTATTGGAGGAGGCTCATCGTATCTTTTACTTTCTTCAGGTAAAAATAATTCGTTTGTTAAAAATATTTCTACAGAGAAAAATATTCCTGCCTCTCAAAAAATAAACACATCTTCTGAAAAAAATATTGCTGAAAATAAACCGGGAACATTAAGTGATCAATCAACAGATGTAAGCGATAAAAATTCATCATCCGAAAAAAATATTACTAATATCGTTTCGGATAGGTCTTCTGTAAATTCTCACAGATCAAATAAAAATAATTTCTTCAAACCTTCACCAGGAAAGACTAAGATAAAGAGTACAGATGCTAACGATGATAAGACCACAGAAATAAATAATGGAGATATATCCCTTACACAAAACAATAAAGAAGTAATGAATACAATATTATTTTCTCCATTTAAATTTAGTAATGCAAGAGAATTATCAGGAACAAAAATTCTTAATTCGCAAAATATTAAATTACCCGATTGTCCTAAAATTGAAAGCAATGCTGCAGGCAACAAAATGTATTGGGAAGTGTATGCAGGCCCCGACCGTGCTTATGAAAACTATAAAAGCTACGGCGATACAGCAAGCAATAATTATTTAGAAAAAAGAAAAGCGAGCACAAAATTCGCATCTGCCTTTAGCGCAGGTGTTAGGTACACAAAAGTTTTTAACAACGGTACAAGCGTAAGAGCAGGCATAAACTATACACAGGTAAATGAAAAGTTCCTGTACTTTAATCCTAATGAAATAAAAAATGTAACCGTAATTACAACACGTGTTGTGATAAGAGCTCCCGGAGATACTATCTATATCAGCGATACATTGCAATACCAGCAAACCGGCACAAGGATAAAAACAACGTATAACCGTTACCGCAATATTGATATTCCATTGGTGATCGGGTATGAATTAGGCAATGGAAAAATTCATGCAAACATAAATGCAGGCGTAATTATAAATGTGTACTCATGGTATAAAGGCGATGTGCTGGATACATTGTATCAGCCCGTATCCATCACAACAGGGAAAAATAATTCTGCCTATCAATTTAAAAATAATATTGGCGTAGGATTTTTAGGAAGTGTATCTGTGTACTATAAGATCACGGATAAGCTACACCTGGTTTTAGAACCTTATTTCAGGTATAATTTATCGCCAATGAGCAAGGAGAATTTAAACCTGCAGCAAAAATATCATATCGCCGGCTTGCACGCAGGGATAAGATTTGACATGAAGTAGCAGGCAGCAATTTTAATAACAGAAGCATCTGATAATAGTAATGAAGATGAAAACAAAAATAATTTTATTCCATTTGGTGATAGCAGCAATGTTGTTTACCTCGTGCCAAAAGGATACTGATATATTTATTCCTGATACAACATCAGTGGGGTTAGATACGAATTGGGTTGCCACCGTTACTGATCTATCTCCTGTAAGTGACGTTAAAAAACTTTTAAGAAAAGATAATTTTCTTGATAGTGTTGATGCTACTGCAGGGGGCACCTTTCAAACATCAGATGGGTTAACAGTAATAGTTCTTCCGGCAAGTTTGCAACTTTCAAATGGCCAGTTAGCAACAGGAAAGATCTAT
>DATCOF010000221.1:0-21447 GCA_036564845.1 Chitinophagaceae bacterium | reverse complement strand
ATTTCTGATTTTGATTCTTCCATTTTAATTTCTTTTTTATCTTCTTTGGATTTATTGCTTGCAGCTTGCAGCTTTTCAACCTGTGCCTTTACTTCTTCATCTTCAATTTTTCTAAATAATAATTCCGGTGCTCGCAAACTATAGCCAACGCTTAAAAGCTTTGCCTTGCCTGCATTTTCCCACTCCAGCATTTTATCAACCACCTTCATCATGTGAATTAATTTTTTTGCCGTGAATGGTAAAAATGGATTTATAAAAATGGCAAGGTTTGCTGTTAACTGAAGAGAAATGTGAAGCGTATTATCAATTGACTTCTGATCACTTGTTACTAATAACCCATCACTGCTTACTTTCTTCCACGGCTCTTTCTCTTGTAAATATTTATTTCCTTTTCTTGCAAGATCAATTACCTCATACAAGGCATCTCTAAATTTATATTGCTCTAATAAGTTTTGAATTTTTAATTTTGAATTTTTAATTTCCTGAAAAAGATTTTTATCGAGATCATCTAAAACATCAGCATGCAATGTTGGAACTTTTCCTTTGCAAAGCTTGTGCATCAGTACAAAAGTGCGGTTAACAAAATTGCCGAAGATGGCTACCAGCTCACCATTCGTTCTGTCCTGGAAATCTTTCCATGTAAAATCATTATCTTTTGTTTCGGGAGCATTGGCGCATAAAACATAACGCAACACATCCTGCTGATCAGGAAAATCTTTTAAATATTCATCAACCCACACCGCCCAATTTCTGCTGGTAGAAACTTTATCGCCTTCAATATTTAAAAATTCATTGGCAGGAACATTATCAGGCAACACAAAATTGCCGTGAGCATGCAACATTGCAGGAAAAATTATGCAATGAAAAACAATGTTGTCTTTACCAATAAAATGAACAAGCTTGGTATCTTCTTTACACCAGTAATCAGCCCAATTTTCTGTCAATTCTTTTGTTGCAGAAACGTATCCTATCGGTGCATCAAACCAAACGTATAAAACTTTTCCTTCAGCATTGGGCAACGGGACTTTTACTCCCCAGTTGCTGTCCCTCGTCATCGCACGTGGCTGCAAACCCTTATCCAGCCAGCTTTTGCACTGGCCATAAACATTATTCTTCCAGTCTTTATGTTCTTCTAATATCCATTGTTTTAAAAATGGTTCATAATTCTGCAAAGGAAAATACCAATGCGTTGTTTTCTTTTTTACAGGCACTGCATCACTTAAAGCGCTGCGTGGATTTATCAATTGCTCCGGACTTAAAGATGATCCGCATCTTTCACACTGATCTCCATAAGCATTCTCATTTCCGCAAACGGGACAAGTTCCAATTATGTACCGGTCAGCAAGAAATGTTTTTTTCTCCTCATCATAATATTGTTCAGTTTCTTTTTCTTCAAACAAACCTTTATCATACAAATTGGTAAAAAAATCACTTGCCGTTTTATGATGAATTGCATTTGATGTTCGTGAATAAATATCGAACGAGATACCCATCTGCTCAAAGCTATCCTTAATAATTGCATGGTATTTATCAACTACTTCCTGCGGTGTGATGCCTTCCTTCATTGCACGAATAGTAATAGGAACACCATGTTCATCGCTTCCGCTAACAAATTTTACATCTTTCTTCTGTGCTCTTAAATAGCGGGCATAAATATCTGCGGGCAGGTAACAACCCGCCAGGTGCCCGATGTGCAACGGCCCGTTTGCATAAGGCAAAGCCGCCGTTAATAAGTATCGTTTAAATTCTTTCATACTGATGCGGCAAAATTACCTTAATCAAAAGCATCTCCCAAAACAATACATTTTTCAATAATTTCGTTTCATGAACCGAAAAGATTTTCTTTCTTCTGTTGTGCCTTTGGTTACTGTTGCAACTGCTGTTGCAGGTGCGAAAAAAATAAATGAAGAAGATTCATTAAAAATTCCGGCATACTTAAAAGAAGGTGATATAATTGGTATCACTTGCCCCTCAGGTTTTATTACACAGGAAGAAATACAACCTGCTGTTTTAAAATTGCAGGAATGGGGTTTCCAGGTAAAGGTTGGCAAAACAGTGGGTGCAAGGGATTTTACTTTTGGCGGCAATGATGAATTAAGAACTGAGGACCTGCAGCAAATGCTTGATGATAGGGACATTGATGCGATTCTTTTTGGCCGTGGTGGTTATGGAGCTGTTCGTATTATTGATAACATCGACTTTACAACTTTTAAGAAAAGGCCCAAATGGCTGATTGGTTTTAGTGACGCAACTGTATTTCATTCTCATGTAAATAAAAATTTTGGCATTGCTACTATTCATTCAAAAATGTGCAACAGTTTT
Organism: Chitinophagaceae bacterium; assembly: GCA_036564845.1. Taxonomy (GTDB): domain Bacteria; phylum Bacteroidota; class Bacteroidia; order Chitinophagales; family Chitinophagaceae; genus Ginsengibacter. The sequence goes on along the minus strand of DATCOF010000221.1, from coordinate 19,125 downwards.
CCTGCAGACTGGAGCCAGGCTGAGCCTTCGCAAATTGAAACTATAAATTTAATAAGAAAATGTTTGACAGGAGAGAAGATGCAATACACCGCTGTAGCCAATGAAAAAAACAGGATTGGAAAAAGTGAAGGAATATTGATCGGCGGAAATTTATCTATACTTCAAAATCTTGCGGGTACTAAGTCTGACATACAAACTAAAAATAAAATTTTATTTGTTGAAGACACCGGCGAATATCTTTACAGTATTGACAGGATGTTTTGGAATTTAAAGCGAACGGGTAAACTTGATAAGCTTAATGGGCTGATCATTGGTGGATTTAAAACAAAGCCTGATGATCCGGGTGAAGAATTTGGAAGAACTATGTATGACATAGTGAATGAAGTTGTAAAAGAATTTTCATATCCTGTGTGTTTTGATTTTCCTGTGGGGCATCAAAAAAATAATTATGCTTTGAAGTGCGGTGTGAAACACAGGCTGGTAGTGAGTGCTGACGGTGTTACTCTTAAAGAGGTTTAACGTTTAATGGTTTAATGTTAAACGTTTTAAACGACTTAAACGTATAAAACGAAATGATAATTCCACCATACTTACATAAAGGAGATACAATAGGATTAGTTTGCCCTGCAGGGTTTATGCCTTTAGAAAAAGCACAGACCGCCATTGATACTTTACAGCAGTGGGGCTTTAAGGTGAAAACAGGAAAGACTGTTGGCAGTGAATCAAAAAATTATTTTTCAGGAACTGATGAAGAAAGATTGGATGATCTTCAACAAATGATGGATGGTAAAAATATAAAAGCCATTATGTGTGCAAGAGGCGGCTATGGAATGGGAAGAATTATTGATGATCTGAATTTTAAAAAATTTAAAAAAAATCCTAAATGGATCATTGGGTTTAGCGACATAACGGTTTTACATTCTCACTTGTATACAAACTATAAAATTCCTTCGCTACATGCCCCTATGGCTGCAGCTTTTAACGATGATGAATATAAAAATGAATTTGTGCAAAGCCTGCGCAAGGCATTGATCGGAGAAAAGGGAAGTTATAAATGTGAAGCACATCCTTTTAATAAAAATGGAAAGACGGAAGGCAGATTAATTGGTGGCAATCTTTCTTTACTTGCGCATTTAGTTGGAACACCATCTGACATCAATACAAAAAATAAAATTTTATTTATTGAAGATATTGGTGAATACGTTTATAATGTTGACAGGATGATATACCAGTTAAAACGCAGCGGCAAACTAAAAGATCTTGCAGGATTAATAGTGGGAAAATTTTCTGAGATGAAAGATACTGAGCGGCCTTTTGGACAAACGGCTGAAGAAGTAATACGGGATGTTGTAAAAGATTGTGATTATCCGGTTTGCTTTAATTTTCCGGTAAGCCATGAGAAAGAAAATTATGCATTGAAGATCGGAGTGAAATATGAATTAAGTATCTCTAAAAAAAATATTACACTAAATGAAATTTAATTTTTATCGAAGTAACGAATCAAGCTTCTGATGAGATAATGCAAAGTCATTTAAATTATTATGTTTCCCTTTTTCAATAGTTATAAATTCATCTTTTGTCTTTAAAAAATTTTTAAGTTTTTCTGCCTCAGAATAAGGAATGATCCCGTCATCCGTTCCATGAAATATTGTTACAGGCACAGTTACTTCTTTTAAATATTCATTTACGGGCAGTTTAAGTTTTGACATAAAAGATGTGGGATAAATGGGAGCATAATAACCAAACAAAGCCGGCATGCTATAATACGGCGTCTCTAATATTAATCGCCTGCAATCCTTTACTGACGCTAGTTGCGAAGCAATACCTGTTCCGAAAGATTTACCATAAATTATGATGCTGTCTGATTTAAATTTTGTGATTGCTAATTTATAAGCAAGCAAAGCTTCATCATATAATTTTTTTTCAGTAAGCTCACCGGTGGTTTTTCCAAAGCCGGGATAATCAGGCATCCAAACTTCATAACCATTCTTTGTAAAATTATTTGCATACTCAGCATAATGAGTAACGTTCGTCTTATTGCCATGAAAATATAATACAACACCTTTCCTTACAAAATCCTTTGGAAAGAACTGGATGATATTAAAATTTTCATGCTGGTTGATCGGGGTATTAAATTCTTTAAAAGGTATTCCGAAATTATAAACATGATCCTGCGGATATGCAACCGGATGAAGTAAAATTTTTTCCTGCAAAAAATAAAAAGCGATACCAATTATAACATAAAAAAAGAGAATGATCTTAATCCAACGTAATATCTTTTTTGCTTTTCTGTTGCCTGTCATGGGGTTAAAATATCTCTTATAAAATTATGATACTCGGGGAATGAAGGTAGATTATTATGTCTTCCGCCATGTATGCGAATGAGTGTAATTTTTCTTGGATTAAGCGCCTGCAATTGCTCACTTTGTTTTATCGGTATCAGCCAGTCTTTAGTGCCATGCAAAATATAAGTATGACAATTTACTTTCCTTATCCATTTATCAGTTTGTAATTTATACCGGAGTAAAAGCATCATTGGCAAAATGGGAAAAAATCTTTGCACTGCACTGCTGAAACTAAAATAAGGTGCATCAAGAATAAGATATCGCGGAGAATTTTCGCTGGCAAGCTTGGTCGCAAAGCCGCTGCCAAGGCTTCTTCCATAAACAATTATATGGTTTTGATGATACTGGCTCATTAAAGTATCATACACAAACTGCATATCCTTCAGCATTTCTTTCTCACTTCTTTTTCCTGTGCTTTTCCCAAATCCCCTGTAATCAACTAATACAACATCATAGTTATACCTGTAAAAATCTTTTGCATATTTTGCCCAACCTTTTATGCTTCTTGTATTGCCATGAAAATATAAAATGAGGCCATGCGGCTCTTTTACATAAAAATGAAGCCCGTTAATTCTTACGCCTTCCTCAACATCAAAAAATAATTCTTTAAACGGAACATCATATTTATAAAGAAAATTCTGTTTTAATTTTTCAGGCTTAAAAATAAATTTTTCCTGTACGAGGTACACGATAATAATTAAAACAGAATAACCGGCAATTATATATATTATAGTTGGAGACAATTAATTTTAATAAGTCAATAGGTCATTGGCCATTATTCTTCATCCGGATAAATACGCTTAAGTTTTAGTTTGCTTACAGGCGCTACGATCAAGGGGAATTTTTCAACCGTTACATTACTTTGTTCAAGCCCAAAACCCCTTTCTTCACTAAGGCTCAGCTCTTTTATCCAGAAATGCATTTTCATTATCAGTTTCTCAAAAAATGGTAATTCATTATCTCTTGATAAAAATTTCTCCATCACGATAAATTGAAAATCTCCCACCACATTATTTCGTTGCAAACTTTCGTAACGGCTTGTAATATTTACTTCCCTGTTCGCTACCATATTTTCCACAACACTTCTAAACATAAGATTGATGCGTGGCTCCATTCTAAATCCCATTCTAAATTCAACACGTATCACTTCATTTGGAATAATTACATCAACAGAATAATCAGAGGTGTAAGGATCATCCAAAGTATCCACATGCACAAACCAAAAAATATCAGCACGTTTCGGCTTCCTGTTCAGGATAGAATAAATGATCTTATGCTCTATCTCTTTAGGATTATTTGCACTGGTTAAATAAACCAAATGCGTTGCGTATTTTGGAATGGCAGCATCATTACTTAGATCCTGTAACATAGGCAGGTACTGCTCCAGGCGTACAAATTCTACATAACGGTTCTTTACTTTTCTTGCCCTGAACCAAATGTACATTACTGCAAACAGTGCACCGCTAACGATCAATGTTACAAAACCTCCATGCGGAAATTTATTAAGATTGGCAATTAGAAAACTTATTTCAATGGTAAGATAAACAGCGAGATACAGGTATACTAAAAATTTTGGAACTCTTCGTGAAACCAGGTAATTGGCGAATAAAAGAGAAGTTGCCAACATGCATAAAGTAATGGCTAATCCATACGCAGCTTCCATGTTTGATGAAGTTCTGAAATATAAAGTAATACCTACACAACCGATCAACAAAAGAGTGTTGATACCTGGAATGTACAATTGGCCACGCTCTTCCGTAGGATAATTTATTTTCATTTTTGGCCAAAGATTCAAGCGCATACTTTCACTGATAAGCGTAAAAGAACCACTGATCAATGCCTGGCTGGCGATGATTGCCGCAACAGTAGCAATCACAATTCCAATCATTTTAAAATCTTTAGGCATAATTCCATAAAATGGATTGAAGCCGTTATCTATTATTTCTTTAGTAAAAATTTTACCAATGTGGTGAGATAATAACCAGGCGCCCTGGCCAAGATAATTAATGATCAGGGCTATTTTTACATAGATCCAGGAAACACGGATGTTGCCTCTGCCGCAATGGCCAAGATCACTGTACAGTGCTTCCGCCCCGGTGGTACATAGAAACACAGCGCCTAATATCCAAAAACCATTTGGATATACCGTCAAAAGTTTGATACCATAATAGGGATTCAATGCTTTAAAAATATACAGCCCATCAAAAAGGTGCATAAACCCCAAAACCGCGAGCATTAAAAACCAAAAAAACATTATTGGTCCAAATAATTTACCAATTGAAGCGGTACCAAATTGCTGTGAGAAAAACAATACAATTAAAATACCGATTACAATATACACAATGGTATTAATGCTGATGTCACTAAAAAAAGGGATTTGTTTTAATCCTTCAACCGCCGAAGTAACTGTAATGGAAGGAGTGATGATACCATCAGCCATAATAGATGCACCGCCAATCATTGCCGGGAATACCAGCCATTTCTTTTGACGGCGTATTAAAGCGTATAAAGAAAAAATACCACCTTCACCATTGTTATCTGCTTTTAAAGTAAGAATGATATATTTTAAAGTGGTTTGTAAAGTAAGCGTCCAAATGATACAGGACAGCCCACCGAGAATAAGTTCTTCGGTTATAACCCTGTCTCTTATTATGGCATTGAATACATAAAGTGGGGAAGTACCAAGATCTCCATAAACAATTCCTAAAGCAATAATTAATCCTGCGCCGGTTACTTTATTGAGGTTTTTTCTCACAAATAAAATTTAGATCCTTTTTACAGGGAAATACAATTGTTATTTCAGTGTAAAGTATGCAAATGTAGAGCGAAATTTGATTATGGGCAAGCGGTTTTATTTTACTATTATTATCGGGAATATTTATTTCTTATAATTTTTTTTAATCCAACTTCAATTTCTATAAATAATTAAAAACGAAAATCCTTCAGCTCGCTTTAACTTCCTTACATTAGAATTAAGAATACCATGCTACACTATCTCATAACTAACCGGCAGATACTTGTTGATAAAAATGGCAAGGAAAACATGTAAATGATTTTGTGTCAGAATCGTTGCGTGTAAACATACTCAACGATCAGCGCCGTTTCAGGCTTAATATATCCGGGTAATTATTTGTACTTATCATATCGCAGAAGGTATGTTGAAATAAAAGTCAGAGCCTTTGCCAATCTCGCTTTGCACCCACATATCCCCTCCATGGCGTTTAATAATTTCAGATGAAATATAGAGCCCTATTCCCGACCCGGCAAAAGTAGATGCGATTCCCTGTACGCGATAGAAACGAGTGAATATTTTGTCTTTATCCTCATGCGGAATGCCCATGCCACTATCTTTTACACACACTTCTATCTCATTATTTTTTGCATAAGCTTCTACAAATATTTCTTTAGCGTAAGGTGAATACTTTGCAGCATTTGTAAGCAGATTTATGATCACCTGCTCGATCCTTTCCCTGTCTGCATTTGCAATAAGTTTATCACCCTTTTCAAAAATAATTTTATGATCCAGAGTGGTTGCCTGGATGTTCTCAATAGTTTCAGCCAACAAAGTATTCATATCAAATTTTGAAATAGTCAGTTCCACTTTACCGCTTTGTATTTTTGACACATCGAGCAGGCTGCTAATTAAGCTTGACAATTTATTTACTGACTGCAAGGTTTTATTTATAAAATTGATATTGGGATCACTTTTCATTTTATGTTCCAGTATCTGCAGGTTTGCTTTTATAACTGTGAGCGGCGTTTTTAGTTCATGACTTGCCATTGCCATAAATTCATCTTTATAATTATTAAGCTCCTGCAGTTTTTCTGTGAACATTTTTTGTTTCTTTTCCAGCTCGATCTTTTGAGTAATATCTCTTGCAACTTTTGATGCACCAATTACTTTTCCCTGCCGGTTTAATACAGGCGAAATTGTGAGTGAAATATTTATTTCACTTCCATCCTTTGCCCTTCTTACCGTTTCAAAGTGCTTTACTTTTCTTCCGCTACGAATACTTTCGATTATCACTTTTTCTTCATCTAATCTTTCAGTTGGAATAATCATCGAAATATGTTTACCTATAGCTTCGGCTTCAGTATAACCAAACATTCTTTGTGCAGCATTGTTCCAGCTGGTAATAATGCCATCAAGGGTTTTACTTACAATGGCATCATCACTTGAATCAACAATTGCAGCAAGGATCGCCTGCTTTTCGTCAGCACTTTTTTGAAAAGTTATATCCCGTACAATTTTGGATGCACCAATTATATTTCCATTTTCATCTTTTATTGGTGATACTGTAAGTGAAATCAAAATGCGTGAACCATCTTTTCTTTTTCGCAGTGTTTCATAATGTTCTACACGGCTGCCATTTTTTATTTTGCCAAGAATTTCTGATTCTTCGGTCAATAAATAATCAGGAATGATAATAGAAATGTGTTCATCAATGGCTTCCGCTGCAGTGAAACCAAAAATTTTTTCTGCTGCAGGATTCCAACCTGTAATAGTTCCATCCAGTTTTTTGCTTATGATCGCATCCTCGGACGACAGAACAATGGCGGATAATCTTGCACTATCTTCTGATGATTCTTTTAGCATTGATTAAACTTATTAAACATAAATATATGCCTCACAATAATAAAGTGACTATTTAATTCTTTTAATATCTAAAATCTCTATCGGGGGATCAAATGATTCATTATTATCCGGTTGCTTGTATATCTTCCTTACAATATTCATGCCTTTAAAAACTTTCCCGAAAGCCGCAAAGCCCTGCCTGTCTGGATTTGCATCGCCTCCATAATCATAAGCTGGCTGATCTCCCACACAAATAAAAAATTCTGAACTGGCTGTTCCCGGCGTTGTTCGTGCCAAAGAAATTGTTCCTTCTTTATGCAGGATGCCCGTTTTGTTAGTTGGCTCATGAGGGATGCTGGCTAAACTAATTCCTTTTTTATAATTGGTTTGCCAAATGCCTCCCTGTATTAATTCTGATTTAAAAGAGCCTGAAGGTTGATCTTCTTCTTTTAGAACACGGTAAAAAGAACTCTTCTTATAAAATCCTGAATCAACATAAGATAAAAAAGCCGCCACACTTTTAGGCGCTTTATCAGGATACAATTCAACTTCAATGTCGCCGAAATTTGTTTCGATCAAAACATGAGGTTCTTTATATTTTGGATGAGAACAGGATGCAAAAATTATTATAAATAAATAGATCAGCAATAACTCTTTTTTCATAACTCAATTTATAAGAATTAATTTACACAGAGCAACTATTTGAATAGTAAAAATATTTTTAAAAACTTATATGATCATACAAAAATTAAAATTGTTACTGTTGCCGGCAATACTATTATTTACATTTTATTGCAGTGCTCAAAATAAACAATTATCAAAACCTATAAGTGTTGATGTAGCATCTTTTCTAAACAGTGCTCATCACTGGTATGATATTTTTGATAAAAGCAATGTAATAAATCCAACGCCGGCTCAGCCAAAGTATAAGAGCACAGATATGATCCCGATTGGGGATAATATTTTATTATATCAAAAAGATAATGGAGGATGGCCAAAGAATTATGATATGCTTGCCATTTTAACTACCTCCCAAAAAGACAGTCTGTTGAAGGTTAAAAATATTTTAAACACAACATTTGATAACAGCACAACTTATTCTCACGTTACATGTTTGGCAACAATTTACAGTGCCACAAAACTGGAAAGGTTTAAAACAGCAGCTCTTAAAGGAATAGATTATATTTTATCTGCACAATATAAAAATGGCGGCTGGCCTCAATATTATCCTTTAGAAAAAAATTATAGTAAGGAAATAACTTTTAACGATGATAACATCACCGGCATAATGATTTTGTTTAAAAACATTAAAGAAAACAAAAATGAATATTCTTTTGTTGATAAAAAGATGAGAAAAGAAGTATCCTCATCTTTTGAAAAAGGTTTACAGTGCATTTTAAAAATCCAGATAAATGATGCTGGCAAACCAACTGTATGGTGCCAGCAATATGATGAGGTTACGCTGCAACCTGCATGGGCACGGGCTTTTGAGCCACCGAGCATTTGCAATGCAGAAAGCAGTGGAGTAGTTTTATTATTGATGAGCATTGATCATCCTTCTAAAAATGTTATCAGTGCTGTAGAAAATGCAGAAGCATGGTTCCATGAATCAGAGATACATAATACAAGAGTTAAAACCATTGCAGCGCCCGATACTATTTATCGTTTCAGAAGATCAAAAACTGATAGGTTTATTGTAAATGATCCTGCAGCACCACCTATCTGGACGCGTTATTATGAGTTGAGAACGCACAGGCCGTTATTTTGTAACCGCGACAGCAAACTAGTTTATTCATTGGCTGAAGTGGACAGGGAAAGGCGTGATGGATATGGATGGTACACTTATGAACCACAAAAAGTGCTTGACAAATTTCCATCGTGGTATAAAAAATGGGTAAAGGAATAAGCAAAAAAAAATAAAACTGTTTGTGATAATAATTTACAGTTCACTTCCTTCTATCTTATCGTAATTCCCTGTAAAAGCATACCAGCCAAAAATTGATAAGCCAATAGCTATGGGTAAAAAAATGGCAAGAATAATTATCCATGGTACAGGATTACTGATGTCGCCTTTTTTAGTTCCGTTAATATTATTTACTGCACTTATCACCAACATAACAAATATAACAGGACCAATAAGCATCCATAAGATAGCAAGATATTGCTTTAGCTTATTTATGTTTTGAGTGATTTATTTTGTTTGATAAATACAAGCTTCCGATAATGAAACAAAGTGCTGCAACACCTATGGGGTATCATAATCCTGACAACATATTTGTTCCGGGCAAGGTAGTAATAAGCGTTGCAATAAAAGGAACCAATCCGCCGAAAACCCCGTTGCCAATGTGATACAGCAAAGACATAGAAGTGTACCTGATCTTTGTTGGAAATAATTCCACTAAAAAAGCAGCAATTGGCCCATAAGCCATAGTGACAAATAATACCATTACAAAAACCAGCATTATCATACTCCATTTACTTTTTTCAGGAAGCGTAATTTCTTTTTTATCTGTAGCCTTACTATCTGTAATTTTCGTTGTAATTTTTTCTGAAGTTCCATCGTCATATTTTTTTACCACAACAATTGTATTACCTTGTGTTGCTGTAACCGGCGCTACTTTTTGCTCAACCGTAAATGTTTTTTTTGATGTATCAGAAAGGCTGTATATCTCACTAAAAATGGGGCGATAAAAAATCACTCCCAACAACATTTCTGCAAGCATAATATTTTTTCTACCGATCTTATCAGACAGATGCCCGAACAAAATAAAGAATGGTGTTGCCAAAACAATTGCAATTAATATGATACTATTTCCCTGTTCATAATCAATATTACATTTGGTTAAAATAAAATTTTGAGCATAGAACTGGCTCGTGTACCAGATTACTCCCTGCCCCATAATGGCGCCGAACAAAGCGATCAGCACCATTTTAAAATTTTCTTTATGCCCAAAACTTTCTTTCAAAGGATTGACAGATCTCTTTCCTTCGTTTTTTAATTTTGTGAACATTGGCGATTCATTCATTCTTAACCTGATGAAAATAGAAACGATCACCAATACAATTGAAAGCAGGAATGGATAACGCCATCCATTGCCATTTGTAAATTCGTCAACACCAACTAAGCGTCGTACACCAAGTATTATTCCTAAAGAAAGAAACAAACCTAATGTTGCTGTAGTCTGTATCCAGCTTGTGTAAAAGCCTCTGCGATGTGCAGGGGCATGCTCTGCAACATACGTTGCCGCCACCATATTCACCGCCTAATGCAGGACCTTGTAACAGCCGCAGCATGAGTACAAGAAATGGTGCCCATCCGCCGATGGTTGCATAAGATGGAACGCAGCCAATAAGAAATGTTGATCCACCCATTAAGACAAACGTTAATAAAAAAGTATATTTTCTGCCGATAAGATCGCCGAGCCTGCCAAAAAATATTGCACCAAAAGGACGAACAATAAAACCTGCAGCAAATGTTGGAAGTGTTGAAAGCAAGGCTGTTGTTGGATTTCCGGAGGGGGAAATTTTTGCGCAATAATGGTTGACAGACTTCCGAAAATATAAAAGTCGTACCACTCAATTAATGTTCCTACTGATGATGCAGTTATTACTTTCCAGATTCCTTTCGGTGATTGCATATTTAAATATAAGGATGAGTTTTTATATTTCAACTAATCCCATCAGATGTAATAATAATTTCTCTTGCAGTTGTAATATTAACAGGTTCTTTTCCTGGAAAGAAAAATTTTGCGCCATTGGTTCCTCCCAAAAACATTTTTTGTGATCGAAAATATTCATCATCAATTTTTAAAAATGCACCTTCTCTTAAACCAATGACCGCAGTGGTGTTTGCCTCATGAAATTCTTTTATCCTGTCATCTCTTGTTTCGCCCATGTGTGTTGAATTGGGATCAGGATCGATATAGTGAGGATTTATTTGTAAAGGAATTAAATTAATGGCATCAAATCCTTTCGGTGGATAAATGATAGGCATATCATTAGTGGTACAAATTGTTTTGCAGGCAACATTGCTTCCTGCGCTGGAACCTATGTAGCAAAAGCCTTTGGTAAGCACTGCATCATTTATTTTTAATAACAGGTCGTGCTGTTCCAATTGGTATAACAACCTGAAAGTATTTCCGCCGCCAACAAATATTGCTTTACAATTTTCTATGTTGTTTTCAATTTCATGAATTCCTTTTACAGCAATACCAAAAAGTTTAAATCTATCTCTCACTTTTTGTGTATACAAATCCCAATTGGTTTTATCAGCAGCGTAAGGAACAAAAACGATTTCAGGAATATCTTTCAGAAAATTTTTTATTGTTTCTTCAAACGGATCGAGGTAGCCACTGCCAGCAACGGATGAACTTGAAATAAGAAGAATTGATTTTTGCATGGGATAAAATTAAATGATTTTAAATCTTTTGTATAAGTGTCGTCATTGCGAGGAGGAACGACGAAGCAATCTCATATTACTTCGGCAGATGCATAACCTAATGTAAGTAGTGAAATCATTCATCTCCTATTTCAAAAACAATAGGTTGACAATAGACTATTTTATTGCCCTTTTCATTTTTCACTGGTAAATTCCATTTGCCCCTATAAGAATTAAATATTATTAAAGCTTTCTTTTCAAAACCATATTCAGAGGTATTTAAAATTATCGGATTAACTGCATTGCCAAACTCTGATATTTGAAATCCAATCAGTACTTTATATTTTCCTGAAGGAATATCTTCTATAGAAGAAGAATCAAGTGTGATACATTTAGAAAGATACGTTCTCCATTTTTCGGCGTCTGTAAATGCAATTGAATCTATTGGGCATAGGTATATAATTTCATCGGTAGATTGTTTCGGAATTTTATTTGAACAACTATCATTGAAAGATATTTTATTTGTCAAATTAGAACATACTTCTTTTTTGCAAGCACTCAATAAAAGAATAAATATTAATGAAAATGGTTTCATATTTATTGAAGATTCCATAAATAGGATATTCCATAATCCAGATTGCTTCGTCGTTGTGCCTCCTCCTCGCAAAGACGTTACTCTCTTATTCTTTAGCTCAAGGGCTCCCGGATAGTAGCAGAAAGCCCGCGGGCATCGCGGCTTACAGCGAATAGCCGAAACTGATGTTGAACAATGAACAAATGAATACAGCCCCAAATTTTCAACATTAAATCATTGCTCAGGGGATACCCACGTCGCAGGCTGACTCACAAAATCCTTTATGCTCCTCGCTATGACGCGAACACAAATAAAAAGCCCCGGTACATTCAGTCTCCGGGGCAAACTATGACAGTACACACAACAATATTATCAATCAGGTTTTTTACCTTCTAAAAAAGTATTGATCGTGCTGATCTCAGCCTGGTTATTTTGATTTGACTTAACGGTGTAATTGCTGTAGAAGCTTTCTACATCGGCAATGGAATTGTGCAATTCCATATTGCGACGGAGGTAGGCGGGAACAGATTCAAACTCATTGTTAGGATCCGCAGCGTTTATGTTGAAAGACAAGTTTCTCAACTTCGCAATACGGTCCATAGCCTTGCGCTTTAACTCGTCTGTTTCGTCAGGCAATGCCTGCTCCTCTACATTCGACATCATGATGGGCTGAGCTTGTTGTACATTCAGTTCATGCTCCTCCGTCGCTTCTAAGGAATCTTTTACCACCAGTTGCATTTCGATAACAGGTTCGTCAATCTGTGCCGATATCTGCAAAGGCAGTGGTTCCTCGATAGTTTTGGATTCCTCTTTTTGCTTAGGCAAATCTTCCACATAAAGTTTGGAAGGCTTTGCCAGGTAACCGCCTGACGTCGGGGCTGTCACCGTATCTTTAACTTCTTTATTTGTTGTTTGATTCTGGTGTTTTGGTATTTCAGCAGTGATAGTTGCCGGGCTTTGGATAGGAGTTGGATCAGGGGTTGAAGATAATTCAAAATGAATTATTTCAGGCGCTGATTTATCAACAGTAGTACTACTATTTGCTACTGGTGTTTTTACGTTTGGCCTCACCCCGTCCCTCTCCAAAGGAGAGGGGGAAGAAGTAACCTCTGTTATAGTTGGTGCCATCAGGTCTTTCGAAGCTTCAGCAACTACTTCAATTTTTTCTTCGGCTTTAATTTCCTGTTGTAACCTCACCCCGTCCCTCTCCAAAGGAGAGGGGGAAGACAAAGAAATCTTTTTTTCTTCAGCCATTACTTCTTCTTTGGGGGTTTCGTTTTTTTGATCAAACTGAAATACCGGCTGCTGATAAATATTTTTTTTCTCTTCAGGCTGTGCCAATGTCATTACAATTTTCTCTTCTGTTTTTTGTTCTTCTTTGGGGGCTTCCTTTTTATCAAAAGGATCTTTATGTTCAAAACCTGTTGCAATTAATGTGATACCGATTTTGCTTTCTAAATTATTATCATAACCCAGACCTAAGATCACATCAGTATCTTCACCGGCCTGGCTTAATAAATGATTTTGAATTGTTTCCACTTCATCCATAGTGAATTCATTTTCTCCTTCTGCAGAATTGATATTGATGAGGATCCATTTTGCACCTTTGATATCATTATCATTTAGTAACGGAGAATTCAATGCATCTTCAATTGCCTGCTGCGCCCTGTTCTCACCATCGCAAGCAGCACTTCCTAATATTGCAACACCACCGTTACGCATTACTGTGCATACATCTGCAAAATCCACATTGATCTGCCCGGTACTGTTTATTACATCTGTAATACATTTTGCTGCTGTTGCCAAAACGTTATCAGCCTTGCTGAATGCAGCTTTCATGGTGAGGTTACCAAACTGGTGACGTAACTTATCATTGCTTATCACCAGCAATGTATCTACATAATCTTTTAATTTGCGAATGCCTTCTTCGGCCTGGGCAATGCGTTTTTTGCCTTCGTATGCAAATGGTGTTGTTACAATACCAACTGTAAGAATCCCAAGATCTTTACAAATTTTTGCAATGATGGGTGCACCACCTGTTCCTGTACCACCACCCATACCGGCAGTGATAAAAGCCATCTTGGTGTTCACTTCCAAAATGCGTTTTATTTCTTCAAGACTTTCTTCCGTTGCTTCTTTACCAATTTGCGGATTGGCACCTGCACCAAGCCCCTGCGTTAAGTGCGGACCGAGTTGAATTTTATTTGGCACACTGCTTTGCGAAATAGCCTGCGCATCAGTATTGCAAATAATAAAATTTACGGCATCTGTGCTTTGGGTAAACATATAATTTACTGCATTACTGCCGCCGCCGCCAACACCAATTACTTTGATGATGGAAGACTTTTCTTTAGGCAAATCAAAATGTATCATAAGAATAGTTTATCAGTTAATAAGTTAATAAGTTAATCGGTTTAGAAGTTTAGAGGGTTTATAGTTTCGCGTCTTCTTCTTCTTTAAACATGTCTATCAATCCGTTCTTGAAAGAATCCATAAAGCCTTTTAAAGTTTTGCGTTGTTTTACTTTAGCGGCTTTTTCATCAACCACAACTTCTTCTGTTTCTTCAGGCTGTTGTTGCAGAGCATCTGGTACATTCACCTTTCTGAATTGCAATTCAAACTGCTTGCGTTTGTTCTCATAATCATTATATCCTTTCAATATCAAACCAAGACATGTTGAATACATTGGCTTTGCCAATTCTTCAATATGCCCGGGTGCAAGATGCTCATTCGGATAACCAATCCTTGCATTAAGCCCGGTGATATATTCGGTTAACTGAATTAAATGTTTTAGCTGAGAACCGCCACCGGTAAGTATTACACCCCCATTCAACATCCTGTTATCAAGACCAACCTGTTTTAAATGATAAGAAACAAAATCCATTATTTCGCTCATGCGTGCCTGGATAATTGCTGCAAGATTCTTTACAGAAATTTCTTTGGGAGCCATGCCACGCAAACCGGGGATCGTAATAAATGCATTGCTCTTTGCTTCATCAGACAAAGCGCTGCCAAACTGAACTTTCATTTGCTCTGCCTGTGTTTTTAAAACACCTAAGCCTGTTTTAATATCATTGGTAATATTTTCTCCACCGAAAGGAATTACTGCAGTGTGTTTTAAAATGCCTTCATAAAAAACAGCAAGGTCAGTTGTGCCACCACCAATATCAACAATGGCAACACCTGCTTCAAGATCATGATCGCACATTACCGCAGCTGCAGAAGCCAATGGCTGAAGAACAAGATCTTTTGTTTTCAATCCTGCTTTATCAACGCTGCGGTTAATATTTCTAATTGCATTTTTATCACCGGTGATGATGTGAAAATTGGCTCCTACTTTTACACCACTGTAACCAATCGGGTCGGGAATATTTTGAAAATTATCTACGGTAAATTCCTGCGGAATCACATCAATGATCTGATCACCTGCAGGGATATAAGTTTTGTATTGATCATTAATTAACTGATCAATTTCTGCCTGCTTAATTTCTTCATCCGTATTCTGGCGCACAATGTCACCGCGGGTTTGAAGACTTTTAATGTGATGCCCTGCAATACCAACATACACTTCGCTTATTGGCAAAGTTGGATTGCTGGCATAACAATTTTCAAGCGCAGTTTGTATGGCTTTAATTGTTTGATCGATGTTCAACACCATGCCGTGTTGTACACCGTTACTGTTGGCACGGCCGAAGCCAAGAATTTCTAGTTTGCCGAATTCGTTTTTTCGTCCGGCAATGGCAGCAATTTTTGTTGTGCCAATATCCAGACCGACAATAATGGGTTGTTCGCTGTTCATAGTTGTATGTGTTTTTGTTGTGTGTTGAAATTTTTAATAATCATTTTTAGGAGGCAGTACTGCCTTTGGTTTTGTTTTTATAATTGTTTTATTTGTTTGTTTTGTAATTGGTTTTGTGGTTGAAGATTTTAATACAAAAGTTTTCTTGGGGGGATTTGGATTTGATCTTTCATTGGAAGTGGATCTGCCTTTTGTTGAAGTTGATTTATTCGAAGTATTTTTCAAACTCTTAGTGGGCTTATTTAACACAGATTTAAGCCAAAAAGGGTTGTCAGCAGCATGCGTGATATTCTTTTCCGAAACTGTAATTTTTTCAGGATTAGCATTTGGCTTTTCGATTGATGGTTGAATTATTTTTACAGGTTCTGTAATGGTTGAGGATGGTTTTACGGTTATAGGTTGTTCATGGGGAATATCATTGAGCTGAGGTGCAGCAGGAATTGTATTATCATCCTGCAGCGGATCTAACTGAATATTATTTATGCTATCATTTGCCTGCCTTTGTGCATTGATAACTATACTTTGCATTATTTGTTTTGTTCTTAAAAGATCCTGTACAATATCCTCTGTGCCCCGTTTTACAGCAACCACTTGTCCTTTGTATTGCACATCTATTTTTGAATATTTATTCCATCCAACCTTTGATGCAACCTGCTTATAAAATGTGAGAAGGTTATTAAATTTCTCTTCGTAATTATTTGCATTTCCAAAAACAATTATCTGATTGCCAACTTTAGGTACCATCTCAAAAGTTCTTTCAGGTGTAATATCCACCTGGTCAATTTGTGCCATCCAGAACGGATCTCTTAAAATATAACTGCTGATATTTTTTACATCGTTTAATAAATTGCTGTCAGCTTTTGTAAGTGTTTGCTGCAAAGTAAAATTGCTGAACACAGGTACTCTTGCTGTTGACTTATCGCTTAATGGCAATCTTGCAAGAGAAGAATCAAGATAAAATGATGAACCTGTATTGGTAAAAATTCTTGCCACGGGTTCCCTTTCTATAACATCTACCCGAAGCACTTCATTATTATCAAAGAAGAGTTCTGCATTTTTTATCCATTCGTTTTTCATCAATGTAGTTTCAATTGTGGCAAGATTAAAAGAACCCAATGTTTTACCGGTTAATGTACCATTACAAAGTGTTTCAAGCAGATCACCAATTTCTTTTTTATCAATGAAAAAATTATTTTGAACACCACTGATATTTATATCCACGCCTTTGCAATGTTTATTATTTCTTAAGATCATTGCAGCGCCAAGCAATACAACTGTTGCCAATCCCAGTAACGTCCACAAGATGTTGCCGAGGATCTTTTTAGAGTTATATCGTTTTTTTTCTGCCATTCTTACTTCTGAAGAATTTGTTTTATTGGTTGTATAAGTGTGTCAATATCTCCTGCACCCGCTGTTATGAATACACCTTCGAATCCCCCTCCAGCAAAGGCCTTCGAAGCCCTCAAATAATTTAATAGTTCTTCTTTTGTCTTTATACTTTTATTTTCATTTTTCATTTCCTTTAAGATCAATTCACTTGTTACTCCTGCTATTGGCAATTCTCTTGCAGGATAGATCGGTAACAGAATTACCTCATCAGCCTGATCAAGAATGTTTGCAAATGCAGCGGCAAAATCTCTTGTACGTGAAAATAAATGTGGCTGAAAAACAACTGTGCATCTCATGCCACTAAATAAAGTTTTGGCGCCTGTTATCAGTGCTTTTAATTCTTCCGGATGATGAGCATAATCATCGATAAAAACCCTCACCCCTGCCCTCTCCACAAGTGGAGAGGGGGAAATGATATATTCAAATCTTCTTTTAACGCCTTTAAAATTTTCTACTGCCGATCTTATTTTATCTGGTTCAATTTTTAAATGATGCGCAACAGAAATAGCAGCTACAACATTTTCAACATTGTGCATACCCCCCATATTTAAAACAACATTATCAAGCGTCCAGTCTGATGTCTTTATATCAAACTTGTAACTGCCATGACTCATTGTAATGTTGGAAGCATATATATCCACAGCATCGTTTTGGAGGCTGTAACGCAAATGATGAGGAGCCGATAATTCTTTATCTTTTTTCAATCCATGTTTGCTTAATAACAATCCGTTGGGTCTTATTTTTCCGGCGAATTCAACAAAAGCATTTTGCATTGCTTCTTCCGTTCGATAAATATCAAGATGGTCAGCATCCATTGCAGAGATGACTGCTACATCCGGTTTTAATTTTAAAAAGCTGCGGTCGTATTCATCTGCTTCCACAACACAAACATTTTTTTCGCTGCTCCAGAAATTGGTATTATAATTTGTTGAAACACCGCCCAGGAAAGCATTACATCCATATCCACTATCGCGAAGTATATGTGCAATCATAGCGCTGATAGTGGTTTTGCCATGAGTGCCTGCAACACAAATATTAAAAGAATCATCGGTGATCTTTCCCAACACATCGCTTCGTTTTAAAAGCGGGTAATTATTTTGCTGATAATAAATAAACTCTTTATGCTCTTTAGGAACAGCAGGAGTATAAACAATTAACTGCGCATCCTTGTCCAATAAATTTATATCATCGGTATAATGAATATCAATTCCTTCCTTTTGCAACTGCTTTGATAAATTTGTTTCTGTTTTATCATAGCCACTCACAATAACTCCTTTCGAAGAAAAATATCTTGCAAGCGCACTCATACCAATGCCACCGATGCCAATAAAATAAACCCGTGATATGTTTTTAATATCAAGCATTCAATGTGTTTAAAATTTCATTTGCGATTAATTCATCTGCGTTGGTGTTGCCCATCTTTGCAATATTTTCTTTTAGTTCATTTGCTTTTGCCGAATCGTTTGCCAGGTCAGTTATGGCGTTCACTAATTTTTCATTGACCTCACTATCTTTTATCATTATGGCTGCATGCTGTGCTACCAGTGCATTTGCATTTGCGGTTTGATGATCTTCTGCAGCATGAGGGTATGGCACAAAAATTACGGGCTTGCCTACTACACACAATTCAGCGATAGCCATTGCGCCTGCACGCGATACAACAATGTCAGCAGCCGCATAAGCATATTCCATATTATTGATAAAAGCATTTGTCCAGATATTGGTTCTTTCTTCTTCAGCGCTGGCAGCAGAAGAAGAATACTCTTTACCTGTTTGCCAAATAAGCTGCAGATTATTTTCTTTAAAATAATCCAGGTTATTTTTAATTACTGTGTTAATACTTTTTGCGCCAAGACTACCGCCAACTACAAAAACAGTTTTCATTTCTTCTTTTAATCCAAAAAATTTCAACGCTTCTTTTCTTGATATTTTATTTTGAGAAAAAATATTTCTTACAGGATTTCCCGTCATAAGAATTTTTGCGGCCGGGAAAAATTTATCCATGCCATACGATGCAACAAATATTTTTGTTGCTCTTGCTGCAAGAATAATATTGCTTTTACC
>DATCOF010000220.1:0-4970 GCA_036564845.1 Chitinophagaceae bacterium | reverse complement strand
CATGATTTTGGGAGATTACAAAAGAATTATCTAAAAATGCAGATAATCCACTTAATCAATTAATCCACCCAAATCATGGTTCAGATAACTATAAAAAAATAATGCAAATGATGTATTGACTTTCGATGCATTGAATATGAGTTTTACTTTTATTTAAAACCTTAAAAATTTATTTTATGATCAAAAAATTATCTTTTGCTTTATTACTTTTTATTCTTGCTTTTAATTTTTATGCAGGCGCACAGATGAAGCTGACAGGTGACCCCTGGATCAAGCAGGCATATCAAGAATTATACAGCCGCCAACCCAATGCATGGGAATACAACATTAAAAATTACAATAGTGGCTCATGGAATAATTACAGCGAGTTAAAAAATTATGTTTCGCAATATCAAAGTTCAATGACCACCCAAAGGCTTAATACTAGTACAGCACTCCTTCCTGACAATAACATTGCAGTATTTTTTGTTCAGGGCGGAAAGTCAATTGCGGTAGATCTTATTGCCCAAGATGGGGGCACTTTAATAGCAGCAGGAGCCGGCAACATTGCCTTAAACAGCGGGGCTAACTTTCTTTCCAAAGCCGGTATAGCTGTAAAATCTGACCTTGCCGGGGTATATTTTGGCAGTAAATATGCAGTTCAATCAACCGGTACTAAAGTTATTCCTGTATCTGGTAAAGGAGCATTAATTATACGATAATAATCAATCTTTACATTAAGCCCAACTTAATGATGACTGGGCTTTATTTAAGATAGTCTGAACCTTGATTTAGGGAGATTAAAAAAGAATTATCTGAAAATGTAGATAATCCACTTAATCTATTTATCTTCCCAAATCATGGGTCAGACACATAAAAAAATAATGCAAATGATATATTGTTTCAGGCTATTGCCTAACTTAAATTTATTTTTTATTTAATACTATAAACATTGTATAGTAAAAATATTCATACAAAATTTATAAAGGTTTCACTATTCGCCTTCTTATTTATTTTTAATACTGCTATTTTATTGGGGCAGCAAAACGGGGATAAAGTACAGTTTACTGCTGTGGATGGAAAGGTATATACAGGAACAATAACTGATACAGACAATAGCAGATACAAAATAAAATATGATGGCTTTGATTTTGAATCATGGCTGGCAAATAATCAATTTACTGTTGTTAGTACCAATACACCAACCTATACTTCTCCTTCTCAAACAAATAATCTTATTGGATCAAAAGTTTCCTTTTTAGGTACAGATGGAAAAACTTATACAGGTATTATAAATGATAGCCAGGGCGATAAATACAAAATAAAATACGATGGCTTTGATTTTGAAGCATGGGTAGTAAGAGAGCAATTTACACTTGTTAGTAATAACACTTCCACCACATACACACCGGTAATTTCTCAACAAAATAATTCTCATCCTGATTTAGGTAATCAACCATCTGGCCTGGCTCTCAGAAGAATTTTTGATTTTGGGAAAAGCCTTGGCTGGGCAACACAAGTACAGGAAAATTTATATAGTCAATACATAACATCCCTTTCAGAAACGGATAAGAACAGGCTGTTAAGTTTTATTTTGAAAGCTAAAACATCATCAGCGCAATTCTTTGTATTAAAGTCATGGCTTTGCAAAGACCCTATTGCTATGTTACAAAAATTTATAGATGAACTGAATGCTTATCCCGAAAGTTATCAGCAGGAAAAATGTCTTATTACAAGTCATCGCTCTGTTATTCAGCAATGGCAAAATACCTGCGCCGTTACAACAGTAGAAGCTTTTCTTGCAGACCTGTGCCCAAGATATTCATGGGATCTTAAGCAAATAGATCATTTTGATGTAGTTGCAAATGATCCCAATAATGCAAATGCACAGGAGCAAAAAATATTACTTGAAAAATATGGAGCTCCTGCAGCTGTACGTGGAGATAATTCAGCAAAAGTGATTCCCATAAATGGGGCATTAGATGATTTTGTAGGTCCTTTATTAGGAGTGCACTTTTATACTCAACAAGTAAATGAATCATTGCCTGCGGTGTTTTCCAAAATAAGAAGTCAGTTGGATAAAGGATTAGATGTTCCATTGCTTGTAGGATTTATGGGCACACAGGCAAGACACTTTTTACTCACCCTGAAATACAGGAATACAGGGAATGGATATGAATATCTTATTTATGATCCATGGGATGGAGTATGCGATTATGTTAAGGAATCGGGCATTCTTCAAAACTCATTTTCTCCTCTTCTTTCGGCATTTAAAATAAGTGTGGATTATTATTATCCTACCAATTGATAAGGCTAATTTTTTTTAACAGGATCTCTATTATAAATTTTAAAACTACTATTATGAAACAAAAAAATTTCTTATTTGCTATTTTATTTTCTCTTGGTGTAACTGGGTTACATGCACAAAAACCTAAAGGTGACCCCTGGATCTTTCAGGCATACCAGGAATTATATTACCGGCAGCCTAATGCATGGGAGTTAAACATTAGAAATTATGGTGATGGCTCATGGAAAAATTATGGCGAATTAAAATCTTATATTCAGCAATATCAAAACTCACAAAAATTTCAAGGGCTTAGCGTTAGAACCATAAATCTTTCTAACGGTCAGGTTGCGGCACTTTTTAATAAGGATGGCAGAGCAGTTGCCGTTGACTTAATTACTAATGATGGTGGAAGTATAGTAGCATCAGGTGCAGGAAATATTGTTGCATCAGGTGCAGGAAATATTGTAACGAATGCTTCCGGAAATATAACTGGTCTGTTAGGCGTATATTTTGGTCCTTCTTCTACCAAAGTAGTTGTTAGTGGTCCTGGTGCAGGGGTTTATAAAACATCTGGTAGCGGGGCATTAATTATTAAATAATTCTTTTTGTAAAGGATTTCTTTTTGAATTCTTTACCTTCTTACTTTCTTAATAAATTTTAAATCGCAGGGTACAATTCAGGTAATACACTGCGGTTTTTTAAAATTTGGCAAAATGAAATTTTTTTTTATCCTTTTAATAATTTCTGTTGTATATGTTTCCTCGCAGGCACAACAAAATGGCGACAAAGTTCAGTTCCCCGGAACAGATGGCAGAACTTATACCGGTGTAATAACTAATATTTCTTCCGGAAAATACAATGTGAAGTATGACAACTACGACTTTAGTGCATGGATGGTAAAGGAGCAGTTTACAGTTATTGGGGCAAATAATACAAATAACAGGCAGCCTCAACAACAACCTGAGCAACAACAAAATGGCAACTGGCAAATCGGTGATAAAGTACAAGTACATACCAGCAGTATGGATAAATGGGAAGATGCTACGGTATTTCTCGTACTTACGGATAGAACCCCGACGATGTATAAAGCAAGATTAGATAATCCCGGAAATTATGCTACTACAGATCCTTTACTTAGTGCTAATCAAATAAGAGCAAGAGGACTTAAAGCAACTGCTTATACAATAAACAGCCGTGTAGATGTATATTATTCCAGTGGAGATCCGAGAGGCAGGGCTACTGTAATTGAAGTTAAAGGTAGCGGAAGGTATAAGATACATTATGATGGTTGCAAAGCTGGCTTTTTGGATGAAGAAGTTGACTGGAGCCAGTTAAAACCGGCATCAGTAGTTTCCTCTAACGATGCTGATATTACAATTTTGTTTGGTAAATGGGCAATGTTTGTTTATAGCTATCCAAATACAGTTATACATGGTAATAACATTTACAGAGAATATGGCACCGGCGCTAAAGCCCCGCCTTTACAAATAAATGCTAATGGCACTTATCTGTGGTACGATGAATTTAATAAGCCTCCGGTTAAAGGCAGTTGGTTTACTCATGCTAAAATAGAGGGTGTTACAACAGGCACAGAATCAGTAAATGGGATTATTCTTAAAGACTCTTATGGAATTTATTGGAAGATATATAAAGACAGGCAAGACCATATTGAAGCAAGAAAAATGTGCAGCGGCGAAACGGAAGGTGGAAGCAGAATAAAATAGTTTTTCTAAAATTTTAAATAAATAATATGAAACACATTTCTGTTTTTTTTATAATCTTAGCATTTTGCACATGTGCCATTGCACAGCAGATAATAGGGTCTAAAGTAAGCTTTGTTGCTACAGATGGAAAAACATATACCGGCGTTGTAAAAGAAATACAGGGAGAGAAATATAAAATAAAATATGACGAATTTGATTTTGAAGCCTGGCTGATGAATAACCAGTTTACCGTTACTGATGCCAATAATGATACAGGGAATAATCAACCGGCCATGCCACAAACTAATCAACAAAATATTACAGAAACAATACCTCAAACAATTGGAGAAGAAAATTCCGGCCAAAAAATGATGACAAGATCTGATTCTCTTAAAATGTCATTTAATAATATTAAAAAGGCTTTTGGTGCCTTCAATAAATTTTTTACACCAAAAAGAGATACAATGACTATCATGATATCGGAAATTGATTATGATAATGCCAACCTTTTACAATTAAAAGAAAAACTTAAAAATGTACGCGGTGTAAAATCAGTAACCATGCATTATAAATCTTCTACAGCTATAATGGAAATTTGTTATAAAGGAAAGGCAACAGATGTTTGGGATAACCTGCCTCCTGCTACCAAAACTGCATTTAAATTAATGGAAACCAGTGAAAACAATATTATATTAAAACAAAAAAATACTCAATAGTTTGACATTATTTCTATGAAGAAAATCCTATTCTTTATTCTTGTGGCCGGTTAATTTTTTATTTTATTCATGTAACCCAGGGAAAACAAGAAGCATCGCTGATACTTGTTAAGCAAACACATTAAACCACTAAATAATATTTCATAAGGGTCTTCCTGTAAACACGTAATCCACAACAGTAGAGAGTTTGAGGATAACTAAATATTAAAAAAGCCTCACAATGGCACAAAATGTGTTCAAAGTGAGGCAACCTTGATATTTCTATCTGATGACAAATTTACTATT
>DATCOF010000219.1:0-3115 GCA_036564845.1 Chitinophagaceae bacterium | reverse complement strand
CAGACTTTCTTCCATTACTAAAGAGCGGCGAAGTTCAAAAATAATACTCAGAGGGCTAATACTAACAGGGCATTCTTCCACGCAGGCATTGCATGAAGTGCAGGCTCTTATTTCTTCTGTGGTAATATAATCGTGCAAAAGTGTTTTCCCGTCAGCAGTGAAAGAACCATTAGCCTTTATATTTTTTCTTACCTCTTCCATCCTGTCGCGGGTATCCATCATTATTTTTCTCGGGCTCAATAATTTACCGGTAATATTCGCCGGGCAAGCGGCAGTGCACCTTCCACATTCAGTGCAGGTGTAGGCATCAAATAAATTTTTCCAACTTAAGTCAAAAATATCCTTTGCTCCAAACTTCTGCGTTTGCGCTTCTGCGTTAACAGGCGCCAGTTCAGGTTTAAAAATATACTGCACCTCCTTTTCAACGCTTTCCATATTTTCCATTTTACCTTTTGGTTCCATAGGTTTGTAATAAGCATTTGGGAAGGCGAGCAAGATGTGAAAATGTTTACTATAAGGCAGGTAATTTAAAAATGCAAAAATACCAGCAATGTGCAACCACCAGCATGTGCGTTCAATACCAATTAATGTAGATTCAGATAAATTTTGCAGCATAGGTGCGAGAAACCCTGATAGAATAAAATTACCATGATCAAGGTAATGAGGATTTCCCTGTAATTGTAAAGCCCTGTCTGCAGAGTTCATGGTTAAAAATAGACTCATTAATATGATCTCTGTAATCAGGATTAAATTAGCATCAGTGCGCGGCCATCCATCCATTTCACGTTTCATGAAACGTTTTAATTTCAAAACATTTCTTCTTATTAAAAAAATGACACACACCATTAATACTCCAATTGCCAGTATTTCAAAAAAGTCAATAATGAAAGTATAAAACGCGCCGAGAGAACCGGCAAACATGCGGTGCGTTCCAAAAATACCATCCAGAACTATTTCCAGAACTTCAATATTAATAATAATAAACCCGGCATAAATTATAAAATGCATAATACCTACTAATGGATACCGAAACATTTTCTTTTGCCCCAAAGCAAGCAACAGCAAATTCCTCCAACGTTCTTTTTTATTCCCACTAATTTTCTCATCACGGCCTAAATTAATATTCGCTGAAATTTCTTTTACCTTTTTTGTAAAAAGAAAAATGGCGAATCCTGTAAGTAGAATAAATAAAATTTGCTGTACAATCTGCATATCATAAGATTGGATGCTAAGATAATCTTTTGTGATTGAAATGCAGATAAGTTGATAAACTGAAAATACTGGAGCCTGTAATTAGGGACTGCTGTTTATGTCAAGCACATTCCGATTTAGCAAAATTATTTAGCCACCTATTATTTTCAGTTACTCGTACCGTTAATATTATTTTCGGGATCAGGTAATAGAGTACCCGCCCGGTTAATTTAACCAGGTTGAGTACCATAATGATAGTGGCTATCCACGAAAGGCTGGTATTGGAAAGCCGTGCTTTGACCCGGTTTAAACCGTATGCTGTTTTGGCCTGCCCAAACTTGCCTTCTATTGGATTTCTATCGCCTGGTCTTATATGGCTTGGTTCCATTGCCTTCGAAGGCCGTCCTAGCGGTTTGGCTACAAGATCAATCTTTAATTCTTTTAGCCGTTTCCTGTTGGCACGGTTACAATAAATTTTATCGGCCAATACTTTTTTAGGATAGTATCCCGTTCGCTTTCGATAGCGCTCTACTGTTGCTATTAATGTGGTGCCTTCATTGTACCCATCCCAGGAATACTCTTCTAAAAAAGCAAATCCACCAGTGATGCTTACGTCAATCTTTGCCCCAAATTCTACTTTCGCATTTGCCTTGCCTCTTACTATCGGACGAACATGAGGTTGATGGATACTCACTATTCTATCATCAATACTGTGAGTCCTTTTTGTATGCATCTCCCTTTGTTGGTCATACAGCGTTTGTATCACTAAAAAGTATTTGTATTGCCTTTTGTTAAAAGGTATTTTTCCTCTCTGAGCTATCAATACATGAATATTTTTTAGGTTCCTGTGTAAACAGGCCAGTTGTTTTTTAATAGCAGCCCATATCTCTTTTTTTGTTTTATTCTTTTTCTGTGCTACCTGCAGGTATTGCTTCCGGGCTATCTCTCTGTAAGTTCTTGGCTTGACCATGTCTTTTTTTCCCTTGCATAAAATATCAATTAACTGCTCAGATTTCTCTCTGGCATCATTGAGCAGATTTAAGTCTGTAGGATAGCTAATGTCTTGCGGGCAGGCTGTCGCATCCACGATTAATTCTCCCTGGCGGGGAATGGCTTCGGGTTGTTCTTCGGTGAGTGGCAGGTCATCGGCATCATTTGCAGGTTCTTGTCCGGGAGGCTCATCATTGGTATCATTTATTGGTTCTGACACAGTATCGGCAGTAGTTTGCAGCAACCCATTTAATTGCAATATCTTTTTATTGATCTCATTAATTTGTGTTACCCCCAGGCGTTTTCTGATATCAACAAACAAGGATGGATCAAAGGGGGCTTCATTGCTAAAGCTGGAATAGCCAATAAAATATTGCATGTAAATATTTTCCTGGATCGCATTGATGGTTTCTCTGTCACTAAGATCACAGAGATGTTTTATGATCAATGAGCCGATGATTACTCTCGGGTTGATACCTTCTGCGCCCTTATCATTATTATTTAATTGTTTTGAATAAATGTTTGCCAAACTATCCCATGGAATATTTTTTGCCAGGATAACCCATCGGTTGTTGACATCTAAGTTTTTAGAAAAGGGAGTTTCAAAACCCACAATTGTTAGCTGGGATTGACTAACATATTTAAACTTTGATGCACGGCTTTTTAATGCTTTTGCCATATTTGCTTGCACTTGGTTCAATCAAATTTCAACAAAATCCACAACAGTACAGAATTTGATATATAATCAGCAGACCCTACTTATGAATTACCGGTAATAAATAATACTGAGAAAGATTTTTCCATCAGTAATGAAGCTTTGCAGTATATTCTTCAGGGCGTCTCTTTAAAGAGTGTACGCAAGGGAAAAAGATATCAATATTTGGACTGAAACTGTGGATAACGTTTACTCTGTAAGTATTGATGCCATTGAGTT
>DATCOF010000218.1:0-3546 GCA_036564845.1 Chitinophagaceae bacterium | reverse complement strand
TGTCCATTTCTCTTACCCCATCTGATCACGTCTAAACTGCCGCAGCCCCAACATTTTTTTTGTCATCTTTTTAAAAACAAAAGAAGTTAATTGAAACCGATTTCAATTAACTTCTTTATAACTCTTACTGGTATTAGCTTTTAAAAGATTTTACCAACCATTTTTGACCATTATATCTCATTTTTATTTTAATAAGATTAGATGCTGACAGGCAGATGGTGTTGAGATAAATAACTTCGCATCTTTTGGAAAGTTTTAAAACTTTCCAAAAGATATATATCACTCATTTTTATTTTAATAAGATTAGATGCTGACAGGCAAATGGTGTTGAGGTAATTGTATGAAGAATCTTAGAAATTTTCTGCATACACCCTAATATCAACAATCGTAAGATCTCCATATTTTTTGGCATCTTCTTTTGTCCATTTCTCTCTATCTGCTAAAGGTTTATCGCTTTTATCCCATTCAAGCTTTTCTTTTATCATAACATTTATGCCAAGGGGTACCTTGCCTTCTTTATTATACTTTTTATATCCTTCCCTATCTACAAATTTAAAAATAATAACACCGATTGCTTCAGCCCAGCTTTCTCTTACCCAAACCATTTTTATTTCAGGTTTTATTTCTTTTAATAATTTTTTTAAGGGTTTGCCAATAAACAATTGCTTGTTAGTTTGCAGTTTTTGAGCGTCATTTACTGTCCTCATCATGTGTTGCTCATTACAACTCCAGGTAGTAGCTAATAGAAAGAGAAAGGCAGCAGTTTTAATTATTGATTTCATGTATAATCAGATGCAGACTAAGTTTCTTTCCATAAATCTGAACTTTAATTGCAACTATGGCATAATTAATTTAAATGCTTTAGGTAAAATCTCGATCTTAAAATTTTTAGAAGTTTCTGCAGGCTCGCCATCAATATGCAATGGCGCTAACTGGTGATTATGAATAATTAATTTATCGGTTTGAAAATAAAGTACTTCCTTTTTATGAAAACCTTCTTCCAGTGTTCCCACTTCTCCTGATCTAATTTGTTTTAGAATTGCCCATATCATTCTTGCCTTACTCATTTTTTTTACAACGATAATATCCAGCAAACCATCCTGTAGGCTTGCTTTTGGAGCGATGGTGAAATTATTTCCAAACTGGTTACTATTGGCCACACTTATAAAATATGCGTCAGTTGAAAATGTTTTTCCATCAATCGTAATATCAAACCGGTATGGCTCTGCTTTTATAAAATTTTTTACAGACTCCCTAACGTATGTCGCAAGCCCTCTTTTTGGTTGTTGTGCAAAATCGTGTGCAACCTGTGCATCAAATCCAACACCGCAAAGCATGCAACTGAATTTTTCATTGATAAAAAATGCATCGATAAAATTTGCATTGCCTGCAAAAATTATTTGCAATGCTTTATCAATATTTCTCGGAATTTTTGCAGCCAGTGCCAAACCGTTTCCCGATCCCAGCGGAATTATTCCAATGTTAATATCTATCCCGAGAAAATAAGAAGCCACCTGGCTTACCGTGCCATCACCACCGCAAATAACAACATCTGTAAATCCTTCATTTTTTATTTTATCAGTAAGAAAAGGATACTCGCCATCAGCAGTTGTAAATAAGATCTCAAAAAAAATATTTTGCTCAAGCGTCTTTTCTATAAGTATTTCCGGGAGCCGCATTTTACGTTTTGGCCCGGAAACAGGATTGATGAAGTAAAGTATTTTTCGGTTCATGTATTACCTGAAATGTAGCTCTGCTAATAATTGTCTTTTAGAAGGAATCTTCATCATACCATTGGCAGGATCCTCTGCCAGGTAAACTTTGATAATATGCTGTTGTAAAAGTTGCTGCCTTACTTTGGTAAGGTTTATTTTATACGATCCAGCATTTGCTTTTTGTTCGTTTACAGAAAAAAGTAAACTTTCATTTTCATCCGTGATCTGTAAAGTTCTTTTATAGATATTATTAACCGTAGCTTGTTTTACTACTACAGAAAGATCAGAAATTTTATTATACTTCGTTTTATTTACACTGATAACAGAAGGGTTTTCCGTTACAGTTTGTTCGCCAATTTTTTTTCCATTGATGATCAGACTTACCACATCGTTTTGTGCAAAAAGTTTTACAGAAAATAGTATTGTAAATAAAACAATAAAGAGGATCTTGATTCTCATGATTTTTTTTATTAAAAGCCACAGATTTTATTTTATTTTCTGTGAATCTGTGGCAGATTTTATTTTATTTTCTGTGAATCTGTGGCAGATCTTATTTTATTTTCTGTGAATCTGTGGCAGATTTTATTTTATTTTCTGTGAATCTGTGGCAGATTTACACTTGCTGAGTAATTACTATTCCTTTTCATTTAAAGCTTTCCACAACATATCTTTTAATTCAACCAAACCCTTATTGGCAATTGACGAAATAAAAATATGTGGAATATTTTCAGGAAGTTCTTTTTCAATTGCATCTTTTAATTCTGCATCCAGCATATCGCTTTTACTTATCGCGATAATAAATTTTTTATCCAGTAATTCCGGATTGTATTCTTCCAGTTCATTAACTAATATCTCAAATTCTTTTTTATGATCATTGCTGTCTGCAGGAATTAAAAAAAGTAAAACAGAGTTTCGTTCTATATGTCGCAAAAAACGATGACCTAAACCTTTTCCTTCTGCAGCGCCTTCAATAATTCCGGGAAGATCGGCAATACAAAAACTTTTGTGGTCCCTGTATTCCACCATGCCCAATTGGGGTATTAAAGTTGTAAAAGCATAATCTGCAATTTTTGGTTTTGCAGCTGTTACCACCGAGAGCAATGTTGATTTGCCGGCATTGGGAAATCCTACCAAACCTATGTCTGCCAATACTTTCAGCTCCAAAATTTTATAGCCTTCCATTCCCGGATCACCAGGTTGCGCATGCTCAGGAGCCTGGTTTGTGGGCGTTGCAAAATGGAAATTCCCCAGGCCACCACGACCCCCTTGAAGCCAGATTATTTCCTGGCCGTCTTCTAACATCTCTGCTTCTACTTTCCCTGTTTCTTCATCTCTTGCAATAGTACCCAGCGGCACTTCGATAATAATATCTTTCCCGTCTTTACCGGTACAATTATTTTTGCTACCATTGGTTCCATCTTCAGCCAAAACATTTTTAAAATACCGCAAATGCAATAATGTCCACAAATTTGAATTACCCCTGAGAATGATATGAGCCCCTCTTCCGCCATCGCCCCCATCCGGACCTCCCATTGCAGTTAACTTGTTACGCATAAAATGTTTTACGCCTGCACCACCATGGCCACTGTGGCAAAAAATTTTTATCTGGTCTACAAAATTTGTCCTTTCCATCACGGTAAAGGTCGCGAAGTTTTTTTTAGGAATTGTTTTTGCATGTTAGAATTAAATTTTAGAATTAGGTAGAATAAGCGCAAAGTGTTTTTAATATTGGATAAGGATGAGGAATGTTATGCATCATCCTGTTTATGATATTATCAAAAATCCATTGGCGCATATTGCGTTTATTAAATCGGTATTTATATTCATCCAG
>DATCOF010000217.1:0-18546 GCA_036564845.1 Chitinophagaceae bacterium | reverse complement strand
CCTTTTAAAAAAAACATATCGAACGTCATTTATTTTGTTTCGGCCTTCATGATCCATGTGTTTTATAAATTGAATATCCAGTTTGTCTTTTATATGATCAACAAATCCAAGTGAGGGAGCATGTATTTCTAAAACCTGCAGCGGGTCTTTTACATTATTATGGGAATGATATACTACGTCAATTAATTTGATCATTATTAGTTGCAGATATTAATGGGGAAAGTTGCTTTAGGATTATAACTTTTAATATCTTTTACCAGGCTTGCCAAATTTCCCTGCACATATTTGAAAGCGCCATTAATTTCTATTTTACAAAAATTGGTAAAAGAAAAATTCAGATCTTTTAATTGGAGATATAATCTTTCATCAAAAAGACGAATGTTTCCATGATGCATAATTATAAGAATGTCTTCAGGATTGAGAGAATAAAAAGAATTATAGGAATTATATTCTCCATTTGCAATTACAATATCCGCATCCATTTTCTTTTCGATACTACCACAATGCAAATTCCATATCGCTGCGGGAATAACGGTGAGCATTTCAAAAAGTTCAGCATCGCTGACTAAACCTGTTCTTCTTGCATTACGTAAATGGTCCCAAATATTCCAGTTGCTTGTTAATGTTGAATCTGTTCCAAAACATATTTTTGTCCTGTTCTTTAATTCATCTATCTGCGATGTTTTTTTCAATAAAAAATCATTCGACTGCGGGCACCAAACCAATGCTTTAAATTTTGAAGCCTGCTCTTCATCCATCGCAACTCCGTGTATCGCAATTAATTTTCTTTTTATAAAATTATTTCTTATCAACTCATCGATCTCATTATTTGAGTGAACAGTTGTTCCTTCTCCTGCATGGATAACACATGGCCTGTTCTGCTTTAGCGGATTATTAAGTTTTAACCACCAATACTTTTCAAATTCTACAGAATGCAGGTTTTGCATTTTTTGAAAAACATTTATCAGCGGATCATTTACCTGCAAATATTTTCCATGATTTACTGCAGTGGTAACACCTCCTAACAGGTTTTTATATATCCCCCATTCAACTCGCAATGGTTGCGGAATTTTCAACACCTCGGTGATTTCAGTTTTATATGTATGCTGAATTGTGTTTCCCCATTCCACATAATTTTTATAAACCTGGTTGCCGAGTTGTGGAAAGCAATTAAAATCCAAATGATCATGTGAATTAATAAGGCCCGGAAAAGCAAGCGCTTTATCAAACTCCAATTGAGGATCTCCATTGCCGGTTAAATCATTTGTTACTGAAACAATTTTTCCTCCACCAACTTTTATGCTTATTGGTTCATCATTATTAAGAAGACAAACATTATTTAATACCATTGGTTCTTTTTAAATGAATTCCATAAATAACAGGCATACCTTTAAATTTTTCAAAAACATGCAGGGCATTTTGTTTTGTATAATATTCCTTCACCGTATCATCCACAAATCTTTCCTCTTCTCTTTTAACGGTAAATCCATTTTGAGAAAAGATCGTTTTTATTTTATCCAATGAGTGAATATAATTGGTAACATAAAAATGTTTTTGATCATGAGTAAAGCTCCTTCTTCCTCCCTTTGCCAATAACTCCGGATGAAAATCTGTAATGATCATCTCGCCATCATTTTCTAATATCCTGCACCACGTATTTATCGCTTCATTAATATTTTTTATATGCGCTATTGTGAGTGTAGAAATGATAAGATCAAAAGAGGCATCGTGTACATCTTTAAAAAGATTATCAGTTATGCGTGAAGTTATAGATTGTGGGAATTTTTGTTTCAATACAGAAAGCATTCCTTCAGAAATATCAAAGCCTGTTAATTTGGCCGGATGTTTTGCATAAATCTTTTGCCAGTGCCTGCCGGTTCCGCATCCGATATCAGCCACGAATTTATTTTTTGCATTAACATCATTAAACAGAAGAGTAAATATTATTTCATCAAGGTCCAACATCAGGTTGCCGGGTTGATTATCATAATTTCCTGCCCATAGATCATACGCCTCGGCGGGTTCTTTCTCAACAGAAAAACCATTTGATCCCATTACTAATTTTTTAAGGTCGCTAAGCCGCATTGATGCTATAAGATTTATAATATAAATACGTCACCGATGCAAAAGGGTTGTGCTGCAAATCCCTGATCACATTTAAGGCAACCTTTACTTCTGAAACCCGTATTTATAATAACAGAACTAATAAACCTGGCATAAAATTCATGCATAAAATTTTATTATTCAATCCCCGCAGCGCCATAGCCAAACACCGTATCCCAAATTCTATTTTAAACATTGCTGCTTCAGTAAATGAAAAATATGATTGGGTAATTGTTGACGGTAACCGTGAGCCTGATCCGCTTGAAAAAATTATGGAGCATTTGCAAAAAGGAACCATCAAATATGTTGGTTTTACTGTAATGCCCGGCCCGCAATTAAAACAGGCCATTCCTTATTCAAAAATTATTAAAGAAAAATTTCCTGAAGTCACAATTATTTGGGGAGGTTACTTTCCTACCAATCAATACAAATCAGTGCTTACTTCAGGTTATATTGATTTTGTAATTAATGGTCCCGGTGATAATTGCTTTCCAAAATTGATTGATGCATTGGAAAATAATGAACCTTATGAACTGATAAAAAATATTATCTACAGATCAGGAGATAATATTGTCAAAACAATTAAAGAAGATCTGATAGAACAGGATACGCTAAACCCATTACCGTATGATAAACTCAACAGCATTTATCCCATAGAAAAATATCTTGGCAAAACTTATTTGGGAGAAAAAACGTTGGCTTATCATTCAAGTATTGGCTGCCCGTTCACATGTTCTTTTTGCGCAGTTGTTCCTACCTACGAAGCAAGATGGAAAGCCAAGTCTGCACAGTTAGTTTATAAAGATGTAAAATATATTAAAGATAACTGGGGCGCTGATGCGATAGAGTTTCATGATAATAATTTCTTTGTTTCCGAGAAGCGCACGGTTGAATTTTGTGAGTTGATAAAAAAAGAAAAAATGACTTGGTGGGGAATGGCACGGATAGATACGATGTCAAAATTTAAAGATTCATCGCTGGCGCTTATGCGTGAAGCAGGTTGTAAAATAATTTTCTTTGGAGCAGAGAGTGGCAACAATGCCATCCTGAAACAACTGGATAAAGGCGGCACACAAACAGGCGAACAAATAGCAGAGTTTGCTGCACGAATGAAAAAGTTTGACATCATCCCTGAATATTCGTTTGTACTTGGAACACCTGCCGCTACTGCCAAAGAGGTTGATAAGCAAATTGATTTTGAGATCAACTTTATTAAGAAAATAAAACACATAAATCCAAACACCGAGATCGTTTTGTACACTTACAGCCCTGTACCTACTGAAGGTTCAGAATTATTTAAACAGGTATTGGCAAATGGATTTTCATTCCCGCAAAAATTGGAAGATTGGATAAGTCCGCAATGGGAAAATTTTGACATGCGCAAGAATCCGCTTACACCATGGCTTACACCGGAGATGATAGATAAAATAAGAAACTTTGAGACAGTGTTGAATGGATATTATCCAACAGTTACAGATATCAGGTTGAGTAATTTTAAACGAAAAGTTATACAAACAGTTTCAGGGCTGCGGTATAAGATCAATCTTTATAAATATCCTTACGAGATAAAATTATTGCAACGATTCTGGAAATACCGGCAGCCGGAGATACAAGGATTTTAACTGTGATTCCAATGATTAATTTTTCAATATTCAATAATGAAAATATAGTTGACCTGCCCTCTGATGCCAACAACTTTGAGGAACAATACATAAGCATCCGAAAAAAAGAAAAAAGGATTTACACCAACGAAGAAGTTGCATTGCTTCCTGACATTTATCCCCATCACATTCATTACAATGAATGGCTGATAAGAAAACGTTCATGCAAGAGGCTTATAAATTATCTCAATAAAAAAAATAAGCCGTTAAAAATTTTAGAGATCGGTTGCGGCAACGGATGGCTGTCAGCTAAAATGGCTGATATAAAAAATTCAAAAGTTACGGGACTCGATATAAATCTCACTGAATTAAAACAGGCTTTTGAAGTATTTGATAAAAAACCTAACCTGAGTTTTATTTATGCAGACATCCATGATAAAATAACTTTCTGTTCGTTTGATAGTATTGTGTTTGCCGCGTCTATCCAGTATTTCCCGTCATTAAAAGAAATAGTAAGCACTGCTTTTCCATTATTAAATGCAGATGGTGAGATACATATTTTAGACACGCATTTTTATGAAGACGAAGAAGTGGAGATAGCAGCTGAGAGAACAAAAAATTATTACACTTCCCTGGGTAATTCCGAAATGGCAGATCATTATTTTCATCACACAATTAATGAACTTAAAGATTTTGAATACACGATATTGTCGCCGGGAAATTCAATTATAAATAAATTATTAGGGAAGCATCAGCCGTTTCCTTGGATACAAATAAAAAAATAAGTGAGTACACAATCATTATATCATACTTATAAAAGGTACCGCACTTTACAAACGGATACCATCACTGCCTTGCCGATCGTAATACTCATGCCGCACAGCGCCTGCAATTGCCGCTGTATAATGTGTGACATCTGGAAAGGCAATAAAAACCTAAAGCAACTAACTGAAGATGACATAACCGGCCTGCTTACCTCTCTTAGAAAATTTGGAACAAGACAAGTGCTCATGTCGGGTGGTGAGGCTTTGCTCAATCCAAACTTTTTTCTTTTCTGCGAAATACTTCAAAAGGAAAACATAAAAGTCACATTATTATCAACAGGCCTTACGCTTAAAAATAATGCAGAACAATTAGTAGATCTTGTTAATGATATAATTGTTTCATTAGATGGAGATGAAACTTTGCATGATACAATAAGAAACATTCCTGGTGCATATTCCAAAATGAAAGAAGGAATAAAAGCAATAAGGGCAATTGATAAAGATTATAAAGTCAACGGCAGAACAGTGATCCATAAATTGAATTACCAAAAATGGCCTCAGATCATTGACAGTGCAAAGCAATTAGGCTTACAACAAATTAGTTTTTTGCCTGCAGATGTAAGCAGTGAAGCGTTTAATCGCGAGGTGAAATGGGATGTGCCAAGACAGGAAGAAATTATGATCCCAAAAGATGAATTACCGTATCTGGAAACTGTGATAGAACATCTGCTAACATCATACAAGCATGATTTTGAAAATCATTTTATTGCAGAATCGCCGGAGAAAATCCAGAAAATATATTTCTATTACAGTGCATTGCATGGAATAAATTCTTTCCCTTATAAAAAATGTAATGCTCCCTGGGTGTCAACAGTTATTGAAGCGGATGGTTCTGTGCGTCCATGTTTTTTTCATCTACCAATTGGTAATATAAAAACAGATTCACTAAGTGATATTCTTAACAGCAATGAAGCAAAGCAGTTTAGAAAAACATTAGATATTGATACCAACAGTACCTGTGTTAAGTGTGTTTGTTATTTAAATCTTTCACCGGCTGCAAATATTTAAAAGCAAATGAAAATACTTTTTTCTCATTCATATTTTTTGCGCTTTGATCCCAAGCAATGGGCAATAGGCCAGCCATACGCACCTTTGGGAACTTTGTACGCAGCTTCTTTAATGAGAGAAAATGGTTTTGATGTTTCTTTATTTGATGTAATGTTTTCAAAACAGCCCGAAGAAATTATTAGCGCTTTGGATGAACATCAGCCGGATCTTTTTGTGCTCTATGATGATGGATTTAACTATCTCACAAAAATGTGCCTTACAAATATGCGTGATGCAGCTTTTAAAATGATAAAGCTTGCAAAAGAAAGAGGATGTACCGTAATTGTTTCAAGCTCTGATTCAACAGATCAATATGAGCAATATTTAAATGAAGGAGCAGATTTTATTTTGATCGGCGAAGCAGAATTTACATTGCTTGAATTGGCGCAGTCAATAAATAACAAACAAAATAATTATACACAAATACAGGGGCTTGCATTTAAAGATAATGATGCCTTAAAAAAAACATCCAGACGAACGGTTATTAGAGAATTAGACGCTTTGCCTTTACCTGCATGGGACCTTGTGAACATAACGCCATACAAACAATCATGGTTAAAACATGCGGGTTATTTTTCTATGAACATTGGCACAACAAGAGGATGTCCTTTTAAATGTAACTGGTGTGCAAAGCCGATATATGGCAATCGTTACAATTCAAGATCTCCTGAAAATGTAATTAAAGAATTAAAACTTTTAAAAGAGAAATATCAGTTTGACCATATCTGGTTTTGCGATGACATATTTGGATTAAAACCCGGCTGGGTAAATGAAATGGCTGAACTTGCTAAAAAAGAAAAATTACAATTCAGGTTTAAGATACAATCGAGAGCAGACCTGTTATTGCAGGAAAGTTACGTAACTGCTTTGGCACGTGCAGGTTGTGATAATGTGTGGATAGGCGCTGAAAGCGGCTCACAGAAAATATTAGATGCAATGGATAAAGGAATTACCGTTGACCAAATTTATAAAGCTGTAAAACTTTTAAAACAGTATGGCATCAATCCTTCATTCTTTATCCAGTTTGGTTATCCCGGCGAAACCAAAGCGGATATAAAACTTACCATGAAAATGATAAATGAATTACTGCCTTACGAGATCGGCATCTCTGTTTCTTATCCATTACCCGGAACGGTATTTTATGAAAAAGTAAAATTGCAATTAAAAGAAAAAACAAACTGGACAGATTCAAACGAGATGGCATTAATGTTCCGCAATACATACCAACCCCAATTTTATAAGCAACTGCACAGATACGTTCACAGAAGTTATCGTAAGCATTTAGCTTTTGAGAACATGATAAAATTATTTACACATCCATTAAAGACAAATCTATTCACTTTAAAAAAAGCGCTTTCAGGTTTTTATTATCTACCTGCAACGTTTGTTGAAAAAATAAAACTAAACCGGTTAGAAAAAGTATAGTGATAAAAACATACCCTCATATAAATGAGCAGCATGCTGAAGCCGCTTTTACATTACAGGCGCCGGGCTTTGATAATTTGTATAACAACGATACGATCATCCAATACAAAAGGCAAAGGGTAAGAGATCATTTGCTGAAATACTTACCAGCACACAGTTCTATCCTGGAATTAAATGCAGGCACTGGTGAAGACGCAATATTTTTTGCACAGCAAGGCCACTATATTCATGCGGCTGATATATCTGCAGGAATGCAAAAGGTTTTAAAAGAAAAAGTAGAGGAAAATAATTTGCAAAACAATATCAGTTATGAATTATGTTCTTTCACTCAACTGGATCAGCTACAAAAAATTGGTCCCTATGATGCAATCTTTTCAAACTTCGCCGGATTGAATTGTACAAATGAATTAAGTAAAGTCCTAGCATATTTTGATGCTTTATTAAACCCCGGCGGTGTAGTAACATTAGTGGTTTTACCTAAGTTTTGTCTATGGGAAACGCTCCTCATCTTTAAAGGAAAATTTAAAACTGCAACAAGAAGATTTTTTAACAGCAAGGGCAGAAAAGCGCATGTGCAAGGCGAATATTTTAACTGCTGGTATTACAATTCTTCATTTATTATTTCAAAACTAAAAAGTTCTTTTGATCTGTTAAGTGTGGAAGGATTATGCACTATTGTACCGCCCTCTTACATGGAAGGTTTTGCAGAAAAGCATCCAAAGCTTTTTACATTTTTAAAGCAAAAAGAAAATATATTAAAAACAAAATGGCCGTGGAAGTATGTAGGTGATTATTACATTATCTCTTTAAAGAAGAAATAGAGATCAGCAACGGCCTAATTAGCCGGCTTCATTACTATTATTTTTTTATGCAGCAATTCAAATACTTTTCTGTCGTAGAGATCAATGAATTTATTTTGAAAATTTTGGGGATCCGGCTTTGCACAAAATTTAGTGGCAGACATTCCCATGATCATTCCCCTTGTATTTAGTTTTCTTTTCAGTGTTTTTCTCTCCCATCTTTTCGCCGTTATTTTCATCAGCATATTATCCAGCATGCTACCAACAGAATTGCTTAACAATTTTTCTATCGCCCATTTTGCCCATGAAGATTTTATCGACCGTGCCGAGGATACCCGTAAATATTTATTTGGCAAAAATGTTTTTGTCCATGCATTGTCAGAATAAAATTTTTCAAAAGCTGCGCTGCCCTCCAATGGCATAAGCGTTGCAATCTCCGTAGCAGTGTAAATATTTTTTTCAGCTATTTCAACATGATCCTCATCTACAAAATAATTCATGCAATAAAAATGTTGTTTATTAACCAAAAATGTGAGTTTCTTAAAACAATGCATTATCGTTCTTGCGATCCATAAACGATTGCTGGCTGTAATAATAAACAGGTCAATATCAGATGTATCATCAGCGTAATTTTTAGAAAGCGATCCCGAAACAGCCACTCCTATAACAAACGGAAATCCTGATAATAATAACGCAACTTTTTTTGCTGTTGCTAAAAGTATCTCAGCCTTATCATTCCCTTTACTTCTTCTTTGTGCTATTGCATAGTTATTTTGCAGGCTATAAAATTCACCAAGTTTAAAAATTAAACAGTTATCAACTAATACCTGTAAAGCCATTTCAAACTCTGCATGACCGTAAATATTCGGAAGAAACAACCATATCTCTCTTTTTTTTAAGGGATAAGTAAAGATGTCAAAATAAGCAAGGGTTGATAAAATATCATTTCGTATCAGCAGATTTTGGTTATAACTTTTAGAAGGACTCAAGACCGGATAATTTATTGTGTTAACTCCTATATTATAACGAAAAGAGTAGTGTAAAGGTTGCCTTGGTAAGAGAAAGGGCTTTTACATTGTACTGGTAAAATAGGAAAAAAAATGTGGTGTAATTTTTAAGCAACATACCTGTGATTAATAACAATTGCTTCATTGTTCTTTGAGGCATAACATTCATAAAAGAACTCCTCATAGCAATTGATTATTTTCTCCCAATTAAATTCAGCATTTATTTTATAGAAATTATTACTGATCATTAATTCCTCACGTTCTGCCCTTGTATTAATTGTTATTATCTTATAAATATCTGACGCATCGTTAAAATATATTGCATCGTTATTAAGAACAGTTTTATTAAAGAGATTATCGTGAGCAGCAATTAAAGCCTTTCCTGCCATAGCTTCCAATAAAGATGGATTCGTTCCGCCAACACTATGACCATGAAAATAAATAGAGGAATAAGTGGTAAGCGTTCTCACTTTTTTATCATCAAATATTGGCCCGATGAATTTAATACGTTCATCATCTTTGTATTTGTTTAGAAGATATCTTCCAAATTTATTTTCTGTATTCCCAATTACAATAAATGTTTTACAAGATTCAGTATTGTAAAATCCATCAAGTATCACTTCTAAATTATTTTCCGGTTCCATCCTTGCTATCAGCAAAAAATAATTATGTTTTGACAACTTGAATTCATCAAATACATTTTCATTTATCTCATTTATCACTTCTGCCCCATAAGAAATGTATTTGCTGTTGATCTTATATTTTTCATCCAGGTATTTTTTTATGGCCAATGAATCTGCGATAAAGAATCCACGGGTTTTTATTGCAAGTTTTTCTGCGTATAATAAAAACTTTCTAACAGGCAATGAATATTTCGATCGCTTCCATTCAAGCCCATCCATGTTCGTAATTATAACAGAATTTTTAGGATACAAATTTCTCCAGACTGAGCTGCTGGTGTATCCAAGCATCAGGATGATATCAAAATCTTTCTTGCGTGTATCAAGTATGCAATTAAGATCGTACACAAATTGCCCGGCAGATCCAATTAAAAATTCAGGGTCAAAGCATCGAACGATCTGCACGTTATTCCAACTGCTTTTTTTATAAGGATGTTTGTGAGAATTATAAACCGTTACTGAATGCCCTTTTTCTACAAGACCTTTTGAAAGGTACCCGGCAATTTGCTCAAAGCCGCCATAATTATTTGGTATTCCTCTTGTTCCTAATATTGCTATTCTTAGTGCCATAATTTCTTATTACATCTTTATACGCACTTTTTGTCTGTATGGCTGCCTGTTGCCATGTGTAATTTGCAAATATCTTTTTGCGCAGGGTTTCATTGCATTCCTGCATGGAGGCTTTTTCAATAGCCGCATAAATACTTTCAGGAGATGACGGGTCACAATAAAAAGCATACTCCTGAAAGTATTCTTTAGCATCCCCTTTAGTACTTATAACAACGCTGCACCCCATGGATGCTGCTTCTAAGGAGCTAAGGCCCGTAGTTTCAAACCAGCTGGGCAATACATGCACTTTGGCTTTTTTATAATATTTTATCAACTCCAACTGAGGAAGATTCTCAATAAACGAAATATTATCAGCTGCAATTTTTTTACATTTTTTGTAATACCGAAGCTGATTGGGTGCAGCTGCTCCGATAATTAATAAATTGAATTTTGTTTTATTAAGCGCTTTGATGAGATTTATTTGATTTTTTATTCCTTCTATTCTTGCTACACAAATAATCAAGCAATCATCCTTTTTTATTGTCTCATCAAATTGAAATAATGCAGGATCAATTCCATTTGGAACAATAAGACAGTTACCGAAATACTTATATTGATCACTTATGCGCTCATATTCGAGTTTAGAATTAGGAAGCAACATTGATGTCTCATTCAATATTTTTTTTACTGATCTCCGCTGGCCTTTCAGTAGATAAGAAAAGCTCATTAGCGTATCGGTGTCACGCAGCCACCGGGCTACAGTTTTAAAGTATTCGATAGCATCGGCGGATGACCATCGGAATAATATTCCAGAAATTCCCTTCCTGTGATGTTTATCATATTCACTGTAATCAATCAATATGGGTGAAACCACAAAAGGCTTTTCTGTTCTTTTTAAATGACAAAGAATATCTGCAGGGCGGGTTATATTAAAAAAATGAAGGAGATCATATTGATTATAATTAATTATTTCATCCGTCAACTTAATATCTACCGCAACACCAGTATCGGTAAGGCTTTTAGCTGTTTGTAAAATTTGTATTGTATCGCCGCCTTTTGCAGTAAGTAATGTTGATCGTGCTATCATCACTA
Source organism: Chitinophagaceae bacterium (assembly GCA_036564845.1). Taxonomy (GTDB): domain Bacteria; phylum Bacteroidota; class Bacteroidia; order Chitinophagales; family Chitinophagaceae; genus Ginsengibacter. The sequence goes on along the minus strand of DATCOF010000217.1, from coordinate 7,418 downwards.
CTTTTATCATCGGTTCGTTTCTAATTTCGGCATAGGTTTGCGATAAAATATTTTTACATCAAACTGCGGAAAGGCATTTGTAAAAGCCAGAATCCAGATCACATACTCAGCTATGTTAGTGATGAAGCTTCCTGTAAACTGGTATAGAAAAATAAAAAGAAATAATAGCAGCTGGTAGTAGTTCTTCCAAACCTTTGTATAAAAAAACAGGGATAGCTCAATTAATATTCTTACACAAAAACCTACCCATCCAAAAATTGCAAGCGTTTCTGCAGCGGCATTGGGAATAGCAATATCCGTATAATCCAGGTCGTAGAGATAATAGCTTCTTACAATATCCCCTCCCAATATTTTAATTTGGCCGGGACCAACGCCCCATGCTAAACTTTTCTTTTCAAGAATTTGACCGGCTAAAATAAACGCATCAAATGTTCGTCCCTTACCGGATGTATCATGCCCTGATAAAATATTTTCAAATCTTAAAAAAATACTGTTCTCCGGAAAGAACAATAGTACAATAACCAATACAGACGCCGATATAATTGCAGTAAGCATAAAAATATTCAGTATCCTTTTTTTCTTTGTGAGTGTTTTAAAATAAAGTGCGTAAGCAAAAAATATTGCGATAAAAACAGAAGCTATTACACCGATTGAAAAAGAAAGTACATAAGGTAAGAGAAGTATTAGCAGCAACAACCAGCTATTAATCTTATTTTGATTTAAAATTATTTGAAGCAAATAAAAAAAAAATAATGGTGTAAATAAGGTTGCATAATAGGACGCTTCGTAGGTAAATAATTTTAGCCGGCTAAATTCATGTACTCCTTCTGTTAAAGCATTATTCATCCAAACAAGACTTTCAGAGGAAGTAAAATAAATTGGAATAGCAATAAGACAAAGAATAAAATTTATCACCAGCAATTGTCTGAATATTTTTTCGGGGTCATTGCAAATCTTTAGAAAAGTAAAAAATGCCTGGCAAAAAATATAGACTGCAATAAAATTTAAAACTGATATGAAATAACTTTTAAGTTCAACCCCATTTATTAAATGCATGATAAAAAACGGCGCTAAACATACAATGAACGGCAACACAATTTCTTTTTTGCGATTGGTAACAACCCACCAATAAAATAAAGGACTTAAGATGGCTGTATAGGTTAAGCCAAAAGGCAATGCCAGGGAATTTATAAAGAAGTAAATAAAAGCAAATGGGAAATATTTATTTATTCTCATGCTAAATTGATCTAAGAATTGCAATCATGGTTTGCTGCTAAAATTATTTTTAAAATAAATTTGTACGCTCATATACAGTACCAGACTGCATTACACAACAATACTTTTTGTATGTAATGATTCGGGTTTTATAAAACTTATTAAATGGGTTTTATATAATTCCAGGTTTAGTCCAACGGTTATAAACAACTCTGTAATAATAATACTGATCGCTGTGCCTGTTGCACCCCATACATTTATCAATAAAATATTTGCGATAAGGTTTACTACAGTTCCTAAAGTAAGAATTTGTACATAGCTTTTTTTATGATCAAAAGCCAGCAGAACCTGGTAAGCAGGAATATTGAGACATACAATAACCGGCACAAAACTCAGCAACCGCAGCAACAAAACAGGTAGAAAATATTCATTACCTATAAATATAAACATGATCTGTTTTGAGAAGAAGAAAAGAACACAGCATCCTAAAAATATCAACAACAAAAATGGCAAATAAATTTGTTTAAAGAAAGCATTCGCTTCCTGTTTACTTTTTTTAGCAAGCCGGCAAACATGCGGATATACAACCTGTGCAAAGAGTGTAATTATCTGCCTTACACCAAAAAGAATACGCTCAGCGATACTGTAATATCCAACAACAAGGTCGCTGGTAAAAAATCTCAGGATAATAACATTACTATAAAAATAAGAGTTGACAGTAAGGCTGGAAATAGTTATCTGCCATCCTTCTTTTAATTCGCTGATAAGATCAATTCGTCGTGGCCGGATAAATTTTAATTTGTAAATACGGATGGCGAGATAAATACTTAGTAATCCGGCGATGATATTTCCAATTCCAAAAAATAAAAGATATAAGATACTGTCAGCTTTTTGATGAATAAAAATAAATACCAGCGCAACAAATATTATTCGTGCAACCAATGTGCTGATAGTTATATAATGCATTTTTTCTACTCCCTGGAAAAACCAGTTCACAAACAAAGACTGCCCGATAACATATGCAAAGCCAAGTGCATATAATAAGAAGCGATCACCAAAAATTTGTGTAAACATTCCCAGCAGAAATAACAAAATAAATAGCAATACAGTTATTAATAATTTGGATGTAAGCACAGTAAAAAAGATCTTCGAAATTTTTGCATGATCCTCTTTATATATTGCAATATCCCTTGTGGCAGTAAGTGTAAATCCATAATCCGAAATAGTAGAGAGATACGTCATCACCATCTGTGCAACGGCAATAGCACCAAATCCATCTGCACCAACTTTCATTATTACATACGGCATAACAAGAAGTGAGAGCAGCAAATTAGCGCCCTGGATTATGCTAAGTACAATAAAATTTGAAAAAAGTTTTTTGTTATTATTTTTCTGCATACTGAAATGGATACGAAAATCAATGGTGTTAGGTTGCTTGCAACAGGAAAGTAAAGCAACCCTTTATTGTAAAATGCGTATTAATATTTTTAACTGTGCGCATTAATTTAAAAACATTTCCACGCATCTATGGCAGAAGATCGTAATGATTTAGAAAGTAAAAGAGATGATCTTGACCTGATAACCCTTGTTGAAAAAATAATTTCTTTTTGCAACAGGTATGGCAGACTGATAGCAATATCTTCTATTGCCGGTATTCTCGTTGGCGCATTATTATTTTCAATTTTGCCAAAGAGATATTCCTCCACATTATTGTTACATTCCTTTACACTTACAAATACTGAACACATTAACATCATTGAAAACTGGAATGAGCTATTAAAAAAAGGTGAATATGATGCATTGAATAAAGATTTTAATTGTGAGTCGGAGATGCTGAAAAAAGTAAGTAAGATCTCTGCATCAGAAATACAAAAATTATACATTCAAAATAATCCCAATGGTTTTATGGTGGAGGTTTTGGTAAAAGATACCGGCGTATTGGATGAACTGCAGAAAGGCATCATTCACGGACTTGAAAACGGCGGCTATCTTAAAGAAAAATTAAATAGCAAAAGAGCAAATCTTACCCAGCTTATAGAAAAAACGAAAAGCGAAATAATAAAATTAGACTCCACAAAAAGAAATATTGAAAACAGTATTAACAATAACACTAAAAGTTCATCATCATTTATTGTTGACATATCAAATATCACCGGCCAAATGATGAGTTTAAACGAAAAGCTTATCGGATACCAGGAAGATCTAAGATTTACCAGTGCTGTACAGGTTTTGCACGACTTTGCAAAATTTAAAAATCCTGAATCGCCCAAGCTTTTCAAATCATTGGTTTTAGGTTTTATTGCCGGGTTTGTTATTGGGTATATGCTGTCAATATATAAATATGTAAAAAGTAGAATGGCACTACGTACGTCCTCCAGCTCAAAAGTATAACGCAGTGGGACATCCCCTGCATGATAAATATTTTTCTTCTTCTCTAAATAAATTTTGAAATGATAATGGAATGAACACTTCAAAATATTTGTATCACCTGCTTTATTTTTTCTACATTATTTTTTTTATCAGCGTCATTTGTTCGTTCAGGGCAATAAGTAGTATTGTTATGGCATTGATATTATTAACAAGCCTGTTTAAAAATAAAATTGATACAGGTATGTTCTTTAATAAGAATATAAAAAACAACTTTACGATCGGCTGTTGTATATTTTATTTACTACAGACTGCCTCGCTTTTATACACACATAATTTGCCGGAAAGCATAACACATTTGCGAATAAAAAGCGCACTGATCTTTATTCCGTTTGCGCTTTGTTGCAGTAATTACATAACTCCTTTAATGCGCCAAAAGCTAATGAGGTATTATGTATGGATACTTTTCGTGGCCATCTTATATTGCTTTGTTGCAGCATTAAACAAGTATTATTTTTTGCACGCAGAAAAAGAAGTTTTTTTTTATCATCAATTGGCAAGTCCGTTTAAGCAACATGCAGTGCAGGTATCTATTCTAATATTCATCGGGCTTATTTATCTGCTGGAAATTACCGCGAAGAATTTATATTTCTATAATAAGCTTATTCATTTCCTGCTTATCATTTATTTTCTTTTCTGCATTGTAATGCTTTCTTCTAAACTGGTTATTATTTTTTCTGCAGTATGTTGTTTATATTATTTAATAATTTTTTTAAAAAAGAATAATAAAAAGAGACGTATCGCTTCTGTTTTAATATTTATGGGGATAGCAATTATTACGTTAGTTATGATAACCCGTAATCCTGTAAGCAAAAGATTTAATGAAATAATTTCCGGTAATATCAGTATGATCCAGCAACAAAAATTTTCTCCGGCAATTTATTTTAATGGTTTACAATTCAGGTTACTTGAATGGCGTTTTGTTTCGCAAATATTAACAGAGAACAATGCATGGTTAATTGGAGTAAGCCCGGGTGATGCTCAAAATTTTCTTGATCAAAAATATATTTCAACAAAAATGTACATAGGTGAACCCGGAGGATCAGATCTTGGATTTTTAGGATATAATACGCATAACCAGTTCCTGGAATCAGTTTTACAAATAGGCATTTTAGGGCTGCTTGCTTTTATCTTCATATGCTATAGCATGGTACGATTAGCGCTTAAAAGAAAAAGCAGAGAGCTTTCTTTTATTGTGACATTGTTAATTGCCTATGCTTTTACTGAGTCTTTTTTTGAAACACAATATGGGATAGTGCTGATTACTTTCTTTCCCTTGTTTATTTATTATGGAACCGAAATTAAATGTGACAATATCTCAAGAGAAAGAATTTGAACAAAATATTTCAGTGACTTTATTTCTTCTTAAAAAACTGGTGAACCCGCCAGTACCCATAGGGTTAATTCAACCAACCGATTTTATATAATAGAAATCCGTAACCCAAAATGTGAATTGCTTTCACCAAAGTTTTTGTATTTCCACAGCAGCAGGGGTTTAAATTTTAGGTTGTGGCCTCGCCAGGAAAGTCTTTTTCTTTCTAAATTTTTGTAGTTTTTTACAAACCTTTCTAAGGTTATTGCGCATTTTTTTTAAGTATCTTTTTTAATAAAAAGATTGATAATTCTACAAACACTTTGGGTCGCCAAACGGTCGACTTATTTGAATTCTTACATCAGTTTCGGCATTTTATATGACAATCCCAGAACCTCGATTTTATTTAAAAAATAAAAATTCTACAGAGCCTACTTTAATAGTTATGCAAGCCAAATATAATGGGCAAAGGGTGTATCTGAGTGCTGTGGAAAAAATTAAACCTACTGATTGGGACTTTGATAAGCAAAGAGCCATAATTACAAGAAAAAATTTAACAGGTGCAGATATAAATATGTGGCTTGATAAAATGACAATAGAATTCAAAACTATTTTTAGAAATTGTCTTATAGAAGAGATAGAACCAACTGCAATATTATTAACTCAAAAATTGCAAGAAAGATTGAACCTGACTACTACACAACCGGTAATAGCAGAGCAAAAGAAAACATTTTTTTTATTTATTGAAAAATATATTCACGAATGTTCTGCTTATAAATCTATAAGTACAATCATTAGCGTTGCGTTGTTATCATAGATAGTTCTTTGGAAATATTGTCAGTATTGAGTTTGCAGGGATTTTGACTTGGAAACGATTTGAATTTTTGAGAATCAAAAAAAGTATACTTTGTTGATTTTCAATCATTATGAATCAAGGCAAATATGTATTCTCCCAGTTGATAGGGTTAATTTCCTACAAACAGTTTCAAACCCTTGTTACACTAAGGATTCAGAATTTGATTATATCATACTTCCTAAGTGGATAGAAGAAAAAGAAGGTAAAGATATAAGTGATTTTTTTACAATGGGAGGTACGGATGAGGAGTTTAAAGAAATTATTCTCGGCAAACATAATTTTAGTGACAGGGACAAAAAAGACGAACATTTATCTAATATACCGTTATTAGAGGTCACTACCTCGTTAAATGCAACTGAAGTTAGAGGATCAATTAGAACGGCCATACAACGCATCGAAGATGCCAAACACCAAACTGACATATTACCCCACTTCGGGGCATTCTTTCAAAAAAATGAATTCACCATCTTTTTTGGTGATACTGGTAAAGGTAAAAGTATATGTGCTGTGTCGATTGCAGATGCGATTTCCAAAATTCTTGTTTAATGAATTCTTTTCTCTCTATATATATTAGGAGACAAGCCCATTATTTTTGTAAATATCCTTGAAAAATAATAGGGGTCTTCTATACCTAGTTCCTGTGATATTTCTTTTATCCTGAGTTTGGTAAAAAGAAGATACTGGCAGGCCTTTTGAACTTTCAGGTGATTAAAATATTCTATTGGAGAGAAGCCTGTTTTCTTTTTAAATAAAAAAGAAAAATGTGATGGGGATAAATTTACTTCTTTGGCCATTTCTTCCAGCGATAACACTTTATCAATATTATTGGTTAGGTAATCTATAACCAGGTCAATAGAATCTTTATTGCTTAATTTACCGGATGTATCGTATTTATCATTAAAAAGAAATGTTGTTAAAAAATGCCATAAGCACATATTTGCGTATATAAGGTTGTCGCTTCTGTACCCTCGCTCCAGTTGTGTATAAATTTCATTAAAGAGCTCAATACTTTTTTCATTGTTAAGAATAAATCCTTTCAATCCGTTTTTTTTTTCTATGCTGGATACAATTTGATTGGAAACAGTTCCTTTAAAGTGAATCCAAAAGATAGTCCATGGATCTTTTTCATCCGCTGCATAAGTATGAGCAGTTTTTATAGGTATGGTAAAAAAATCTCTAGCTTCAATTTCATATTCAGTTTTGCGGATTTTTAATTTCCCTTTTCCTTCGTGGCAATAGATTAATATATGTTGTTCTGCCCCATGAATTCTTTCCCTGTAATGAAATTTAGCTTTCGGGTAATAGCCAATATCTGTTACATACAAGGTGTTTATAATATTATTTTTTGCGCACTTGTTATTAAGAATCTGCTTGGGAATTACAATTGCCTTTTGCCCCTGAAAACCTTCTCTCTTTTTTATTACATCTTCCATATTTAAAAATTAAAATTAAAAAATAGTAAGAAAATCCATTGGAATACTGTTTTACTCCATTAAATCTGGTAAAATAAAATAATAATTTTGAAAAATACGAAATGTGTTGCGATATGAGTCAAGAAGAAGTAAAAGCATGGATAGAAGATATAGTTATTCCAACTTATCCCACGGC
>DATCOF010000216.1:0-17098 GCA_036564845.1 Chitinophagaceae bacterium | reverse complement strand
TCCATGATTTACGTTTTTATGTGTAAACCTATTTTAGGACGAGACACTTCCCCAGCATAGCCGTTGTTTGGTCTTGTGAGGTAACTATATACCTGTTAGACCACGTAGGCTAAGTAAATATCAATTATCTAATAAGGAACTTAAAAAAATAGACAGAGAATTAAATAAGGTTATTAAAGTTCAGGGAAAGGCTCTTCGCCGTTTTCTTCGTCCTCATCCGCAACGTCCCATTTAAATGCGGGAACTATAATAGGCTTCCAATGTACACGATGCCCTTCGATAGCATCCCTTATGGTTTTTTGCTTTTTTGATAACTGTCCTGTACCTGTTTTTATTTCTACAAAATAAATATCAATTGTACTTTTCTTTTGTGTCGCTCCGTCAAAAATCATTAAATCAACTGGACTACCGATAAATCTTACATCTCTTGGATCAAACGTTTGTAAGTGTTCGCTAAATGGTACTAAATGTTCAGTTATTTTACCAAAATTTACTCCCATGCTCCGTGTTACCGCATCTTGTCTAAAACCCTTTTCTGTTGATATTTTCCATTCAGCTAACATTGCTTGCGCTCTTTCTACTGCCACATCAAAAATTACTTTTCTATGTGTTTCTAATTCTTTTTCCTTCCAATCCGCAAACTGCTTTTGAGCAATGTTATTAGCTATTTCTTTTGCAGAAGCAATCATTTTTTCAATCTCTAAATCTTTGTCAGATAGCTTTCTTTCATTTAATAAATCACTTTCTCTTATCGCTCCCTCTTGGTGGGCAGCTTGTAAATCTTTTTCAACTATCTTCTTTTTTAAATCTGAAATTTTATTGGATATTATTATTCCTATGATTATAACAGCAACAATAATCCCTACAATAATCCACTTAGTATTATCATCCATTGGAAAGTATTTTGTAGTAAAATACACTTTCCTATATGATTATAGAAAATTTTTTACATCAACATTCAATTTATCGGAAATGTTTTTTAAAGTTAATATCCTGCTTTATTTTTCCCCATTATGGCGCAAGGTTGCACATCATCTCTCATAATTAAAAAAAATTCGCTGGCGCAAGCGTCCCCCCATTATGGCGCAAGGTTGCACATCATCTCTCATAATTAAAAAAAATTCGCTGGCGCAAGCGTCCGCTTGTGCCTTATAACAAAACTTCAACCAGCACAAACCAAACATTCCAATCAATTCATTTTTCAAAACAAATAAAACAGTAATCATTAACTCTTAAATAATTGTAATTCTTTTCATGGCACAAGCGGACGCTTGCGCCAGTTACCATTATACAAATCTGATGTAGGGCTTATTAATTATTGGGAAGCTTATTAAATTATATAGGATAATTCAATCGATCCTTTCTTACCATAAAAATTTCCGGCGCTGCTGTACAGCCAATCTTCGGCCCTCTCTACAAACCCTGCTTCAACAGGATTGTTATGTATGTAAGTAAGTTTTTGATGAAACATTTCGTTATCCAATATTTGGATGGGCTTATTATGTTGTTGCCAAAATTGCCAGTCATTATTATTCCCGTTTTTCTTTCCTGCCCTTTCCATCATCCACAACATCCATTCTCTGCGGCTTTCAGTCGCATTTTCTGTAATCTGTTTTCTCATTGCAGTTGATGTATGGCTTTTCATATCACGAACAATATCTTCCAATTTATTTTCAGCACTGCTAATTATCATGTGTATATGGCTTGGCATAATTACCCATCCATAAATTTCAAGACCTTTCTTTTCCTGGCAATGTTTCCAACTTTCCAACACAACATCTTTATATTCTCTTCTTACAAAAACATCTATCCAGTTTATCACGGCAAAACTTATAAAGTATAATTTATCACTGTCTCCAAATTTATATTTGCGGCTCATGCTTCACAAAATACAAAATGAAATTCAGTTTACTCTCATGGCACAAGCGGACGCTTGCCCCAGTTACCATTTTACAAATCTGATTTAAATGATCAAAGCCTTTAATCAAATTCTTAATTTCGGGGAAAGATTTAATTCCCGCCCCTTGGTATTCCCCAGCAGAGCCGTTGTTTGGTCTTGTGACCAACAACCGAAGCCACGCAAGTACAAACCCTTTGTTGGGTAACAGAGTGCATTGAGTTTGCTTATCTATTTCGCAACCCATTCATTATTTGTTTCATTAGCATCCATAAAAATTCCGGTTGCAAGTTTAATAGATCTAACCGGTTTAGCCGGATGAAGTGTTAGGGTAATAAGCTTTTCATTAACCTGCCAGATAGCAGGAGTGTAATGATGCATCTCATTGCTGCCATCTGCATAATTAATCTGTACATTTAGTGGAATAGCAAAACCTCCTTTATTTTTAATTATAGTAGTATAACCATTTGCTGTATTGCTAACACTATCTATTGCTACATCCATATAACCATTACTAAAAAACCAATTGTTCCAAAACCAGTTTAAATTTTTGCCGGAAACATTATTAAATGTATTGAAGAAGTCCCATGGTATAGGATGTTTGCCATGCCAGCGATCCATAAATTCATGAAGACATTTTTTAAACGATATATCGCCCAGCAAATCTTTTAAAGCAAGGTAAGCCAATGAAGGTTTTCCATAAGCGTTATTTCCATAAGCTACCCCTTTTAAAACATCTGCCGGCGTAATAATTGGCAAGTCATGAATGCTGGTTGGGTCTGTTATCCAATCAGCCACACGTAATTGTTTAAACACTGAATCAGCTTCCGAAATCCCCACATCTTCCCTGCTTATCAAATACTCAAATGTAGTTGCCCAGCCTTCATCCATAAATGCATAGCGGCTTTCATTTATCCCCATATAAAATGGAAACCATGTGTGTGCAATTTCATGCTTTTCAACACTGGCAGCAGCCTTTATATCTGTGAGGGTTACATAGTTAACCATCATCGGATACTCCATGTTTTCAAAGCCTAATGATATCGTTGATTTGGGATAAGGGTAAGAAATGCCAGGCCAATTATGAGAGAACCAGCTTACAGCATGACGACCTACTTTTACAGCATTGTGAAAATCAATTGCAGTGTCATTGTACAATGCCTGTACGCTTACACGTCTGTGGGTTGAATCATCACCAACAACACTTGATGCATCCCATACAAAATGATCACTCACACCAAAGGCAACATCAGAAACATTGGATGCCTTCCATTGCCATGAATTAAAATTATTTTGCGTGGTAACTTTTTTTTGTAACAGATCTGCTTTGTCAGCAATTTTAATTATCGAATCTGAATTAAAAGATTTTGTAAGACGTTTTGAATATGCAGGCTGTAATACTTCATTAATATTTTGTAAAGTGCCTGTAGCCCACACTATATAATTTTTAGGAACAGTTACATTTAATGTATAATCATTAAAGTCGTTATAAAATTCCTGCTGTTCTGTAAAATCCATGTAGTCCCACCAATTGTAATCATCAACCACGGCTACACGTGGATAAAAGTAAGCAATAAAATAAGTGGTGGAATCGATCATACCTTCCCGCCTTGCTTTCAGTGAAATATCATAATGCCACTTAAAAGATATTTTTACTGAATCATGCGGTGCTAATGGTGTTGGAAGATTTACCCATTTGTAAGTTGAATTATATTCCGGCTCGACCCACGTTTGCTTTTGCCCGTTTATGCTAAAGCTATCAATATGGATACCTGAAGTGAAATATCCTGAATCTACATCATAATTACGCAGGCTGGTTGGTTTGTGTATATTTTGGATGAACCTATAATTAAGATAAGTTAATGGTACGGGACTATTATTTATATAAATGATCTCTTCACTACCAGTGATTTTTCGGTTTGGAGGATTAGTAGTTACATTGATAACGTAGCGGCCGGAGTTCTGCCAGTAATTTTTTCCGGGATACCCATCAGGTGACCGCTCCTGCCGTGCGTATGCTTCTTTTACATCACGAGGCATATATAATTCCTGGGCATTTAAATGAAGAATACCAATAGCAAAAACTAAAAGGAATAATAAGATGCGGAACATAATTATAAATGTGAGATGCGAAATAACAAACAAGATATTTCATTTTTGCATGATCCATTTAATTATTAAGTTAAGCAAAACGATGCTTACCAGTATCGATGTTGAAAGCACTGGATGAGTCCCGCACTCGTTGGTCTTCCCCAGCAGAGCCGTTGTTTGGTCTTGTGACCAACAACCGAAGCCGGGCAACTGCAAAGCCATTCCAAAGTTTTGTATTTTCATTTATGCCTTCAATAAATTTTGAGCACCAAACGCAATTTTTTACATCAACAAAATGAGTGATGAAAATCTTGCGCTGTATATTGCAGCAAAATTCTATTAAGAATATTAAAGAGGAATTTTAAGTAGTGAGAAACTTTGCCAATCGCTGAAGTAAGTCTTTATGTAATTGGAAAGGTATTTTTCCAATAGTGCCGGAAATATTTTGAGATGAAACAACAGCCAGAAAAAATATTCTTATCAAAGAAGTTTTGTGCAATCCCGTTTGATGGAAATCAATATCATCCTCATTTAATATTTCATCAAGGTCTTTTATGTACTTATTAATTTGTGTAGAGATCCCGCAAACTAAAAAATCATTGTACTTAGGAAGCTGTCTTAAAATCAAAGCAGGTCTTAATTTAGACCCACCACCAGATTGTGGCAAATCAACTAAAACTATATTACCTTCTTTCATTCTTGTATTCCGGGTTGGGTTCTTTAACTACAGATTGGTCGTATTCAGGTTCATCAACTGAATATGCTTTGGATAAACCTTGCATTGAGAGATCATAAAATTCATTATTAGTATCTTCTTCATCAATCAAAATAAGAAGCTTTACTTTTTTATTTTTTATAGCAGGTATGTCATCCAAAATAATATGACCATTCTCGTCGAATGCTGCCGAAGTTTCAATGGCTCTCATAAAATTCTTTTATTGAAATTACAAATTATAGTTCACACACCCAATGATGAAACAGCTAATGAAACATTTACTTACCCATTAATATAAAGTTCTTCTACTTTTTTTCGTGCCCATGGTGTTTTGCGTAAAAATGTAAGGCTCGATTTTACACTTGGGTTTTCGCGAAAGCAATTGATGCGGATGATGTTTCCCAGTTCTTCCCAGCCATACATTTCTACCAAATGCGTTACGATCATTTCAAGTGTTTTGCCATGCAGCGGATCATTTGATCGTTGTTGATTCATCTCTTAATTATTTCTTTTATACTGTTATGTGGATTTCTAAGTGAAGATAGTTATGTCACTTTAAAATTTACATCATTCGGGGTATGGTTTTAGCTACTCTCTTGCTAAATAAATATTATGTCGCAAAAGAACAAAAAACAATTTGGTGTATGGATGGATACTCATCATGCTACAGTAGTTGGAAGATTAGATGCCGAAGCACAAAATTTTAGCGTACTCGGTTATGCTGAAAATGCCGGTGCAGAAACCAACACAAGCGAAAAGAATGAGCACAATGATGCAAAAACATTGCAGCACAAATTTTTTAAAGAAATACTCGCTCACATGCAAAACGCTGAGGAAGTACACCTAACCGGCACAGGCACTTCGCAGGAGCAGCTAATGCATTACATGGCAGAAACACCCCAGTTTAAAAATACGGTTACTAACGAAAGTACCTCCAACAAAATGAGTGATGAAAATTTTGCTGAATACATCGCAACAAAATTTAATAATCTTAATTAAATGAAAAGTCTATAAAACATCCAATATCCACATCGGTTTTTTCTTTGCAATTTTTTTATACACAAGGCAGCTTTCGGCATGGGCTCCGGGCAAATACCCGGCACTCATTAAAAACTCATTTACAATTTCGCCACCTGTAAATTTAAAATGCTTTTTAAAAAGCTTTACCCATTCATCTTTTGTTAATGGATGATTATGTTCCAGCCATTTTTTAAATGATCCATATTCTTTTTGCAATTGCTGTATCACTTTTGCATTCTCAATGGCGGCATTTATTTTCAGCCGGTTTCTTATAATGCCTGCATCCTCCATCAATGCAGCAAATTTTTTATCATTGTACTTTGCCACTTTTTTTATGTCAAAGTTTTCGTAGGCTTTAAAAAAATTATCTTTCTTTTTTAAAATAGTTTCCCAGCTAAGCCCTGCCTGGTTTATCTCCAGCACCAGCCTTGCAAACAATTCATTGTCACTTTCAATCGGGAAGCCATATTCTTTATCATGATATTGCCTATGTACATTATTCTTATCAAGTGTTATAACATAATCGCAATATGTTCTTACAGGTTCCATACAATCATTTTTATAAAGATAACCAGGGGTTTTATATCTTTCATTTCTTAATGACACTGAAACAAAAAATATACAACCACTACCTGCAGGTAATAAATGACAAGATAAAATTGCTGCAAAAAGTATTGGCAGACTTAAAAGAAAGCGGCAGCAACGAAACCAAAAGCACTGCCGGCGATAAACATGAAACTGCATTGGCTATGCTGCAAATTGAGCAGGCGAATATTCGTGGGCAATTAAAAGACGTGGCAGATAAAAAAACTGCATTTGAAAAAATAAATCCTTTATTATCGCCAACTAAAATTGTAAATGGCAGCCTTATAAAAACCAGCCGTGGTTATTTGTTTATGAGCATTGCATTGGGCAAAGCAACAATAGATGGAATTACGGTTACAGCTCTTTCGCCACAATCGCCGTTGGGGATAAAGCTGATGGGATTATCTGCTGGTGATGTTGCAGAGATCAATACTGTAAAATATATAATTGAAAATATTGAATGAAATAAACTTTGAATGAGATCATAATCTTCCAATTAAATTTATATCAATATTAAAAAAAGATGCTGCATATCAATTTCAATCCATTCCCTGTTATAAATACAGAAAGACTTTTATTAAGGCGGGTTGAAAAAAGTGATGTGAATGAGATTTTCTTTCTTCGCTCAGATAAAAACGTATTGCAATATTTAGATACAATCCCTGTAGCCACTATCGCAGAAGCAGCATCATGGATAGAAAGAATGAATGACCTCGGAAAAAATAACGATGCTGTTACATGGGCAATTACTCTTAAGCAGGATAATACGTTGGCTGGAACGATATGCTTCTGGAATATTACAAAAGAACATTACAGGGCGGAGATAGGCTATGCGCTGCATCCCAAACATCAGGGCAAAGGAATAATGCAGGAAGCCATGACCGCAATTTTGGATTATGGATTTACAATAATGAAATTGCATTCCATAGAAGCTAATGTAAATCCCAACAACTCATCTTCTATAAAACTTTTGAAGCGAAACAACTTTATAAGAGAAGGATTTTTTAAAGAGAATTATTTTTACGATGGCAAATTTTTTGACTCTGCCATTTACTCATTAATAAGCCCGGAAAAAAATAAAGTAATCAAAATAATTTCAGGCAAATAATTATTATCTATTTTTTACATACTTCAATGCATGCTGCATCGCCTGTGGGTTCTGGATTAATTTCGATCAAAGAATTTTTGTAGCTCTTAAGATAAAAACATTACCTTAAACTTTCTTAAGATCATTTATGAGTACACAAAATTTAAGAAAAATTTTTTCTGATATTTTAGCGCCGGCAGATATAAAAATAAATGGCTCTGATCCGTGGGATCTGCAGGTTCACAATGAAGGATTTTACAAGCGTGTACTTAGCGAAGGAACTTTAGGTCTTGGCGAATCGTACATGGATGGATGGTGGGATGTTGAAAAATTAGACGAGTTTACATTTCGTGTGCTAAGGGCAGATCTTTATAAAAAAGCAAAGTTTGGATTCAGATCAACCATTGATATACTTTCTGCAAAGCTATTCAACATGCAGTCAAAAAGTAAGGCTGCCAATAATGCTATGCGCTCTTATGATATTGGCAACAGGCTTTTTCAACTGATGCTGGATAAGCGTATGGCGTACACCTGTGGCTATTTCAAGAATACTGATAATCTTGACCAGGCGCAGGAAAATAAACTGGATCTTATTTGCAGAAAAATAAAATTACAACCGGGACAACATGTTCTTGATATGGGTTGTGGCTGGGGAACCTTTGCAAAATTTGCGACTGAAAAATATGGAGCAAAAGTAACAGGCGTTACAGTTTCTCCCAAGCAGGTTGAGCTGGGTTCAGAAATGTGTAAAGGATTACCGGTGGAGATAAGATTGCAGAACTGCCTTGATGTAACCGGAAAATTTGATCACGTTGTAGCCATAGGTTTAACGGAACACATAGGCTATAAAAATCATCGCAAGTTTATGGAAACTGTTGCACGATGCCTTAATGATGATGGATTATTTTTATTGCATTCTGTATGTCATCCTTACACAACAACTTCTATCGATCCATTTACTAACAGGTACATCTTTCCAAATTGTGTATTGCCTTCTCTTAAACAATTAGGAGGAGCAGCAGAACATATTTTTAAAATAGAAGACCTCCATAATTTCGGAACGTATTATGATCCAACTCTTGTTGCATGGTTCAAAAATTTTGACAGGCATTGGGATGAACTTAAAGATGAATATGGAGAAAGATTTTACCGCATGTGGAAGTATTATCTTCTTTCCAATGCAGGCTCCTTCCGTGCACGACATAACCATCTCTGGCAACTTGTCTTTTCTAAAAAAGGTGTGTTAGGAGGATATGAAGCAGTTAGATAATTTGTAATTATGAATGTTGCTATCAGAAAATCTGTGGCATTGTATATTTAATTTGTATCATGACTTCAATAGCTCCACAACTTGAGACTTTGATAAACGATTTCTTCACTAAATTAAATTCACTAACAGAAGATGACCTTGCATACAAATCTTCTCCAACAAAATGGAGTAACAAAGAGTTGATCGGCCATTTAATAGATTCTGTGCAAAACAATATTCACAGGTTTATTGTTGCGCAGTATGAAGATGAACCAACAATAATTTATAACCAGGATAAATGGGTTGCGATAAATAATTACCAACAATGGAATGCTGAAGATCTTATCCGGCTTTGGTATTTTTTAAACAGGCAGATAGCTATTGTTGTAAAAAATATTTCTGGGGAGATGAGCCAACGAATTTGCAGATCAAACGTATCTAATACTATTGAATGGGTGGCAACCGATTATATAAAGCATCTTAAACACCGTATGCACCAGGTATTAAATTTAGAACTGGTTGCTTATCCTTAGTATTTTATTTTTTGCTCTCTAAAAGAAATCATATATGAAAAGAATACTCATTTTTATTCTCATCTCATTTTCTGTATACGCATGCAAAGAATCAGTAAAGAGTGAACCTACTCCAAAAACTTCTGACGCAAAATCACTGTATGAAAAAAATCTTGCATCGCTGAAAAAAGGTATCACTGCTTTTGAAAATGAAAATTTAGATGAATGGGCTACAACCGTTGCTGATACTACTATATGGAATTCTGCAGCGTATGGTTCTTCACCCGGAACAAAAGCAGATTGGAGAAAAATGTTAGCTGCTTACATTGCTGACTGGGACAGCCTTACATTAAACTATCCTGATTTTTTGCCGGGCATAGATTCTGCAACACATGAGTTTGACGGCAGTGTAAGATATTATGGCATTTGGAATGGGGTACATAAGTCTGGCGTACACACATCAGTAAACTTTTATGCCACTTACGATTTTAATAAGGAGGGCAAAATAATAAACGCAAGCGAGTTTTTTGATGTTGGCGGCCTTATGAATGCCATAAAAGCAAAAACAAAATAAATATTTCTAAATTACTTTTTTAGGAGGTAGGGCAAAAGCAATTGCTTCATGTTCAAAGTGCCCTTTATGAGAAGCATCGCAAAAAGGTTTGTTTTGTGAAAGACCACAACGGCAAATTGAAACGATCTCTCTTCCTCCAAGATCATACACATTTCCTTCTTTATCTACAATTTCAAAATCGCCTTCCACTCTTAGGGAGCCATTACTGTTTACTGTAATTTTTGTTGCAGCCATTATTTTTTTGGGGCGAAGATATTAATTATTATATCGGGCTCGACAGAAATAGTTTTGATAATGTTCCATGGCAAATTATAAAGCCAACGATGAGTGTTTCAATTGAACCCAATCATTATAAATTAATTGAAGTGCCGGTGGCTGTTATGGGTGAAGTATCCGGAACAGTATATTTAAAAAATGATAAAGGTGAAAGCGGCTTAGCAAGAATTATTATAAATATTTATGACAGCTTCTCCATCGATATCTTTTACTATCAAGCAAAGTAGGGATGGAGACATAGTTGATGGACTGCAATTCAAACTTCAGAATAATAAATAAATTACAGCGCTTTTAAATAATCCTGAAACTACAAACGTGAGATTTTACATCTCACGTTTGTAGTAAAATAATTTAAAGGAAAACAATCAGTTTTTAGTATACATGGTATCCACCAATATTATAAATAGTATTATTAGTTCCATCATTAAAGCTGTTATATATTAATCCAATACCTCTTGCAAACCATCTTTCTTCAGTAAAGAATGGAGTTGCAGGTGCACTAGTAACAAAATATTCATACTTCATTTTTAAAATATCTGATGAAGTAACACTACCTACTGTAATTGAGGTTGTGACTTTCTGATACAATGTCATCTTAATAAATATTGTATAAGAAATTCCGCTTTGAGTACCTGTAATATTGGGAGAATTCCACGTAGCCCCCTGCGAAACATTATCGTTTAAAAAGATATATTCTACATCAGATGGTGTACCGGGTGAATCAAATCCAAAAAGGGCTTGTGTATTAAAATTTTCATAATAAAGTCCACTGGACTTTCTATAATATAATTCGCTTGGAGAACCGGTTGTTGGAATACTATCATAAGTAAAAATATTATAAGTATTGCCTCCAATAGATTTTGTTGCAGAGGTAGAAATAAATTTTATTGAATCGGTAGGTTTATTTATGTTTCCTATATCCCAAAATGAATTTACTGTTGTAGGAAAATAATCAGTTACTGCAGCAAACGTTATTGAAAAATTACAAGTGCTTGTACCAAACGTAACAGCAAAATTTTGTGCGCCTGAACTTGTAGGCATTCCTGTTCCTGTTAATACAACATTTTGTATACCCGTTGTTGTAAATGTTCCGGTAGCACTAAAACTTACGCCATTAACTGTTGTTGTTGAAACTGAATAAGAACCTACAGTAGCAACATTTACCTGCACTAAAACTGTATTGGATGCGGTAAGTGAAACACCTTGTGTATAAGCACCGGAAGGTGTTACAGATGTACAGGAGCCGGGACTTCCGCCAAGCGTTCCCGTGGCAGGGGGAGATCCTGCACCAAAGTTCAATGTAAAACTACAATTACTGCTGCCAAAGGTTACTGTGAAATTTTGATTACCCGAACTAACAGGTGTACCCGAACCAATTAAAATTACCGTTTGAACACCTGTTGCTGTAAACGTTCCCGTTTTTGAAAAACTAACACCGTTCACGGTATTTGTTGCTATGGTATAAGTACCTGCTGTATTAACCGTAACCGTTACTGCTGCTGTATTTGAAGCTGTAAGTGTTACTCCCTGTGTAAAAGTTCCGCTGGTATTTATTGGTGTACATGCTCCTGCTGATGCTCCTAAAGTTCCTGAAGCAGATCCTCCGCCTCCACCACCGGTTCCATTAGTGCTCAAATTTATCCGTGATGTAAACTGCCCGAGTGTGAGTGGTATTACTGCGCCTGTTGAATCTTCTGCTGATCCTGAAAATATTCCTGTAATATTATTGTTACCGATTGAATTAATTGTTACAATAAATTCTCCGATAAATTGATCAGCCTGGTAAATACTTTTTGCTGTTATATAATATTGAAAGTCGCTTTGGAATAAAGACGCTGTATAAGTGCCTACAGTAAAACTATCAGTTGCGTATAAATGTAAAAGAAAATTTTGTGAGCCATCTGTAGTTTTGCCTACAAGGTTTAATGTTTTTGTTGTTCCGGTAGTTTCAATATATGCTGTATCAATGTTGCCCATGTATTGGGTGGCTGCATCATTAAACTGCCAGGTGCCTGCAGGTGTTATAACCCCTTCTAAACTAAATTCTTTTTGACATGAGAAAAATAAAAGAGCGAATAATATAAAAAGAGAAGAGATTTTTAGAGTTTTCATTGATAAGTTTTTAAAAGTTCAATTATGACACCTGCACTTCATCATTTACAATGGCGCCTGTTTCAACAGTATGATGGCTTGTATCAGCTTTTCGTTGCCCGAAAAAACGTTTTTGAAATAATAAAATTGCTATTACACCGCTTGATATTGCCGCATCCGCTAAATTAAATATTGGTCTGAAGAATTCAAAATCTTCTCCACCCCATATCGGCACCCATGAAGGAAAGTGCGCATTTCTTATTACGGGGAAATAAAGCATGTCCACAACTTTGCCATGAAAAAATCCTGCATACCCGTGTTTAGGAAAAATCTTAGCAACATTCCAAAGAAGTGGAGAACTATCTTCAAAGATGATCCCATAAAACATGCTGTCAATTAAATTACCAAGAGCCCCTGCAAAAATTAAAGCAGCACATGCTATAAACCCGGGATGATACTTTTTTTGAACGATTTTTTGCAGATAAAATACACCAAAGATCACAGCCGCTAACCTGAACAATGTAAGGATCATTTTGCCCCAGTTACCACCAAACTTCCAGCCATAGGCCATGCCTTCGTTCTCAATAAAATATAAGTTGAACCAGTTCCCTATAACAGCATGAGATTCGCCTGCATGATAATGTGTTTTTACAAAGATCTTTAACACCTGATCGGCAAGCACAACTAAAAAAATAATCAAAAAAACATTTCTTCCTTTCACGTTACTATATTAAGGCTGTAAATATAAACAAAACCAATGTGAGTAGGAAGTGATGAGTTGTGAGTAAAATGTTATAGTGATAAGTTGAAAATGGAAAATATTCACCACTGACCATTCACCATTCACCACATCATTCTTCAAAATAAATTCTTTTAACCCTTTGCGAAACACCGGTCATTATTTCATAAGGAATAGTATTGCACCATTTGGCCAATTGCTGTAGGGGTAATTGTTCTCCAAATACTATTACTTTATCTCCCTCTTTACAATTGATGCCGGTGATGTTAAGCATTGTCATATCCATGCAAACATTTCCTGCAACAGGTACAAGTTTATTTTGAATAAGCATTTTTCCAACGCCATTACTCAATGCCCGCGGATAACCATCTGCATAACCAATACGAACCGTTGCGATCGTTGCATCATTTTCTAAAATTGCATCGCATCCATATCCTATACTATCTCCCTTTTTTACGTTTTTTATTTGGGCAATTGTTGTTGTTAGCGTGGATACATTTTTTAATTTTTTTTGTATCGAAGCATTGCTGTCAATTCCATACAAACCAATTCCCAACCGAACCATATCCATTTGCAGATCAGGATTGCTTATAGCCGAGGTATTAGCAATATGTTTTAGAAAATTATAATCCAAATTGTTTTGAAGTTCTTTGCAACATTCTAAAAAGATCGCTGTTTGTTTATTGGTAAATGCATCATGGTTTTTATCTCCGGCTGCGGCAAGATGAGAAAAAACCGATTGCACTTTTATTTTATTATTGTTTGCAAGATGCGATGCAAGAATTTTTATATCTCTTTGTTCAAATCCCAAACGATGCATTCCCGTATCTAATTTTATATGCACAGGAAAATATTGTATGCCCAATGAATTCAAATATTTTTCAAAAGATGATAAAATGGAGAATGAAAATATTTCAGGCTCAAGATTATATTGTACTAACGCATTAAAAGTATTTTCTTCAGGATTCATTACCATTATAGGAAGCGTAATACCGGCTTTTCTAAGCTCGACTCCTTCATCAACATAGGCCACAGCCAGGTAATCAACATTATTAAATTGAAGCAGGTTCGCAATCTCATAACTTCCGCTTCCATAGCTGAAAGCCTTTACCATAGCCATTATTTTAACATGAGGCTTTAATAAATTTTGGTATTGCTTAAGATTGTGGGCAATCGAATTTAGATTGATAGATAAAATTGTTTGGTGAATTTTTTGTTCGAGCAGTTGATCTATCTGTTCAAATTCAAAAACCCTTGCGCCTTTTAAAAGGATCGTTTCATCTTTAAAATGCAGCGAAGAAAAATGCATTTTAAATTCATCAACAGAAGCAAAAAAATGCTTCTCCGCAAGAAAAAAAAATTGCTGTTGCTGCAAATTTATTTGTGGGCCGATGGCAATTAATCTTTCAATAGTTTTTTGTTTTAAAAGCGATGCAACTTCTGCATACAATTCATTTTCATCTTTTCCGCTCTGCAAAATATCAGAAAGAATTACCGTCTGTTTTTTATGTTGTTTTTGCTGATGCAAAAAATCAAGCGCAATTTTTAATGAGTTGATATCTGCACTGTAACTGTCGTTGATGATGGAACAATTATTTATTCCATTCTTTAGCTCAAGGCGCATTTCCACAGAGTGCAATTGCAATATACTTTTGGCAATTACATCATTTGCCATTTTCATTTGCAACAAAATACACCAGCATGATATTGCATTTTCTATCGAAGCATCATCTCTAAATGGAATTTGTATTTGAATTTCTTTTTCAAAATATCCATTGATGATCGATAAATTATTTCCCTTTTTTACAGAAATTATTTTTAATGAAGCGGTGCTGTTTCTGCTCCATGAAAATAACTGCAACTGCGTGTTCTCCTTTTTTAGATCATCTACTTCTTCATTCAACTCTTCATCGTCAGCACAAAAAACTAAAAGAGAAGAATGCGCAAATAATTTAAGTTTCTCTTTTATTTTTTGTCTTTTATCTTCAAAGCCCTCGCTGTGTGCTTCGCCGATATTCGTGAATATTCCAACCGTTGGCATCATCATCTTTTCAATCTTATCCATCTCACCCGGCTGAGAAATACCTGCTTCAAAAATTGCCAGCGTATGCTGTTTATCCATCTGCAAAACACTTAGCGGTACACCTATTTGTGAGTTATAACTTTTCGGGCTTCGCACAATATTAAAATCTGCTTGCAACAATTGATACAACCATTCTTTTACAATTGTTTTGCCATTGCTGCCAGTGACGCCAATCACGGGAAATGAAAATGTTTTACGATGATGAATAGCCAGTAAATGCAAGGCCTGCAATACATTCTCAACCAAAATAAATGTTGCATCGGGGTAGGGTGAAAGATCAAATGCCGCATCATCTATTACAAAATTCCGAACCTCTTTTTCATAAAGATTTTTAATGAAAGCTACCGCTCTTCGATGGCTACTGTTTATTGCAAAAAAAATTGTACTCTGAGGAAAAAGAAGTTTGCGGCTATCTAATAAAAGATGCGTTGGCTGCACCTGAGAGTTGCGCTGAATAATTTTGCCTTTTGTTATCTCAGCAATGTTTTCAATCGTATAATTAATTGCTACATCCAACTTGTTATATTTTTATTTCAGTACATCATTGTTGTCAGCCGGGGACAGCCGGACAATATTTCATTCATCTTTTTCATCATCAGGAATATCCGCCTTTTTAAAAAAGAGTGAAAAAATTATTGAGCCAAAAAGACAAATAATAATTACACTTAGCGATACTAAAACAGAGATATGAATATCAAAAAACTCAATCAGCATTTTAACGCCAATAAAAACCAATACGATTGCAATGCCCTGCTGCAGGTAATCGAATTTACTTACAGCTCCTCTCAGCAAAAAGAATAATGACCGCAAGCCCAGCACTGCAAAAATGTTTGAAGTATATATCACCATTTTATTTTGTGTAATGGCAAACACTGCAGGTATTGAATCTAATGCAAAAACAATATCAGTTGTTGCCAGCATGATGATGACCACAAAAAGCATTGTGAAATATTTTTTACCACCAATGTGTTTTGTAAATTTTCCGCCGGCATCTTCATGAGTGATCGGCAAAAATCTCTGCAACAGTACATACACTTTATTCTTACCGGGATCAAACTCATCATCCTGCTCAACAAAAAACATTTTAAAACCGGTAAACACAAGGAAGGATCCGAAAATGTAAAGGATCCATGCAAAATTAGCCACCAGCGCAATTCCTATCGTTATAAAAATTATCCTGAAAACAATTGCACCCAAAATTCCCAGCAACAAAACACGGGCATAGTATTCTTTTTTAATTCCAAAAAAACTAAAGATGAGAATGAAAACAAAAATATTATCAATGCTTAAACTCCACTCCATAAGGTAAGCGCTGATGTATTCTATAGTTGTTATTTTGCCTTCGGTATACCAAACAAAAAGACCAAAACCCAATGCAAGACCTATCCAGAAGATGGTTTGATAAAACGCTTTTTTTATAGAAATAATTTTTGATCTTTTGCTAAGCAATCCTAAGTCAAGAATGATAGCAAACAGTAAGATAACGCCAAAAACCAGGTAAGATAATTCTGTATGACTCATTTAAAAATATTGCGCAAAGATAGGAGTGTAATGTGCAAACCTCACCGGATGCCTGTAGGCTACACACTATATTTTTTTCTTCTCCAGAATTGATAGATGAAACCAAAAATAAAGATCAGCATCACAGGCAATACAATATTTATGATCTGCCACTTTGTTTTTTCATCGCTGATCTTTTTAGTATCCAGCAATCGCAGTGTATAATCTTTTGATTTAGCTTCTGCAAGTCCTGAATTATTTATGAGATAATCAAGGCAATTCTGTAAAAAGTCTCTGTTGGCAAACTGGTACTGGTATTGGGTTCCCATGGTATAGCCATTTACACCCATTGGCAAAGGCTGCCCTTTGAAAACGCCATTTAAAACAATATCACCATCCGATATAATGATCATTTTATTATCGGTTATTGAAGATGGCTGAAAGGGTGTGCCATAATGATCAAGTGTATCCATGATATTCGCCGGCAGGCGATTTGCGTAAAGCGATTTAAATTTTCCCTCCAGCAATACGCCTGCAATAACATTCTTCTTTTTAAATTGTTCATCTTCGGGAGCATTCCTGTTTTCTGCACCACTTATTAATGCAGGTGTTGCAATTGTTCTTGTGTTGGGAGATGAACTTAATAAAATTGTTTTCTTAACATCATCAGATTTTACCG
>DATCOF010000215.1:0-4551 GCA_036564845.1 Chitinophagaceae bacterium | reverse complement strand
CCGATGGGACATGAACGGCGGCCTTTTTTAGCGCAAGTATGAGGCTTTGGTTTTGTGGGTTGGGTACTTGTGCTTTTAAATTCTCGAGAATGCACAAGAAGCTATGCTACAAGCTACGCCTCATTCTTGCGCTATTATGGGGGTTCGGTCAGCCCGATATGCCGCTGATAGTAGTAATAAGATGAGGACTTATTCGTCGCCCCCCGCTGACGCAAAACCTCGCTGTTAGCGGCAGTTTTAATCTCTCGCGAAGTAGTGTTGTTATTTTTTTAACTCCCTCAATTTGGCTATTGTAAAGTCAGCAAATTCATCGTTGACAAAGAAAACTAATTTTTCAACTCCAAATTTATCGCAGTTGTTTAAAGCTGCATCCAATATAATTCCATTGTAAAAAAAACTTAACCACTCTTCATCTTTCCAACCTAAAGTTTGTGTAAAGCCAATTTCCTTTCCATCAGTGCCGTCAATTATTTCTATTTTAATTTTGTCCTTAAGTTCTGGCCAAGAAGTATGGAGATGTGCTTGATAACCTGATACAGCAAGAGCAGCAAGTCCGCCTTTAAGTTTTAATTGTCCGCCTTCAAATTGTAACGGACCAAATCCAGTTTGATTAAAAAGCATATCCAACTTCATGTTAAGTTTACTGTCAAGCATATCTGTTTTTTTAAGAATGTCATACAAAATTTCTTTTAGAATATCTTCTGATTCACTTTGTCCGTTTATGTCCGCTGTTACAAAGGTTGCTACTTTAGGGTCTTTCTGTGAACGCTTTATGAGAATTTGAATTACCTCGTTTTTAAGAAACCCTTTTTTAGTTCCCTTTATGGTGACCGTTTCGCCTCCTTCAAGCCCTTCCATCCTGTCGGTTTTCGCAACTTTTACGATTGCAGCAATAATGAATTCAAGTTTTGTCGCCATGTTTTAAATTTTAATTGTTTTATTTTTTAGTAACTCGTAGAAACATTTGACTGTTGCTTTGATGTCAACAGAAGCATCGTGTGCTTCGTCAAAAGTAGCATGAAATAATTTTTGGTGAAGTTCTGAAAGCTTAGGAAATTTATATCCGTAGTTCCCTGGTAGCTTGCAGAAGTTTGTTGAGCTTTCCATTGTGCATATTTGTTTCTTCTCAAAAATTTCTGATTCAATTTTAAAACGAAATAATTCAGAAGCCACAACATTAATGTCAAAACTTAGGTTGTGAGCAACAAGATAATCTGCACTCGACACACATTCATTAAATTGATTTAAAACGAAGTGAAGTTCAGAGCCATTTTGCAGAGCTTTTTGCGTTGATATTCTATGAACCCTTGTTGCGTCATCAGGAATAGTAAAACCGTTTGGTTTTACAAGATAATTTTTTTGATCAGCAATGTTACCATTATTGTCTGCTGAAATCCAAGCAATTTGAACAAGTCTTGGCCAGTTGTTTAACTCTTTGTATGAGGCTTTCCAATTTTTAGGGAGTCCCGTTGTTTCTGTGTCAAAGAAAAGAAAAGTTTTGGTAGAAGATTTTTTGCTTAAACTAATTTGAAACTTTTTAATCTGTTCAAATGGGTAATCAATATAATTGTGGTAATCAATGTCGCCTTGATTGTAGCAGTAAATTACTCTTTTTAATTCAAGTGTTGGTTTTGAGATGCAGTCGCAAATTCCCTTTTCGTGAAGGAAGTCAAAGTCAGCATCAAATATTTTTGCCAATGTTGATTCTTGTGTGCTTCGGACATCGGCAAATGAATATTGTTCTTTGTCCACAATAGGTAAAAGAGTTAAGTCCATTGTCTGTTTGCCACATGATGGACAATTGAAAACGGTGAAACAAATATCATCAAAGTTGTGCCTGTCCTTTTGATACATTGTCTGTCGGGTCTGAGATATTTTATTGTCGGGTGTTTCCATTAATTGTTGTCATGTTTAAGTTCGCACTGTCGCACATATTGCCAAGCCGCCTGTTGGCTGTACCTATTCCTTCTCTTTAAAATTCATTTTTCTCACATGCTCAATGGATTCAATAAAATCTTTGTCTACCTCAATATCGTTAATTAAATTATCGACAAATTTTAAATGCTCCTCCATTGAGTCTTTCTGGTCGTTAGGTATTTTAAAAAAGTTTCTCAGCGATTCAATCACGACCACCTTCTTAAAGTCTTGCTTTTTATTGAATTCGGCTTTTTTTAGAATCAATTGTAGCCATATTCCCAAACTCATGCATAAAAACGAAAAACACATCGAAAGCTTTATTTCTTCGTCAATATCGTCACCAATTTTTTCACCAAAAGTTGTTATGAATTTATTTTTCTTGTCAGCAAGAATTTCAAAACATTTCTGAAATGAGTCAACATACTGTAGATGTGCAAATTTATTTCTGACCTCTGCAAAAGTTTGAAATTGCCAAATGATTTCTTTGGGAACAAATTTTAAGTCGCTCAATAAATTGACTTTTGCATTAAAACTTAATGAAGAGTTTTTGCTCCCTAATGACAATGAGTTGTCAACATCAATGTCTAATAACATTCCAATTAAAGACGAAACGCCCGCTTCTAACGAAACTCCCTTCTCGATAACAAGTCCTCTTGTCGTTTGATACTCCAGCATAGGTTTGTTTATAGTTACAGCCAACTCATAAATATACACTACTATTTATAAAGTTATTATCGATAACCAAATGGTTTTATGTTGCATATTTTGTATTGTCGTCGCGGCAATACAAATGCTTATAAATCCCGAGGATTATTCTCCCTTTAGTTTTTTATTATTCACCAACATCCATTTTGCTGTTTCATAAATTGCAGAGGTTAGCACAGATAGCGAATGCTTGATCGAATCCTGCTGAGCATGTGATAAATTTAATTGGTTTGATTTAACCGATACCAACTCTTCTTTATTTATCCTGATATTTTTGATAAAATAATAATCATCTGTTACCACGCCGATGTTTCCTTCATCGTGATGGATAATAAATGCACCATCTTTTTTATTTTTTATGTTAAGGAGATCTCTTCCCAATGTAGTATTTACATAAGGCTGGTGTATCATTCCGGCAACAGTGGGCAGTATGTCAATCTGTGAAACCACTTCGCTTCGTTTTTGTGGCGGAAGCAATGCAGGCGCATAAAATAATAAGGGCACATGTTCATCACTAAGTCGGTTTGCTGTCCATGCAGCAGGATACATTTCTCCTGCATCTCCTTCTACGCCATGATCTCCTGTGAAAATAAATATCGTGTTGGAAAAGTAAGATTGCTTTTTAGCTTCTTCAATAAATTTTTTAAAGCAATAATCTGAATAACAAAAAGCCTGGAATTCTTCTAATGATTCAAAGCCGTATTTCTTTAATGTATCAGCATTTACAATTCTCTTTTCAAAATCTTTATCTTCTTCCGGAATGCTGAAAGGACGGTGATTATCCGCCGTTTGAATAATTGCAAAAAAAGGTTTTTTTTGTTGCTTTAAAACATCATTGGCTTCTAAAAAAAGATTTTTATCACTGATGCCCCACACATTTAATTGCGGCGATTTGTAAGATCCATCCTGGTAAATATGAATGCTGTCTATATTTTTTAGCAGTCCTTCAAAATTGTTGAACTCACTGCTGCCTCCCAAAAAATAAAATTTGTTATAATCTTCAAAACTATTAACGATCGTATGCTGGTTTATTGCTTCAGGGTTGCGGCTGGAGAATTCGGATAATTGTACATCAGGGATACCGGTAAGAATTGCAAATACACCACGTGCTGTACCAAATGTTGCGCTGAAACATCTGTCGAAAAAAATTCCGTTATCGCATAATTCTTTAAAGTATGGTGTTGTGTTTAACGGGTTGCCTGCCATGCTACTTTTGTACATGCTGAAACTTTCGCCAACAACCAAAACTACATTGGGCCTGCTTTCCAGGGATCTGCTTCGGGGCTCAACAACCCTTTGATAACTGTTAGAAACGGTGTTGAGCGAATCCAGTTGTAAAAGATCTGCGATGATTGGAAAATATTGTTTGGCCTTTGCTTCATCAAACGAAGGACTTCGAAAGCGGAGTGTTGTAAAAAAATTCTGCAGCGGATTTAATGCTACATACGATTTAAAATTATCATTGAATTCAAATGCATCTTTCCATTTCAATGGCGTAAAAGAAAAAATACCAAACACTGACCATCCAAGGAAAATAATGGCGACAGCATGCCATCTTCTTTTGTAAACAAGATCTTCCTGCGTATTTTTTTTCATAACACTCACATGTGTTTTTTTAAAAAGACGCGAAAGCATTATAACTGCTAAAACCAATGCCAGTAATATCCATACCATTGGATAACTCTGCCATAGCATTTTAAAAGAGATCGCAGGATCTTCTGCAAAATTTAGTGCACTTGCATTTATTCTTGTATGATTATAACTGAAGTTTCCAAAATCGGCTCCAAAGAAAAACAATACTACCAATGTTGTAAATGCCAAATAATATGACCACCACCTTTTATTTTTTTCAGAATAAAAAGGAGAAAATTTTGGGCGAACAGATAATAAAGCAATAGGTAAAAGAATTATAGCGATCCATTTTGCATC
>DATCOF010000214.1:0-7263 GCA_036564845.1 Chitinophagaceae bacterium | reverse complement strand
TCTCCCTCTCTGAAGGAGAAGGATTAATGGTGAGGTTAAAACATTAAAACATGAAAAAATATTTGATAACAATTTTCAAAAAGTGGTCGGTGGGGACACCGACCACGGCAGTCCGCCAAAGTTGGTGTCCTCACCAACCTTTCATCCAAAAATATTTGATAACAGCTTTTGCATTTTGTTTTTTGTTTATGGCAGCCTCTTCGCAAACCAGGAGCCTTAGCGATGTACTGAATGAAATACAAATAGGCAATTCCTCTTTAAAAGTATACGATGCCAACATAAGATCTTTAGATGCAACATCAAAAGGAGCACGAAGCTGGATGCCGCCAGAAATAGGAACAGGTTTTTGGATGACGCCATATAATCCTAAATTCTGGAAAGGAGATAACACTTCGTTTGGTATGGGACAATACATGGTGTCTGCTATGCAAACTTTTCCAAACAAAAAAAGACAGGATGCAGAAGAAAAATATTTACGATCATTATCCTCTTCAGAAAAAGACCGCAGGCAGGCTGCGGCTAACGATCTCTTTGCACAAGCGAAACTAAATTATTACCAATGGTTAGTTCTGAAAAAGAAACTTGCCATTCTTTCAGAAAATGAAAAGCTGTTGAATTTTATGATCAAAGATGCGGAGACCCGCTATAAGAACGGCTTGGAAAAGATCAGTGCTTATTACAAAGCCAAAGCTGCATTAGGTAATGTAAAAAACCAGCAGCTTGTTGCTGAAAGTGAGATACGGATGTATCGGATTCAATTAAATACTTTAATGAACAAAGAGAAGTTACAGCAGTTTGAGATTGATACTACTTACTCAATAAAAAATTATTTCACAAACGATTTTGATACGGTGACCTTAATTAATTCGCGAAGTGATATAAAAGCACTTGAAAAAGAAATTCAAATTAATCAACTTGAACAAAATCTTGAAAATGCAAAACTGAAACCTGAGTTTGGTTTACAGTACGATCACATGTTCGGCTTCGGAAAATTACCTATGCAATTTTCTTTGGTTGCTACGGTAAAATTTCCGATGGCTAAATGGTCTTCAAGAGCCGCAAAGGCTAACGTTGAAAGTTTGCAATTCAAATCGCAATCACTGAATTTGCAAAAACAAAGTATTGTCAATGATGCATCCGGTATGGTCTTTCAACTTAAAAATAATATTGAATTAAAAAAGGATCAGCTAAAATTATTTGAGGAAAATATTATTCCTGCATTGAAAAAGAATTACCAGACAATGCAATTAGGATACGGTCAAAATACAGAAGAACTATTTACACTTTTTGATGCATGGCAAACTTTAAATATGACACAACTGGAATATTTAGATCTATTAAAGGAATTGCTTTCGATGCAGGTGGAGCTTGAAAAAACGCTTGAAGTAAAATTGTAATAAAATGATGGCTAAAGAATTTTATAAGATGAGATGGATTTATATGGTAATGGCATCAATAATTTTTTTAGATGCCTGTACAAATCAAACAAAAAAAGTTGATGAGCATATCCATGCAGCGAAAGAAATTTATACCTGTCCTATGCATCCCCAAATAATAAGAGATAAGCCCGGCGATTGTCCCATCTGCGGGATGAAACTCGTAAAAAAAGAAACGAATACAAAAACTGTGGCTGAAGTTGGTCTGAGTACTTTATTAAAACCCGCAAACCAATATGTAGTATCATCAATTCCTGTCACAACAATGCAACCTGATATAGCTCAAATAGAAATTGAAGCGTTGGGTGTTACCGCTTATGATACGAGATATATCGGTAATATTTCTGCAAAAGTTTCAGGACGAATTGAAAGATTATATGTGCGGTCAACTTTTCAGGATGTAATGAAAGGACAAAAGGTAATGGATATTTATAGTCCCGAATTATTAACCGCCGAACAAAATCTTTTATTCTTTTTAAAAAATGATGCATCAAACTTTTCGCTTATAAATGCAGCAAAGCAAAAATTATTATTGTTAGGAGTTTCGCCGGGGCAGCTACAGCAAATTATAAAATCGGGAAAGCCTTCTTATACAATTTCAGTCTACAGCAATTATAGCGGTCACCTGCATGATATAGATAAGATGGAATCAACAGAAAAAAATAATGCGATTATCTCAAGCGAACTGAAAATAAAAGAAGGGATGTATGTGCAAAAAGAGCAAACTGTTTTTTCTGTTTATGATCCTCACCGGTTATGGGCATTGCTTGATATATTTCCCGGCCAGGAGGCATTGGTTAAAGTTGGAGATGTAGTTCGTATTATCCCGGAAACTGCGCCGGATAAGTATTTCAGTGCAAGGGTAAATTTTATAGAACCCTTTTTCAGAAGTGGCAGCAAAACAGTAACGGCGAGAGTATATTTTGATAATTCAAAATTAAATCTCGCCGTAGGCAGCCAGGTAAGAGCCGTCGTTTATGGTAAAAGCCAGGTGGCAAACTGGCTTACTAAAGAAGCAGTAGTTTCTCTTGGTAAGGATAAAATTGTTTTCTTAAAATCTGCCGGGGGATTTCAAACACATGTTGTACAAACAGGACTAACGGATAATAACAGGATACAAATTATCAGTGGTTTGTCTGCAACTGATAGCGTAGCGGCAAATGCACAGTTTCTTATGGATGCCGAAAGTATTATAAAAACAAAATGATAATGAAAATAATTTTTTCGTTTTTAATTTCATTACTATTTTTTATTTCCTGTAAGAATAAAAAAGCAGAAGTAGTAACTAAAGCTGATACCTATTACACATGTTCAATGCACCCACAGATCATGCAGGATAAACCCGGCAATTGTCCTATTTGCGGAATGAAACTGATCGAAGTAAAAAAGAGCAGCACTGATACAACAAATGAAATAAAATTGAGCGACCAGCAAATTCAGTTAGGTAACATTATCGTGGATACAATAGAAAACGGAAGCATAGGAGAGCAGATAGTTTTGCCTGCCACATTAAATATGGATCAAAATAAATCCAGTTCAATAAGCGCAAGAATAAATGGCAGGGTTGATAAGCTGTATTACAAAAATATTGGAAAGTATCTTCCCAAAAATGCAAAGCTGGCAGAAATATATAGCGAAGAATTAAACAATGCCAAACAGGAATATATTATGGCATTGCAAAAACAAAAAACTTTTGATAATGCACTGGTTGATTTTACACAATTAATTTCAAGTGCTAAAAATAAATTATTCCTTTGGGGAATGAGTGAAGCACAGATTAAACAATTAGCAAATGAAAAAACGTTCTCGCCGCTAACAACAATCTTCAGTACAGAAAGTGGTTATATTACAGCCATAAATATCAGCGAGGGACAATATGTAACAGAAGGAAGTACTATCATAAGTGTTGCAGACCTTTCATCTCTTTGGGCTGAAGCGCAGGTTTATTCTTCCCAATTTTCTTTAATAGATAAGAACGCTTCTGTAACAGTTCAGTTCCCTGATTTTCCGGAGAAAAAGATCGCAGGTAAAATTGATTTTGCAAATCCTGAGATAAGCGAAGGCACAAGAATAAATTTAATAAGAGTGATAATTCAAAATCCGGGCAATCAATTAAAACCCGGTATGCAGGCTTATGTAACAATAAAAAATAAAGAGAACAGATCGTTGCTGCTTCCAACAGATGCAGTAATAAGAGATAGTAAAAGTGCATCCGTATGGATTAGATCCGGGGATAATACTTTTATAAATAAAATGGTAAGTGTAGGAATTGAAAATGACGGACTAATTGAAATAACATCAGGATTGCGGGCAGGTGATGTAGTAGTTGTCTCCGGTGCCTATCTCTTAAACAGTGAATACATTTTTAAAAAGGGAGCTAACCCCATGGAAGGAATGAAGATGTAGAAAAATTTGCATTTATGAAATTGTATATAAAAATATTATTATGACACATACATATAACATTCACGGAATGAGTTGCAGTGGATGCCAGGCAACTGTACAAAAATTATTAGCAGGAATTGATGGTGTAGAAAATGTTTCTGTAGATCTTCAAAGAGGTGAAGCTACAATTGATATGAAAAAACATATTCCTACAACTGAATTACAATCCGCTTTAAAAGAGCATCCAAAATATCAATTGAATGAAAAAAATAATTCTCACGGCAACTCACATCATACGCATCAACAAATAAAACCTGTTGAAAAAAAAACAGGTAAACAGGATGGTGGAAAATATTATTGCCCCATGCATTGTGAAGGAGACAAGACCTATGACCAGCCCGGCAACTGCCCTGTTTGTGGAATGAACTTAGAAAAAGTTCCTTCACTTTCGGCAAAGAAACAACAATACACCTGCCCAATGCATCCTGAAATTATCAGGGATGCTCCGGGCTCATGTCCTATTTGCGGAATGGACCTTGTGACAATGAAGCCTGTAGAGGATGATGAAAATAAAACATACAAAGACCTTCTGAAAAAATTTAAAATAGCATTGCTGTTTACACTTCCGGTTTTACTGATAGCCATGTCTGACATGCTTTCACATAATCCGCTCACAAAAATAATGAGTCAGCAAAATTGGAATTGGATTCAATTAGGGTTAAGTATTCCTGTTATGTTTTATGCAGGATGGATATTCTTCCAGCGGGCATGGCGATCCGTTGTTACATGGAATTTAAACATGTTCACATTGATTGGGATTGGTACCGGTGTGGCATTTTTATTTAGTGTTACTGCAATGTTGTTTCCCAATATTTTTCCTGCGCAGTTCAGAACTATGAGCGGAACTGTGTTCGTTTATTTTGAAGCCGCAACGGTTATCATCACTTTAGTTTTGTTAGGACAATTGCTGGAAGCAAGAGCGCACAGCCGAACAAGCGGCGCTATAAAAGAATTATTAAAACTGGTTCCTTCAGAATCAACTTTATTGATTAATGGTGAAGAGAAGATCATTTCTATTGATGATATAAAAAAAGGTGATCACTTACGTGTTAAGCCTGGAGAGAAAATACCTGTTGATGGAAAAGTTATTGAAGGAGAAAGCAGCATTGATGAGTCGATGATAACGGGTGAGCCAATACCTGCAGATAAAACGGTTGGCGATAAAATAAGTTCCGGAACTATAAATACCACGAGGTCATTTGTGATGGAAGCAGAAAAGGTTGGCGCTGAAACTTTGCTTTCGCAAATTATACAAATGGTAAATGATGCAAGCCGTTCACGTGCGCCGATTCAAAAACTCACCGATAAAATTTCCAAATATTTTGTACCCATAGTTGTTGTCATTTCTGTTATAACATTTTTTGCATGGGTAATGTTTGGTCCTGAGCCAAAATATGTTTATGCTTTTGTAAATGCCATTGCAGTGTTGATCATTGCCTGTCCATGTGCATTGGGCTTAGCCACGCCAATGTCAGTGATGGTGGGTGTTGGCAAGGGTGCACAAAATGGTGTTTTAATAAAGAATGCAGAGGCGCTTGAAAAAATGAATAAGATAAACACATTGATCGTTGATAAAACCGGGACACTTACAGAAGGAAAACCATCTGTTGAAAAAGTAGTTGCTGATGGATCTAACGAAGATGATGTATTGCAAAAGATCGCATCACTCAATAAATACAGTGAGCATCCATTAGCAGAAGCGATCGTAAAATATGGACAGAAAAAAAATGTTTCTTTCTCAGATGTAAAAGATTTTAATGCCGTTGCAGGCAAAGGTATAACCGGAACAGTAGATGGTAAAAGAGTAGCATTGGGTAATAAAAAATTAATGGAAGAAATAAAGTCGGCAATACCAGGGGAGTTGGAAGAGAAAGTAAACAATGAACAAAAGCAAGGCAAGACAGTTTCTTTTATTTCGATAGATGGAGCAGTTATTGGTTACGTAACTATTACTGATAAAATAAAAGATACCAGTAAAAAAGCCATTGAAGCATTGTTGGAAGAGGGCATTGAGATCATCATGCTTACGGGAGATAATGCAGGCACTGCCAAAGCTGTAGCTGATGAATTGCATTTAACAGGTTTTAAAGCGGAAGTACTGCCCGAAGATAAATTGAAAGAAATAAAAAGATTACAAAGCGAAGGCAAAAAGGTGGCAATGGCAGGTGATGGTATTAATGATTCTCCTGCATTGGCGCAGGCTGACGTGGGCATTGCAATGGGATCGGGTACAGATGTTGCAATAGAAAGTGCAGCCATAACATTGGTAAAGGGAGATCTTCATGGTATAGTTAAAGCAATAAGGTTAAGCAAAGGAGTGATGAGAAATATAAAGCAGAATTTATTGTTCGCTTTTATTTATAACACGCTTGGGGTGCCAATAGCTGCCGGTGTTTTGTATCCTTTTTTTGGAATTTTATTATCACCAATGATAGCGGCAGTGGCGATGAGCTTTAGTTCTGTTTCTGTAATTGTGAACTCACTTAGATTAAGAAATTTAAAATTATAAAAATAACCATAAACCAAATCAAAAATGAAAAGGATAATTTTTATTACAGCAATAACAGCAATGGCATTTGCGCAAAATGGATTTGCGCAAGATAGTGCGGCAGCTTCGTTTGCCCAATTACTACAATCATACTACAACATTAAAAATGCTTTGGTTGCACGTAATGCAAACACTGCTTCATTAAAAGCAGAAGAGTTTGTAAAAACACTCAATGGTATTGATCCTAAAATTATTAATGAAGCCACACGTGATGCCTTGTTAAAAGATGCCGGAAATATTTCTGAGAAGAAAGACATTAAACTTCAAAGAGAATCTTTTGCAACATTTTCCATCAACATGTACACTTTGGTAAAGGCAGTTAAACTCACGACAGATCTGGTTTATTATGCCTACTGCCCAATGAAAAAAGCGTACTGGCTGAGCAGCGAGGCGGCAATTAGAAATCCTTATTACGGTAATATGATGCTTACTTGTGGCAAGGTTTATGAAACAATAAAGTAATAATTAATTAAAAAGATAAGATGAAAAAAATAATTTTTGGTATTGCAACAATAATAATTACAGCAACAGCATGTAACAGCAATACATCTTCAGAAAAAAATAAAATAGGAGATACAACTCTCGCAAATAATTCAGTAAAGCAGGATGGCAAAAAAGATACAGTTATAATTCCCGATTCACCACTAAAGGAAATTGTAAATAAATACCTGCAAATGAAAAATGCTTTCGCCATTGATAATGCAAAGGATGCAGCAATTACAGGAAAAGATCTTGAAGCATTAGTGGATAAAATGGATACAACATCCTTAACGGCTGAAAAAAAGAAAGTATGGAACGATCTCTCTGATGATGTTAAAGAACATGCAGAACATA
>DATCOF010000213.1:0-1810 GCA_036564845.1 Chitinophagaceae bacterium | reverse complement strand
GCCGCCGTACCATGCGTTCACAATTGCAGGAACATTTTCTGCTTCCCATGGCATTGCAATTGCACTGCCCGTCATCATTACAAACACAACAGGCTTGCCTGTTGATCGTAATGCTTTCATCAATTCAGTTTGCACAGCAGGCAATAAAATTGAAGTTCGATCGCCGCCATTAAACCCGGGAAAATTTACTTTCATTTCTTCACCTTCCAGTTGTGGTGAAATGCCGCCTACAAAAATAATTGCGTCCGCATCTTTTACACGATTAGCAAGCGCATTGAAATCCGTCTTTTGAAAATTTCCTGCTCTTAATCTTACATTGGATTTTCCTTCTCCCTGCCAATACTCAACAATCAATTTATAAACACTGTCTTTTTTTGTTTGCAATGTGTAGATACGGGCTCCCCAACGGTTTCGTGGCCATTCATCAATTTGTGTTTTATCATTTACGATTAATTTATATCCGTCATCTGCTTCTACTTCAAAATTTATATACCCATCATATTTTGCAGTAAAATTTGTTGTGTACCGTGCCGAGAAGTTGTGAGATTTAAGATTGGGAGCAACCATGTCTCCATCTTTCCAGCTATGATCTATTTCGCTTTCTGTCTGAATAAATAATGGCGACCCATTCAATTCTTTATTATCAAAATATTCTGCTTTAAAACCTTTTTTTTTATCATAAAAATATTGATCAGTCACATCATTATACACAGGCAAAGTATCATTGGTAAAATTGATTGCCTTTTCGTAAACTACTTCTACATCGCTCCCAACCTTATTTTTGATTCCCTGTAATGCTGTAACAATCTCTGAAGGAGTTCCATTATAATTTCCAAGAACCGCAATTGCGTTATCAGCATTGGGTCCGATCACTGCGATCTTTTTTATTTTTTTTGATAACGGCAAAGTATTGTTTTCATTCTTTAATAAAACAATTGATTGCTGCGCCATTTTAAGTGACTGTGCTTTGTGCTGAGGGCTTTCCAAAACACTTGAAGGCGTTTGTGCATATTTAACCATTGATGCAGGATCGAACATGCCTAAACGAAAACGTATCGTAAACAATCTTTTTACAGAAATATCAATTTGCTTTTCCGGGATCTTTCCATCTTTTACTGCCTGCACCAAAGATTTATAAGCCGCATTTCCACATTCCACATCTGTTCCATGAAACACTGCATCAACAGATGCATCGGTTGCATTTGTATGCGTTTTGTGTGTCTTAAAAAAATCATCGATCGCTCCACAGTCTGATGTTACATACCCTGTAAAATTCCACTGGTTGCGAAGTATGTCAATCATCAACTGATCGCTTCCGCAACATGGCTGTGTTTTAAAAGCGTTGTAAGCACACATAACACCGGCAACTTTTGCATTTACAACAAGTTCTTTAAACGCAGGCAGGTATGTGTTCCACAGATCATAGTCAGTGGGAGAAACATCAAACACATGGCGTGTTGGTTCCGGGCCGCTATGCACTGCGAAATGTTTTGCACAAGCCGCAGCTTTCAAATATTTTGGATCATCACCCTGAAGCCCATGCACAAAAGCTTTTCCTAACATTGATGTAAGAAAAGGATCTTCACCATACGTTTCCTGCCCCCGTCCCCAACGCGGATCCCTGAAAATATTTATATTCGGTGTCCAGTAAGTTAATCCTACATAACGCTGACCTGCCTTGCCTTCCTGTGTTGCTTTATTAAAAATTGCTCTTCCTTCCATAGCAGAATAATCTGCCATCAGCTTTATAGAATTTGTATCGAAAGTTGCTGCCATTGCAATTGCCTGTGGATACACTGTAACCTTGTAC
>DATCOF010000212.1:0-2452 GCA_036564845.1 Chitinophagaceae bacterium | reverse complement strand
ATCGCAGTTCATTCAATGAAGGATGTGCCTACGCAATTAGCCAAAGGAATTAAGCAGGCAGCAGTGTTGAAGAGAGCTTCTTATAAAGATGTATTGGTTTATAATGGTGAGTTGTCAGTCGTGAATAGTGAATTAGGTTTCGTGAATGGTGAATGGCTACTCACAACTCACAACTCACAACTCACAATTGCAACAAGTAGCATTCGAAGAAAAGCACAATGGCTGAACCGTTATCCGGATCATACATTTGAAAACCTTAGAGGGAATATAAATACCCGGATAAAAAAACTTAACCAGAGCAATTGGAATGGAGCTATTTTTGCCGCCGCAGGATTGGAAAGAATAAACCTTCGTCCTGAAAATTCCATTGATCTGAACTGGATGTTACCGGCGCCTGCACAGGGAGCAATTATGATTGTTTGCAGAGAAGATGATCCATATTCTTTTGATGCATGTTCGTTATTTAATGATGCTGATACTGCATTATGCACAAAGATCGAAAGAGATTTTCTACGTACGTTATTGGGCGGATGTTCAACACCAATAAGTGGTTTGGCAGAAGTAAAAGATGATGCAATTATTTTTAAAGGAAATATCTGCAGCGTTGATGGAAAAGAAAAAATAGAAATAGAAAAAGAGAGTTTAATTAAAGACAGCGAACAATTAGGAATTAGCGCAGCCAACGAAATATTAAAAGACACTCAAGCGCAGAAGATCATTCACTCAATAAGAAATGAAAAAAACTAAACTAAAAATAGTAAGCACAAAAAATTTAGGCAAAGAGATAATTGAAAAAGCTTTGGCGAATGACATCGCAATTGATGAACTTCCATTTATCACTACAGCACCCATAAATACTGAGGAGTTAAAGAAAACATTAAAAGGTTTTTTGCAACAAAATATCACTGCAGTTTTCACCAGTAAAAATGCCGCACATGCATTTGATCAGATCGTAAATGCAGAGGTTCCATGGAATATCTATTGCATTGGCCAGTCCACTAAAAAAACAGTCTCTAAAATTTTTGGAGAAGATAATATTTCGGGGACAGCCGATAGCGCATCAGCATTAAGTGACGTGATCCTGCAGGATAAAGAAATTAAGAAAGTGATCTTCTTTTGCGGCAAACAAAGAAGAGAAGAATTACCGCAAAAATTAAAAGAAGAAGGAATTGAAGTTGAAGAAATTGTTGTTTACGAAACATTAGAAACGCCGCAAAAGCTTTCAAGAAAAATGTATGATGGCATTTTATTTTTCAGCCCCAGTGCGGTTAATAGCTTCTTCTCTCTAAATAAAATTAATGAGCAAACACAAATATTTGCGATCGGCAAAACAACATCTGATGCAATTCATAAACATACAAAAAGAGAAATAATAATTGCTGAAACACCATCAGAAGAAAATATTTTAGAACTGGTGATCTCTCATTTCAGCACAACCAAAATAGCATAGCATGCAATTAAAGAACGATCTATTATTAAGAGCATTGAGAAAGGAAAAAGTTGAGCGGCCGCCGGTTTGGATGATGCGCCAAGCGGGCAGATATCTGCCTGATTATTTGAAGCTGAAAGCTAAGTATGATTTTTTTACCCGTGTACAAACGCCTGAACTTGCATGTGAAATTACTTTGCAACCCGTTGATCAAATTGGTGTAGATGCCGCAATTATTTTTTCAGATATTCTTGTGATACCGCAGGCGATGGGTGTAGAAGTTTTGATGGAAGAAGGCAAAGGCCCGTCATTGCCAAACATAATAAAAGATCAAAAAGATATTGATGCATTGATAACAGAAAATGTTGAAGAGAGTTTGAGTTATGTGATGAAGGGTTTGTCTCTTATAAAACAGGAATTAAATGGACGTGTTCCATTGATCGGTTTTGCAGGTGCGCCATTTACAATTCTTTGTTACATGGTTGAAGGCAAAGGCAGCAAAACTTGGGACAAGGCAAAACAGTTTTGTTTTACGCAACCGCAATTAGCGCATCAGTTATTGCAGAAGATAACAGACATTACCATAAAATATTTAAAGGCTCAAACCAAGGCGGGTGCTGATGTTGTGCAGGTTTTTGATAGCTGGAGCGGAACATTAAGTCCTGCAGATTTTAAAATATTTGCACAACCATACTTACTTCAAATTGCTGATGCATTAAAAGATGATGCTCCTGTAATTTTATTTCCTAAAGGAAGCTGGTATGCATTAAAAGATCTAAGCAACAGCAGTGCATCAGGTTTAGGAATTGATTGGTGTATAGAACCAAAATTCGCAAGAGAGTTAACCAATAATAATATTACGCTGCAGGGAAATTTTGATCCGGCAAAATTGTTATTGCCAATTCCTGAAATTAAAAAAGAAGTGCATGCAATGATAGATGCTTTTGGCACACAAAATTATATTGCAAACCTTGGGCATGGCATCACACCAAATATTCCTGTTGAAAATGCAAAAGCATTTGT
>DATCOF010000211.1:0-5034 GCA_036564845.1 Chitinophagaceae bacterium | reverse complement strand
AATGAATACGGTTACACAGCCACAATAATTAATTACACAAAGCGCATCTCAACAGGGGCTTCCGCAAGGCAAGCCTCTTTTGCTTTTGTTCATTTTTTTTAGATTGTTTTGTTACCGGCATTTCTTTATAACGATTTCATTGCTGATAGAAGCCGAACAGCTTAGTACAAAATATGTTTTCCAATTTAACCGAAAGCAGTTTAGTATTTTTAAATTATAAACTGAAGCGTTTAGCAATGGCCCGCATTAAAGTTGATCTGCACAATATTTATAATAACAGCGCTGCCATTGATAAAGCGCTGCAGCAGGCATTTGATGATGCCATTGAAAAAAAAATCCGTGAAGTGGAAATTATTCCCGGTAAAGGAAGCGGGCAACTGCGCAAAAAAGTAGAACGATTTTTACAACAGCCGCACATAAAAAAACAATATCACCGCATAGAGAACGACAGCAAAAATTTTGGAAGACTGTTTGTGTATTTTAAATTTTAATTTTTTTCTCCGCTTAGGCACTGAGGATTACGCCGAGGGCACAAAGAATCTTAGCGGTGTACCTTTTTAAAAAATATTACTTTGATAATATCGCCTGTTACAACATACAATAATAATATGCCTGCAATAATGCCAAACAATTGCAGCGGCGGAACTACAAAGCCAAGGCCTGCAGCAAATGGTGTGAACGGCAAAGCAACAGTGATAACAAAAGATAGAATACTCAGGCTGATCAATAATTTACCCGGCTTGCTTTTTAATAAAGATTTGCGTGTGCGTACAACAAACAATATTAATAATTCTGTGCAGATAGATTCAATGAACCATGCCGTGTGAAAAACTTCTGCATTGGCTTTGTATAATTTATACAAAGCAAAAAAAGTTAAGTAATCAAACACTGAACTGTGCAGTCCGAAAACGATCATGAATTTTTTAAGTTGGTTTAAATTCCATTTTTGTGGAATCGTTAACTGTTCTTCATCAACATTATCACCTGCAACTGCCATGTATGGAAAATCAGTTAAGAAATTCGTCATTAAAATTTGTTGCGGAAGCATCGGTAAAAAAGGTAATATTAAAGAAGCTCCTGCCATACTGAACATATTGCCAAAAGTGGCGCTGGTATTGGTATAAATATATTTTAGTGTGTTTAAAAAAGTTCTTCTTCCTTCCATGATGCCGGCATTCAAAACACTAAGATCTCTTTCCAGTAACACAACATCCGCAGCTT
Organism: Chitinophagaceae bacterium; assembly: GCA_036564845.1. Classification (GTDB taxonomy): domain Bacteria; phylum Bacteroidota; class Bacteroidia; order Chitinophagales; family Chitinophagaceae; genus Ginsengibacter. The sequence goes on along the minus strand of DATCOF010000211.1, from coordinate 3,813 downwards.
CTTTGGCAACATCTACTGCATTGTTAATGGATATGCCGACATCGGCAGCATTGATGGCGGCAACATCATTTATGCCATCGCCCATGTAAGCGACTGTGTTGCCTGCTTTACGCAAAGCCTTTATGATACTTTCTTTTTGTTGCGGCTCTATCTCTGCAAATACATTGGCAGCCTGCACCTGGTGCATCAATGCTTCAGGGCTCATCTTACTTATTTCGCTGCCTGCAATTACAACAACATTCTTCATTCCTATTTTTTCGGCCATGTATGCAGCCACCAGTTTATTGTCCCCGGTAATTACTTTTAATCCAACACCATTTTTTTTCAGTGCTGAAATTATTTCTATCACTCCTTCTTTTGGCGGGTCGAACAATAAAACAAAACCTGCGAATATCATTTGGGTCTCATCATCTTTGGTAAGTTTTATTTGTGTATCACTTTCTTTATAACATACACCAATCGTTCTGAAACCCTGGCTGCTGAACTTTTTGTACAAATCATCAATTTTATTTTTCTGGTTTGCAATGGCAACAACAGAACCACCACTCATCAAAACTTTATCACAAACAGCAACAATATTATTTACAGCGCCTTTTGTTATCAGCAAATGTTCTTTTTCTTTTTGTACACAAACGCTAAGGCGCTTGCGGATAAAATCATACGGTATCTCATCTGTTTTTGTATAGCCATCAGCTTTTATGTCCATGGCACGCAAAGCATCATCCATAGGGTTGGCAAAACCTGTTTCAAATGTTGCATTTAAAAATGCAAGCTCTTTCACTTTCGCATTTTCATTTCCATCAATGTCAACAATAGAAGAAACTTTCAACACACCTTCTGTTAGCGTTCCTGTTTTATCAGAGCAGAAAAGATTTACTTCTCCCAGGTTTTGTATAGAAGATAATTTTTTTACTATCACTTTTTGTGCTGCCATTCTTTTAGCGCCCGCACTCATGGCTATCGTCATGATGGCGGGTAATAATTCAGGCGCCATACCCACAGCCAATGCTAATCCGAACAATAAAGAATCTATCAGCGGCTTGCCGAAATAAAGATTCACTGCAAGAATAATTACTGCCAGCACAATAGTTATCTGCATCAGCAAATAGCCGAATTGTTTTATTCCTTTTTCAAACGCAGTAAGTTCAACGGGCCGTGATAAGCTCGCAGATATTTTTCCAAACACAGTGTCAGCGCCTGTTAGCACTGCAATTGCTTTACCCGAACCACTTACAATACTGGTACCTTCAAACAATACATTGCTGCGTTTACTCATGACTGTATCTGTAGCAATTTTGCCCACGCTTTTTTCTGCTGGAAATGTTTCACCTGTTAGTGTTGCTTCATTTGCGTGAAGATCATTTTCTTCTATCAGCAAACAATCTGCAGGTATCATATCGCCTGCAGCAAAAAGCAATGCATCGCCTGGTACCACTTCATCGGCAAACACATCTGTGGATGCATTATCCCTTATCACTTTTACTTTGGTGCGAATGATGGAACGTAATTTTTCAACAGCCTTACCTGCATGGCGTTCCTGTATAAAACTCATGCTACCGGTTGCCAGCAAAATAAAAAGAATGATGAATACATCTGATGTTTCGCCCAGAAATGCAGAGAGAATAACCGCCGCCACCAGCAACAATGTTAGCGGGCTTTTAAATTGTGAGATGAATAAAATAATGTCCTGCAAAAGCTGCGGCTTCTCTTTCTTTTTGTGTGAAACTGCCAACAGTCTTTTGTTGGCTTCTGCATTGGATAAGCCTGCAGCAGAAGTTTGAAGTGTAGTCATCACTTCCTGTGGTTCGTATTGCCAGTAGGTTGAGAGATCCATAATAATTATGCTGACAAGGTAAGATTTGTTAGATGATTTTTATCTCAATAGATCTGCTCATCAAACGGCAATGAAACATTCAGCGAAGTTTTTTTGTTAGTGATAAAAGGATTTTTCCATGCCACATAAGCTGCCAGCAAATGCATAAGGATCAGCAGTGACAGGCCTTTAGAAAGATCTGCCTTTTCTGAAATAAAACCAATCACAGAAGGGCCTGTAAGAAATCCGATCAGTCCCCCGGTAGTTACCATGGCAAAACCTTCCACCGTACTTACTCCGGGAATATTAGCCGATGCCCTGAACAAAACCGGAACGATACAGCAGCAGCCAAAGCCTATCATAACATATCCAATGATGGCAACTGCAACAACAGGCGCAAGCACAACAACTAAAAATCCTGTGGCTGCTAAAAGACTTCCTGCAACCACCACGTTTTTGCTCCCGAGTTTTAATATCAGCGGATCACCATTTAATCTTCCCAAAGTCATCGCAACAGAAAAGCCTGCATAGCCAAGGCTTATCAATGCTTTTGGTGCAAACAATATTTCTTTAAAATAAATGGCGCTCCAATCTGCAACACAACCTTCTGCCATAAAACTTACCATGCAGATAAATGAAATTCCTAAAATTGTCGCAGACGGAAATTTAACTTCAGATCTGCTATGAATAATATCACTGTTAGCCAGTAAATAATTTTTATTAAAAAAAATAACTGTGATGATTATAATTGCCACCATCACAATTTGCCAACCCGAAGGAATGTGTACCGCAAATAACAGTGCCGCGATACCTGCGCTCACAGCGCCTCCCATGCTGTACATGCCATGGCATGTGCTCATAAAAAGTTTATTAAATTTTTTCTCCATCAGGTTTACTGTGGCATTGGCGCTCATACCATTTAAAAAACTGATCACTCCAAAACAATAAAGGCATGTCCAGAACATTAACCGGTTAACCGAATTGATCTGCAGCATCATGATGCCGCACATGATCAGGTACCCTGTAAGCATCCACCTTCCTACAGATATTTTACTAAAAACCCTTGTTGATAGAAGCATGCCGGTAATTGCGCCCAATGGAGAAAGCAATAATGAAAGTCCAAGAGTTCCGTCACTAAAACCAAGTCTTGCTTTTACACCGGGTATGGATGCCACCCAAATACCAAACAACAAACTGGAAGTGGCAAATAAAAATCCCACTGCAAAGGCAGGCCTGTTCTTTATGAACGAAGAAAAATTTTTTAGCATGATGAAAAAATAAAGTGCAGCTTAAAAAAACTTCAGGCGAAGTTAGTTTAAGAATAGAGAACTGCTGCTGAAGCTACAGTAGTATAAAAGTTGAGTAAAGCTGTATGGCAGGAAGAGGCCGTAATCCTTCCTGCCTTGATTTTTTGTTTCTTTTGTATCAAGACAAAAGGAAAATAAAGATGTTCTACAATTTATTTTTCTTTTTTGCTTCTCCAAAAAAGAAACAAAAAATCCCGATAGCCATCGGGACCGAATCCGATTACATCTCTCCCGATAGCTATCGGGATCGGGATGGTTCCCTGATCTGGCTCTGTACTACTGTAGCCTGTACATTAGTAATTCTATTCTTACAGATCAGGAAATTATTAAATGGCTAAGCATGAAATAAACATTAACTAAGCCGGCACAATTTGAAATGATAAGGTGATGACCGAAAGGTTGTCACCTTATTTATTTTATTGTCTTTAGCGGTATTTTGATTTCTATGTTTGAAGCGGCCATGAACTTGCGATTTGTTCTTTTAGTAGTTTTTTAATTTAACGATATGTAGTAAAATTGTTAAACGAATAAAGAATTAGCTAATAGAATATCCATCTACTTATATTTACATTGATGCCGGACAATAAACATGCAACTAAACTCCCCAATGCTCCTTTACAGGAAGTAATTTTTGAACTCAGGTGGAAATTAAACTTTGATTCCGATTCGCAAAGCCGGTCTGATAAAGAATTT
>DATCOF010000210.1:0-14852 GCA_036564845.1 Chitinophagaceae bacterium | reverse complement strand
AATAATTTCTCAATTTCATTTCCACTCTCCTGTTCTTTGCTTTGCCTGCTGCAGTTTTGTTAGATGCAATTGGCCTGTCTGGTCCAAAACCCTGAGATGAAATGCGGCTCTCATTAATGCCTTTAGTTACCAGGTATGCTTTAACTGATGCAGCTCTGTCGTTTGATAATACCATATTCTTTTCATGCGTTCCGGTAGTATCAGTATGGCCTTCAATATCCACTTTATAGCTTGGATTATCCTGCAATATCTTAACAACATTATTCAGGGAAGGATAAGATTTAGCCAAAAGCTTAGAAGAGCCTGTGGCAAAGAAAATATTTTTTGCAGCCAGATTTACCTTTTCAATTACTTCAGGTGCAATAACAGGGCATCCAAAATTTGATGCAGGGCCTGCTTCGTTAGGGCATTTATCATCTTCATCATTTACTCCATCTTTATCTGTATCCGGTACAGGGCATCCCTGGTATCTTGCAACACCGGGAACTGTTGGGCACTTATCTTCTTCATCATTAATACCATCTTTATCAGTATCAGGTATTGGGCATCCATGATATTTTGCCAAACCTGCAACATCAGGACAGGCATCATCTTTATCTGCGATGCCATCTCCATCACGATCAGGGCAACCCTGTAATGAAGCTGAACCTGCCTGGTCAGGACAAGCATCTAAGCTATCTACAATACCGTCACCATCACGATCTTTGGGAGGTTCAACAACAGGGATGGGAACTTCTTTAGGTGCCTCAACTACTTTTTTTTTACCGAGCGTACTATAAATAGTAAAGCTATGGTACAGGTGGCTTGCAGCGGCTTCGGTAACGGGTATCCTGTATTGGGAATTAAGAGTAATAAAAAATTCGTCAACTATATTAAACTGGATGCCTAATCCAACCGGGGCAAAGCCTGCATAATGCGTTGTATATTTACTAACCCCAACTCCAAAATCAAGATAAGGCACAACGTAATATTTATCACTTAGCAACTTGAGATCAAGGTTTGCTGTAGCCTCAGCTAAAAACTTAGCCGCACTAAAGGGAGGCAAATTTGGAATTGGATAATCAACAAAAGATCCACCTAACGTACCCACAAAATCAACATGGTTACTTAAGCCTTTCATATAGTTAACAGAGGCGCCGGCATTAAACCGGTTAGTTCTAAACAGGTTTTTATTTTTTAATACATTAGCTAATCCATCTCTTTTTATTTCCGCAGCAGTAGTAAAATCATTAAAAAAAAAGCCTATGCCTAAAGAGGCAGGCCTACGATAGTCTTCACTTTGTGCAAAAGCGGTTACAAACAGAAATAGGGTAATAACAGATAAAATTAATTTCTTCATAAAGTTTGTTTTTTTCTTATTCGGACAAAAATAGTGGCTTAGTTTCAAAACAGGAAATTATTTACCCACATAATGTTATCAGGTGTGATCCTGTATTTTAAACCACTTTGATTTAAAATTAAAAATCTTATTTACGGCGAAGCTTTCCTAACACTTCAACTTTTACTTTTGTTACTCCTCTTGAAACAAAATCCAGTAATTCGGCTGCTGTTTTAGAAAGATCGATCAACCTTTTATTTTTTGGATGTAGCCTGTCATTTATAAAAACAATTACCGACTTATCATTTTTTAAGTTGGTAACTTTTACCCATGTACCAAGCGGTAATACATTACATGCTGCAGTATATTTTATAGAACTGAAAGTATTTCCGTTAGCTGTTTGCCTGCCATTAAATTTTTGAGCATAAAAACTTGCAAGGCCATATTTAATTATTATTTCTTTCGGAGATGATGGCGCACTGGTTTTTATTATCGAAGAATCAGCAGCAGCAGGTAAAGATGAATGTTTGGCCTTACTGTGTTTGGAATGAGGGCGGCTTTGTGCTACAATTTTATTTTTTGAAAAAATAAAAAGCAATACAATTAAAAAAATAAAGCGGGCTAGTTTATACATAGGAAAAATTTCAGTACCCCCTGGCAATTTTAATTACCTGGCAAAGAACATTTATTAATTTGTTATTTGCCTGAAAAATATTTTTCTCTAAGCGTTTTATCTTCACTATAAATATCATCATAGAAAATAACTTTCCCATTTTTTCCTTCACAGGTAAAATACCGGATAAATAATGGGATACGGTTTTTTACAACAATTCTTTTTCTTTCTTTATTAGCTAACCATGTTTTTATTGAATCTGCGTTATAGTTTGGCGGCACACCCGGCTTTTGGTGTATGCTGTCGTTTACTGCAATATAAAATGCAAGCTTTTGCCATTCCTGTACACGTACGCAACCGTGACTTAGATCTCTTTCAGAATTTTTAAAAAGATACCGTTGATTTGTATCGTGCAGATAAACACTATAAGGATTATCAAAATTAAATTTTAAAATACCCAATGCATTGTCATCGCCGCTTCCCTGCACAACTTTGTAAGGAATGCCTTTGGTATATTTTGCCCAGTTAACTGTATAGGGATCTACGGGATCACCTTTTAGATCAACTAAGCTAAAACCCTTGCGGGCAAGGTATCCTGCATCTTTTTTCATTGCGGGCAGAATATCTTTTTTAATGATACTGTTTGGTATTGTCCATTTTGGATACGTTACCATGTCAGTTATTTCGCTGTTAAGCGTTGGCGTACGGGTTGTGGGTTTGCCTACAATAACTTTCGATTCAAATACAATTGTGTCGTTATCTATCACTCTCATATAATAGCCGGGAAGGTTTACCCAGATATATTTTTCCGGAAGATGATCCGGTAATTGTTTGTACCTGTCAATATTAATTGCAATTCTTTTAAAGCGCTCTACATCGCTTGCATTCAAACTTTGCACAAGTGGTGCCGTTATCTTTCCATCTGCTTTAATGCCTTTACGTTTTTGAAATTTTTTTATCGCATTAGCTAACTGTGCAGAATCAATATGTTTGATTTCAGGATCCAGGTATTTGCTTTCCTGTAATCTTTTCTGAAGTTTTTTTATAAATGCTAAAGAATCTTTATTTGGATAAACAACATAGGTATAAATTTTTCTATCCATGCTGTCAACGAATTTTTTAATTCCCTTCTTCAATTCGATATAACCTTTATGTTTGGGTTCCAGCGAATTTAATAATGGAGTAAGCGAGCCGTTTTCAAAAACTGTATTTAAGTTCTTAATAAAAAAATCTTTTGTGAGGGTCCTATCTGAGGATAAAGAAATACTGTCCGGCAATAATCTTCCCTGTTTTAAATGTTTTGATAATTGCATGAAAGCGTCACTCAGCATAAGTTCTGCCTTAGTCCATACATTCGCATCTGTTTTTGCCAAAGAATCTTTATCGATCATTATTCTTATTGCGGTAATATCTTTTAAATGATAATCAGCAGGAAATAATCCATACGCTTCAGAGCCTTCAATAAAATTGTATAATGAATCGGCCAATGGTTCCCACTCTTCATTTTTACTCCAGATGTTCATGTAATTATTACTGCGATAAAAAGAATCTACAATGGCTGTGAGGCTTAACTTTATTGAATCATTTATCTTACCATTATTGTCTAATGCATATTGCAAAACGGCTTTACTGTTCTCAGTTACCTTAGTATCCATTTCCTCCGGGGTAGCAACAATTTGTGTTTCCGTTGCTGCATGTTTACTCTTACATGAAAACAAAAAAAATAAAAAAATAAGTAATGTAAAAATTAAATAAGACCTGCTGTGTTGAAACATATAACTTTTAAAAATTGATACCTTAGCTAAAATTGTTTTGGTAGATCTTCTAAACTAAGTTTTTGAATATGACTGTTAAAATAAGATTTCAATTGCAAATAGCAGCAGTGTTGGCAGTAATATTTTCCACATCAATTACCACATATGCACAGAATGCCAATTTGAATAAATATGGCTTATGGGTAATAAAAGATGTTGAAACATTAAGTAATGTTATCATGCGAGACAGTAATAAACAAATGGCAGATATTAAAAAATTTGTTCCAACTATTGTTCTTGATCTGCGCTATGCCACCACAAATAATTTTATGCATAAAAAATTATATCCTGCGATAACCACTACTTATCTAAGATTGCCGGCAGCAAAGGCTTTAGCGCATGTACAAAGTGAATTATATGAAATGGGTTTGGGGCTAAAAATATTTGATGCATACAGGCCTTATTCTGTTACAGAAGAAATGTGGGAGCCAACAAAAGATGAACGCTATGTTGCTGACCCTAAAAAAGGAAGCGGTCACAACCGCGGTATTGCAGTTGATCTTACCATCATCAATTTAAAAACTAAAGAAGAATTACCAATGGGTACGGGCTTTGACAATTTTAGTGATACGGCACATCAAACTTTTACTGCTTTGCCTGAACAAATATTGCACAACAGAAATCTTTTAAAAAATCTTATGGAAAAATATGGCTTTAAACCCTTGGAAACAGAGTGGTGGCACTATTTTCTACCAAATACAAATGAGTTTGAAATTTTGGATGTAAGTTTTAAAAGCCTGCGAAATTAAATAAATCGTTTTAAGGTTTAAGGTTTAACGTTTAAGGTTTAACGTTTAACGTTTAAGGTTTAAAGTTTAAACGCTTTGGCTCGCTAACCTTAAACGCTAAACGACTTAAACGTTAAACGAATCAAGGTTTAAAGTTATTTTTTTCGCTCACCCTGGATAAGTGTTTTTTGTAAATATGAAATAAATTTTTGTAACATAGAACTGATTCTAACTGCTAAAGAATAGAATTCATCAAACTGTTGCTGATTAATATATTTTCTGTCTAAAGCTCTGTATAATTGGGAACGCAACTCACCACATGATCCTTTTGAATAGCCCAAAAATTGAATGAACTCAGCTCTTGTTCCTCTTTCAAATCCTTCTGCAATATTATCCATAATAGAACCGGATGAACCCTCAATCTGTCCAATTAACCGGAAATTACTTTTAAACAATCCAGTATCAATTAAACTTCCAATGCTATTACACAATTCCCTGCTAACTTTCCATGCTTCAACATCTTCGAATCTTTTTATAGTAGCCATAATAAAACGTTTAAGGTTTAATTCGTTTAAGGTTTAAACGTTAAACGAAATTACTTTATTGATTTATATTAATTGATTCGAACGTTAAACGCTTTGGCTCGCTAACCTTAAACCTTAAACGACTTAAACGTTAAACGACTTAAACGTTAAACGCTTTGGTGCGACACCAACAAAAGATCGGCTAAAACTATTGCTGTTGCTGCTTCCAGCACTACAGGCACACGCAATGCAATGCAAAGATCATGGCGGCCTTTTACTGAGAATGGTTCTATTGTATTGGTTTCAATATTTAATGTTTGTTGTTCCTGCGGAGTAGAAGATGTTGGCTTGATAGCGATTCTAAATACAAGTTCATTTCCATTTGTTAATCCGCCAACAACGCCGCCGGCATGATTGGTAGTTGTTTTGCCATCTCCATTTTCAATTGCATCATTATGTTTACTGCCAAACATTTTTGCAGCAGCAAAACCTGTCCCGAACTCAATTGCACGAACTGCAGGTATAGCAAATACTGCATGGCTTATCAATGACTCAGCAGAATCAAAAAATGGTTCGCCTAATCCAATTGGTAATCCATTTACTCTGCATTCAACAATTCCTCCGATCGAATCTTTTGCATCAATTGCTTTTTGCAATCCTTTATCAAGATCGGCTTCACCGCCAATTTCTAATATTGTTGATTCAACTCTTATTCCTCCTCCACCGGAGGAGGTTAGGAGGAGGCATTTTTTTGCAACAACACCTGCTGCAACCAATGCAACCGTTAACCTTCCGCTGAAATGCCCGCCACCTCTATAATCCTGGAAGCCATTAAATTTTTTTGATGCAACAAAATCTGCATGCCCCGGCCTTGGTACAGCTTTTTGTTTTTCATAATCGCCGCTTCTTGTATTGCTGTTCTTAAATAAAATTGTGATAGGTACGCCAGTTGTTTTATTATTGAAAACGCCGCTTACCATTTCAGGAATGTCATCTTCTTTTCTTGGCGTTGTTCCTTTTGCACCGCCTTTTCTTCTTTCAAGGTCAGCAGAAAAATCATCTACAGTTAAAGGTATGCCCGCAGGACAGCCATCAATCACTACTCCCACATTTTCGCCATGCGATTCACCAAAAATGCTAACTCTAAATAATCTACCGAATGAATTCATTGTACTTTTTTAAAATTTATTACATCCCTAAGTTATGGCCGGTGGGGACACCGGCCATGGCAGCGTGTCGCGGTTGGTGTCCCCACCAACCGCAAAAATGGAAATTAATACCCATATTCCTTTAACTGCAATTCATTATCTCTCCACTTTGGCCGCACCTTCACAAACAGTTCTAAAAAAACTTTTCTTCCTAAAAATTGCTCTATGTCTCTCCTGGCCTGCGTTCCAAGTTCCTTTATCATTTTGCCGCCTTCGCCTAAAACTATTCCCTTCTGTGTTTCTCTTTGTAAAATTATATCAGCGCCAATTTTTACCAGCGTATGTTTTTCTTTAAACTCAGTTACCAAGACTGCAGCATGATAGGGAATTTCATCCTGGTACAAATAAAATATTTTTTCTCTTATCAACTCTCCCACAAAAAATTTTGTTGGCAGATCACTTAAATTATCATCTTCATAAAAGGGAGCGCCTTCGGGCAAAAAATCTAAAATTATTTTCAATAATTCATCAACACCTTTTTTTCTTAAAGCAGAAATTGTAACCACAGCTTTACAATATTTTTGGTGCTTAAAATATTCTTTTGCTTTATTTACATCCTCTTCACCAACTATATCAACTTTATTAATAATAACGATGGAAGGCGCTTTTAAATGCAGTGAAGTAAAAATCTCATTTGCTTCCTGCAGGTTATCTTTTATATCAACGATCAATAATGCAAGGTCTGCATCTTCAAGACTGCTCTTTACAGCCTGCATCATTTTTTCGTGCAGCTTGTATTTTGGTTCTATAATTCCGGGAGTATCTGAGAAAATGATCTGGTAATCATCGGCCGTTAAAATGCCTTTGATGCGATGGCGTGTTGTTTGTACTTTAGGAGAAACAATAGCCAGCTTCTCTCCTATCAAAGCGTTAAGCAGCGTGCTTTTGCCTGCATTAGGCTTACCGAAAATATTTACAAATCCTGATTTCATGTTTCACAAAAGTACGCAAATAAAAAAAGCCTTTGTTTGATGAGACAAACCAGGAAGGTTTTTAAAAAAAATTAAATTGTAAAAGGAATTGTAAAACCTTCCTGGTTTCTTTAAACTTTGTTTCGGGTATAACGTTATTGAAATTCCTCTTATCGCAAAATCAATTTTCTCTTTTCGCAAATCTTACTGTTTAAACCAAAAGATTTTTGCGGCATAAAATTTATATATGCAAAAAATTATTTTAATAGTTGCTGTAACATTCTTTGTTTGTACATCACAGGCGCAGGACAGGTATTTTGCGAGGACTTATACGGCTGATGTTTTAACCAAAGGCGGTGTTGATCTTGAGCTATGGCATACTTCACGTTTTGGGCATCAAAATGAATTCTTTCATGCAATGGATCAGCGAATGGAACTTGAAGTTGGTCTTGGAAAGAATTTACAAACTGCATTTTATTTTAACCATTTTCAAAAATCGTACAGCGATTCATCGGGTGACATTGTTCATAAATCAGAAATGGGTTTTAGCAATGAATGGAAATGGCGATTGAACAAACCTTCAACAAAAAATATAAACATCGCACTTTATGGAGAGCTTGGTATTAAAGGAGACGAAATAGAATTTGAAAGCAAATTGATATTAGATAAAACTTTCGGAAAGAATTTAGTTGCATTTAATATTGTGTATGAACTGGAAAATGAATTTGAAAGAAAAAATGGAAAAACAAAGTTAGCACTTGCAGAAACTCCTTTGGAATTTGACCTTGCATTTATGCATTTTATTAAACCGGAATTTGGTTTAGGTTTGGAAGTTGTGAACCATAATGATATTGTGAAAGGCACCAGGAATAATTCTCTTTTGTATGCCGGGCCAACCTTAAACTACAGGGGAAATTCATGGTTTGTAATTGCTAATTATTTACCACAACTTGTTAATCTGCATAAAACTTCTGCAGTGCCCTATAATACAGATTTGATTGATCATGAAAGAACAGAAGTAAGAATATTGGTGGGGTTTTCTTTGTAGACATAGCAGTTTACGATGCAGATGGAATTATTTTGTACACTTTTGCAAGGGCATTCATATCAATGATATTATTACAATGAAGCTTTTCAAATATTCTTGCCTTATGTGTGCCCACAGTAGATGGTTGCAATGCTAATACATCGCATATTTCTGCTAAAGATTCACCCCTGATAAAATGCAGCACAATTTCAAATTCCCGCGGTGATAAAGTATCAAATGGATTGTTTGGTTTGTTACCAAGTGCATCCTCAGTAAGGGCCTGGCTTAATGCAGGGCTAACATATCTTTTACCATTGATAACCTTATCAAGCGCAATTTTAATTTCCGCTTCGGATGATGCTTTACTTAAATAACCTTTTGCCCCAAGTTGTAAATATTTTTTTGCATAAATTTCTTCTGCATTCATGCTGAACATTAAAATGTTTGCTTCGGGTTTAATCGCAATAATATTACTTACCAAACCAAATGAATCAGTGTTGGGCATATTTACATCCAGAATTATCAACCGGTAATCTTTGTCTTTTATTTTTTCAAAAGTTGAATCACCGTCCCATGCTTCATCAATAACAGAATGAGGTACATGATGCTCAATAAAAATTTTTAAGCCAGCTCTTATTATTACATGATCATCTGCCAGTAAAACGTTTATCATTTTTTGTATTTAAATTTTTATGAATCAGATTCATTATGATCGTTCAGCAACAAATCTGTTTTATTAAAAGTTATGGATAATGCAGTTCCTTTGCCCTGCTCAGAATTTAACAGCATGGCACCATTGTATAATCCGGTACGGGTTTTAATATTGGTTAAACCAACGCCGGTTTTTCTTTTGGCTGTGTCAAAACCAATGCCATCATCGGTTATCAAAAGTAAAAGCTTACCATAGTTCTCTTCAATATTTATATTAATTGTTTTAGCCTGCGCATGTTTTAATATATTGTTTATTTGCTCCTGAACAATTCTGAATACGGTCAATTTAAATTTATCGTTTAACTCATCTTCTATAAAATCTTTTGTAAATAAAATCTGTATTGGATGTACCAGCATTATCTCTTCTGCAAGGTCTTTAATAGAATCTGTTAAGCCTATCTCATTTATTAAAGGAGTTATAAGCGTTTTAGATAATTTTCTTATCTCTTCAATTGCAGTTAATGTAAAAGTTGCTGCATTGGTTAATAATGAATCTCTATTTTCTTCATCTTTTCTTGCCATATCAATATACAGACGTGTTGCGCCCAATAGCTGGTTTACATTATCATGAAGCTCTCTTCCAATTTCTGACCGTTCATTTTCATGGGCAGCAAATACGGCATCGGTTATTTGTTTTTGCTTTATAATTTTTTCTAACTCAACTTTTTCTTCCAGTTCTCTTTGTTTAGTAATATCTGTTTGTAATGCAAAGAATTGTTTAACATCACCCTTCTCATCAAATATAGGCTGCACCTGCACTTTCACGTATACTTTATCTCCGGCTTTATTATAGTTAAGTATCTCAAAAGTAAAAGGCTCTTTTTGCATTATCTTTTCCTGTACATAATTAACATCTTCAATCTCTGTTTCCGGGCCACGCAAAAATTGCCCAGGATGTTTTCCTATTATCTCATCTAATTCATAACCATACATTTTTATAAATGCGTTGTTTACCCAAACAACATTCTGATCTTTATCGCTTATTACAACTCCATTAATTGTTTCTTTTGCAACCATTGATAATTTTTTCAATTCATCCTCTGCATGTTTTTTTTCTGTAATATCTGTTTGTAATGCAAAGAATTGTTTAACATCACCATTGTCATCAAATATAGGCTGCAACTGCACGCTCACGTACACTTTATCTCCGGCTTTGGTATAGTAAAGTATCTCACAAACAAATGGCTTTTTTTTCATTAATTGTTCCGTTACATAATTAACCACTTCAACATCTGTTTCATGACCCCGCAAAAATTGCAGTGGGTTTTTGCCTATTACTTCATCTAATTCATAGCCCCACATTTTTGTAAATGCGTTATTTACCCATAAAACATTTTGATCTTTATCCCTTATTATAACTCCATTAATGGTTTCTTTTGCAACCATTGCTAATTTTTTCAATTCATCCTCTGCATGTTTTTTTTCTGTAATATTATTTACAGCCACGCAAACTCCAACCACTTTCCCATTTGAGTTGTGCACCTGATTTCCACTTACGCTATACCAAATAATGGCGCCATCATTTTGAGGGTAATTGATCTCATAGTTAATATTGGAGCCCTTGATTGTTTCACTAAATATATCAGCAAATTGCTGTTGTCTTTCGGGGGCGAACTGCTTGATTAAGTTTTGTTTCTCCTGTAATTCAAAACCAAATGAAAGTTTTGCGAACTGGTTTACTTTTTTATTGAAGGCAATAATGTTAGCCCCGCTATCAAGTAAATAAAAACCGGTGTCGGTATTTTCTAAAATTGCCCGAAGGTTTATTTCGGATTGCCTAAGTAATTCTTCCCCATTTTTGCGTTCGGTAATATCCTGGGCCGTTCCAATCATATCTGTGATATTACCGTTATTATCAAATTTTACATCTCCCATCCCATAAACCCACTTAGTTTGTTTATCATTATTTCTTACGATTCTGTATTCTTTGTTAAATGATTTTCGTTTGCCTATAACTTCCAAACGGAGATACTCATCCATATTTTGCCTATCGTCAGGATGCACAATTTCCAGCCATCCTGGGATACTCCGATCGTAGTTTTTATCTATGCCGAATATGGTGTCAAGCGTTTCTGACGATCGCCAATATCCTGTTGCAAAATTTAATTTATAAGAACCGATATTCCCGGCTCTTTGCGATTCTTTCAGGAAAAATTCTTTTTCTATTAATTCTCCTTCCGCTTGTTTCTTTTCAGTAACATCATTAACAACTCCGTACAAGCCGGTTGGTTTACCTTTTGAATCAAATTCAAATTTGGTTTCTGAATAAATATGCCTGATGGTTCCATCCTTACGAATGATGCGATGATGGAAAGAGGTATCACGCAAAGAGTCCTGAAACTCTTTTACTTTTTTTAAAACAAAATCTAAATCTTCAGGATGGATAAATGATATCCAATACTCAAATGTATGTTTGTTTTCCTCAATCGGCAGGCCATATATTCTGCACGCCTCATCTGACCATAAAGCTATACCTATAGCAAAGTTTAAATCCCAACTTCCCAGGTGAGCTACTTTCTGAGCTTTAGCAAGCTGTCTTTCACTGTGTATCAGTTCCTGATGCATTGTATTACTTTCTTTTTTCTCCTTTGCTTCTTTTAACGCCCGGTTAACTTTAGTAGGTAAGGTGAACAATCTATCTTTCAACACATAATCAGTTACCCCATTTTTAATAAGCTCAATAGACTTTTCTTCACCAATAGTTCCTGAAACAAAAATAAACGGAGTGTGGGGTGATATTTTTTCTTTTATCGCAAAAGCAGCAGGCCCGTCAAAGGATGGAAGAGTGTAATCGGAAAGTATGATATCGGGCAGAAAATCCCGCAGAGCAGCTTCATAAGTATTTTCGGTTTCAACAATTTCAGCGATATAATTGATATTCTCTTTCTTCAACTCGGATTGAATTAACTCAATATCGTACGGATCATGCTCTACAATTAATATTTTGGTTTTAGCACTCATAGTTATTGTTATTGAGGTGGTTGGTTTATTATCAGCCAGAATAATCCTACGTTGGAAATTGCTTTCTGAAATTCATTGAAGTCTACAGGTTTAACCACGTAGCTGTTTACTCCCAAAGCATAGCATGCTTCAATATCAGGGTCTTCTTTAGAGGAGGTAAGCATCACCACAGGAATTTTTCTGGTGCGTTCATCTGTTTTTATTCTCCGCAGCACTTCGATGCCGCTTACTTTCGGCATTTTTAAATCGAGCAGGATAACTTTGGGGATGTTCTCCATCTGCCTGCCGGAATATTCTCCTTCGGCAAAAATAAAATCTAATGCTTCGGATCCGTCTGTGAGATGCAAAAGCTTATTGCTTAAATTATTTTTTTTCAATGCACGGGTAGTCATTTCGGCATCGCTGGCATTATCTTCCACTAATAGTACTTCAATTTCGTGTTTCATGATGTTATAATTTTAGGTAATGAAAAATAAAAAGTTGCTCCTTCATTCACTTTGCCTTCTGCCCATATCCTGCCTCCGTGTTTGGATATAATGCGTTGCACAATTGCCAGCCCTACTCCCGTACCTTCAAATTCTTCATTAGAATGCAGGCGCTGGAATATGCCAAACAGTTTGTCGGCATAGCGCATATCAAAACCGGCTCCGTTATCTTTTATATAGTAAATAATTTCGTCTTCTTTTATTTGGGAGCCTATTTCAATAATTGTTTTTTCTTTCCTCTTCGCATATTTAAGAGAATTGGAAATTAAGTTAATCCACACCTGCTTCATAGTGATGCTGTCGGCAAAAGAAAGCGGCAGATTATTAATATTGAAAGTTATATCCCGATGGTCTTCGTTCTTTTTCAATTCTTCATAAATTTCGGATACCATTTCGTTCATTGAGAAATTCATCTTCATTAATTCTTTCCTTCCGAGCCGTGAGAAAGCAAGCAAATCATCAATGAGCTGTCCCATCTTTTTTGCACTGTCTATTATTTTATTCATCCTGCGGCTTGCTTCGGGCTCTAATTGAGCCCCGTAATCTTCTTTAAGCATTTGAGCATAGCCATTAACTGCACGAAGAGGTGCACGCAAATCGTGCGATACTGAGTAGGAGAAGGATTCAAGTTCTTCATTGGCGGTTTCTAACTGGGCAGTCCGTTCGATAATTTTTTTCTCCATATCCTGTTGTGCATTGCGTACCTGAACAGCCATACTATTGAAAGCATGGGCCAGCTTGCCTAACTCATCACCGCGGTCAACTTCAACAAATGATGAATAGTTGCCACCCGCAATCGCTGATGCTGCTTCAGTAAGTTTATTGAGTGGCCGCGTGATATTACGGCTCATCAGCCAGGCAATAAAGATTCCAACAGCTATCAATACTCCACCAATTATAGAGATCCAATGCAAAAAACTGGTTGAAGTTTCTAATATAGTTTGCTCTGAAAATTCAACCAAAACCAACCATTGAGTAGTTGCTATAGGTTGAACGGCAGCAATTACCCTTTTACCACGTTGATTAGTATATTCAAAAATGTCCCGTATATGCTGCGTGTCAATAGGTGGACTGGGAACAGGCTTAATCAGGTTGGTCCAAAGGCTTCCATCTGTATTGCCAATGTAAAGTGTAGCTCCTGTACCCATAAGCTGGGATAGCTGTTCAATTCCTTTTGGTGTAGATACGAGTGACCGCCAGGTTACCAAATATCCTATAACCTGTTTTTTATCAGTAACTGTAGCAACTACAGGATAATATACAGAATCACCTATCGCATAAGTTTTCCCTTCTCTGGAGGAATCAGGCCCTACGGTTAAAGAAGAAAATATAGTGTGCAGGCTTAGTTTTGCTTCCACTTTTTCATTGCCTGATCTAAGAATCGGAGTCTTGCCTGAATCCAGTAATTCCACCAAACACCATGTACTGTCTTTCCGTAATTTATTCAGTATTTCAAGCGTTTCAGTTCGTAACTCAGTTCCCCGTGATTGTACAAATTTCTTTACAGTATCTTTCCTTACAACCGCAAGTGTTAATGTATTCAGGGCTTTTGAAGACCCGGTAAGCATAGTACCCACTTGATCTGTCAGGGAACGCAGTCTCTTCTTCCCCATTTCAAGCGTTGCTTTCTTTACTCCATAATAAGATGCAAAACTAAAAGTTAGAATAACACTGCATAAAAGAACACATATTAAAAGTGGGAGCCGTTGTTGCATAGAGAGGCCACGGAATAAAAAACGGTTGCTCCATGTATTAATGAATTTATTTTTGCTCATAGCCCAAGATTTAAGTTTTGCTTATTAAATCCTCTGTTGCTTTTTTAGAAAACTCATCCGCATATTTTTCATAAACGGTGTAGTAGGCAACTATTTCCTGCTTCTCCTTTTTAGATAAAATAGGGATAAGTTTTATCATGTGTTCCTGTTGATTGATATTATAGAGCTACCCTGAATAAAAATATTATACTAACGTTTTTGCTAAACATAAGTTGTGGGAATGTCCAGTGCTTATCAATACTATTTTCTATATCCGGATTAGATTTATTTATTAAATATAAGAAGGATTATGATAATTGAAAAAGAATTTGAAATTTCATAGTGTCATTTCTCTCTGCTTATACAATGAAAGTTGATCCATTTAATATCACTACTACTAAATCTGCGTTGAATTCCGATGAAGAGACAGTGATTATTGGCGCTGTTCTTAATGTAAATTGTTTCTCAGCGGGGTTTTCATTTCCATTAATAAATAAGCTAACAATTAATAAATATCAGGAAATGAAACCCCGATGCCTGCCCGATTTTTAAATTGAAAATAAGGCTCTTCTTACCTTGGTTATATGTCAATAAAATATAAATATTCCGATTGTTTACTCCACGTATTCCTGCACTTTCACCTGTTATTAATAAGCATTATAAAGGTTTGTAAATTGGATTTATAATAATTCAAAGAGTAAGCAGGCATCGGGGTTTCACGCAGGAAAATAATGATTGTAGAAAATGCTGTAAAAACCCCGATGGGAAAATAAGTACAAAATAGAAAAATTACTACAC
>DATCOF010000209.1:0-25096 GCA_036564845.1 Chitinophagaceae bacterium | reverse complement strand
CTATTACTTATTGCAATAAAATAATAAATGCCGGTTACACCTTGCACAGTAACTACAAAGAATTGATGCTTGCGGATAATGACCAATTAAGAACCAGCGAATTTATTTTTACCATACCGTACGATGGAACATTCACACAATCATATGGAGGCACAACAACTCTGGCACATGCTCCTTCAGCTAACATGGATGATGCAGGAATAAAGAGCCAGTTCATCGCTATAACAGGTTTAACAAGCTCTCCTGCCAGTTGGCAATGCCTAAGAGTAACACAACAATTTGTTGCTCTATTCCCTGCCAGCGATATACGGGGTCAATTCTTTACAAATGGGCAAAATTTGCAAATGACACAGTTGCTTGGAGCACCCCGTGATGGCTATTCTTCTAATAAATTCAGAAATGTAACAAGAACAGGAGGACCAGCTGCACACGCAGATCCTGGAGGTATTTTCGCTGATATTGATTTTCCCTTGTTCAGGTTGGCTGAAACATATTTAATTTATGCTGAAGCAGTATTAAGAGGAGGAACTGGTGGAAGCACCGCAACTGCATTATCATATCTTGATAAATTAAGTTTAAGAGGCAGGAATAATGTAAGCTCAAATGCCACATTAACATTGCCCTATATTCTTGATGAAAGAGCAAGAGAATTATTTTGGGAAGGTTTCAGAAGAACCGATCTTATCCGCTATGGCCAGTTTACAACAGCAACTTACTTGTGGGCATGGAAGGGAGGCGTACAATCAGGTACAGCAGTTGATAGTAAATACAATATATTTCCTATTCCATCTATTGACCTTAGTGCTAACCCTAACTTAAAACAAAATCCTGGTTATTAATTCAAATTATAAATTGATAAAAGATGAAAAATATATTCAAAGTCCTGCTCCTAACACTTGTTTCGGCAGTGAGTATTTTATCGTGTACAAAAAAAGAAAATAAAATTTATTATGAAGGTGGCACAGCTCCTGTATTAAGCGCATCAATACCTCCGGGTACCATTCCACTTTCTTTTGCAAACAAAGATAATTTGGGTTTAAAATTAATGTGGACCAATCCTAATTATAAATTCACAACAGGCGTAAGTTCACAAGATGTTTCTTACCAGATCGAGATAGATACAACCGGTGCAAATTTTACTAATCCAAAGAAAGTAACAATTGGAATTGGTAAAGATCTATCCAAGGCTTTTACACAAAGTGATTTTAATTCAATTTTATTTAGCCAGCTGAAATTACTTGATGGCATGTCGCATAATATTGAGATAAGAATTAAATCTTTCTTAGTTAATAATAATGCAACATTAACTTCAAACGTATTAAAGTTTACAGCAACCCCTTATACAATTCCTCCAAAAGTTACTTTGCCAACAACAGGCAAATTATATCTTGTTGGAAATGCTA
Organism: Chitinophagaceae bacterium; assembly: GCA_036564845.1. Taxonomy (GTDB): domain Bacteria; phylum Bacteroidota; class Bacteroidia; order Chitinophagales; family Chitinophagaceae; genus Ginsengibacter. The sequence continues at coordinate 23,693 of DATCOF010000209.1, read as the reverse complement.
CCCCTGGTGGATGGAATAATCCCGTACCGGTACCATCACAGGAATTTACAAAGGTTAGTAATACATTGTATGAGCTCACTGTTACATTAGTTGGTGGTGGATCAATATTGTTCTTACCACTTAACGGAGACTGGGGTGTGAAGTTTGGTGGTACAGGCAGTGGAAATAATTCTAATAATCCAAATGGAGATACTTTTAGAATTGGCGGAAGCGACCTCGCAGCTCCTGCTGCAGCTGGTAATTATAAAATATCTGTAGATTTTCAGGCCGGTACATTTTCAGTAACTAAATTATAATTAACTCTTTTGTTTAAAAACAAATTATGAAAAATATATTAAAACTTCTTTTTACTGCAACTGTCCTTATGGCTTTTGCAGCCTGCAAAAAAGTTGCTGATCTGCCTTCCTATTCAGCTGGGATAAAAGGAACATTAGCGGCTTCTGCCACACTTATAGCTCCATTAACTGCTGATTCAGATAAAGTAGCCATAACATTAAGCTGGACAAACCCAAGTTATGCCACAGCTGATGCCAATGTAAAGTATGTAGTAGAAATAGATTCGGCAGGTAAGAATTTTGCTAATCCTTTTACTAAAACTATTACTGGTGCAACTAATCTAAGTACAACATTTACGGGTAAAGACATAAATACTTTTTTAATTAACAGGGGATATGCATTTAATATTCCTGTTAGTCTTGATGTGAGAGTTACTTCTTCTTACGCTAATAATAATGACAGGTTTAGTACTGATATAATCAGGATCAAGTTTACTCCATATGTTGTTCCTCCTAAGGTTACTTTTCCTACTTCTAAAACATTATTTATAATAGGAGATGCCACAGCATCAGGCTGGAATTACAACCCGGTTGCTGATCCGGCTCAAAAATTTACACGCCTGGATTCTGTAACTTATGAAGGAACATTTTTCCTAAATGGTGGTAAGCAATATTTATTGTTGCCCAATGGAAACTGGAATACCAAATATGCAGTTCAAAATAATTCTATTGCAGGATTAAGTGCAGGAGGAAGTTTTGGATATAATCCAGGTTCAGGTTCAGTTTTTAATGACAACTTTCCTAGCCCGGCAAAAACGGGTATGTATAAAATTCGTGTAGATTTTCAAAATGGAATTTTCACTGTAACGCCTGTGGGTACTTATGGCTTGCTGTATGTTCCCGGTGATTACCAGGGATGGGACCCATCTAAAGCGCCAAGCCTTGGCTCTCCAAAAAATGATGGTTCATATGACGGTTATGTAAATATTCCTGCAGGTGGATCTTTTCAATTTAAATTTACTCCATTGCCTGACTGGAGTAGTTCATATGGCGATTTTGCCAGTGGCGGAACAAGCGGAGTATTGGTTCTTGGTGGCAATAATAATCTCATTTCCCCCGGAGCAGGATACTACCATGTTGTAGCAAATACAACTGCAAAAACATGGTCTGCAACTAAAACAACATGGAGTATGATCGGAAGCTTTGCGGCAAGTAACTGGGGAAATGATATTGATATGGTTTACAGTGCTGCCAATAATAACTGGACAGGAACAATTACAACAGCAGTTGGCGATCAGTTTAAATTTAGAGCAAATCACGACTGGGGTTTAAATTATGGTCCCTCAGGTGCTACCGGGAGCCTGGTTCTTAACGGAGATAACATTGGTGATGCTTCTAAGAATTTTGCTGTACCCGCCGGAACACATACAATTATACTCTTCCTTAATAATTCAGGATACTATACTTATTTGATTCAATAAGAGATTAAAATATTTTGTCAAACTGCCCTTTAATGGGCAGTTTAACTTTACAAATGTTTCTGCATGAAAAAATTATTATTCAAAAATATTTTCTATTTATTTATTTTTATAACAATTGCAGGTTGCAGCAAATCAGGTTCAGGAGTAACGCCAACACCAATTCCTACTCCTACTCCTACTCCTACTCCATCATCATTTGCAAAAGGTGCAGATATTAGCTGGCTAACAGAAATGGAAACATCGGGTAAAAAATTTTATAACAGCAGCGGAACAGAAACTGAATGTATGCAGTTATTAAAAAGTATTGGCATGAACACGATCCGTTTACGAGTGTGGGTAAACCCAACAGGTGGATATAATAATAAAGCTGATGTTGTTGCAAAAGCTGTTCGAGCAAAAAATCTTGGGATGAGAATAATGTTAGATTTTCATTACAGCGATACATGGGCTGACCCCGGGCACCAAACAAAACCTGCAGCATGGACAGGACAGGATATTGCAACACTTAAAATTTCATTAGCCAATCATACAACTGATGTATTGAATGCATTAAAGACTGCAGGTGTTACACCGGAATGGGTTCAGGTAGGCAATGAGACCAATGATGGAATGCTTTGGCCCGAAGGAAAAGCATCTACCAACATGGCGAACTTTGCGCAATTAATTTCTTCAGGTTATGATGCAGTAAAATCTGTTTTTCCTTTAGCAAAAGTTATTGTACATGTTTCCAACGGTTATGATAATTCTTTATTCCGGTGGATGTTTGATGGACTAAAAGCCAATGGAGCTAAGTGGGATGTTATTGGCATGTCACTTTATTCAACCGCTGCAAACTGGGCTACGCTTAACTCTCAGTGTCTAAGCAATATGAATGATATAGTGGCAAGATATGATAAAGAAGTTATGATAGTTGAAGTTGGAATGAGTTGGGATCAGCCAACAGCATGCAAATCTTTTCTTGATGGCCTTATTGCAAAAACTGTTTCTGTAACCGGCAGTAAAGGTTTAGGAGTTTTGTATTGGGAACCCGAAGCATATAATAACTGGCAGGGATATACATTGGGCGCTTTTGACAATTCAGGTAAGCCCACTGCAGCATTGAATGCATTTAATTAAATTTTATTAAAAATTATTTCAGGAGTAAGATCATGGCGAAAAAAATTTTTTACATTTTTTTATTTTCTGCGCTTGCATTTCAGCATGATGTTTTTTCTCAATCCAAAATAAAAAATAAAGATCTTGTTTACATTGACAAGAAAGGAATTTTGCGGTGGACAAAAGATAATTCAGAGGCTGCTTTTTTTGGAGTGAATTACACAGTGCCCTTTGCCTACGGTTATCGTTCACACAAATATTTAAATGTAGATATTGAAAAAGCGATTGACAATGATGTTTATCATTTTGCACGATTAGGTCTTGATGCCTTTCGTGTGCACGTTTGGGATGTTGAGATCACTGATTCATTGGGAAATTTATTAGAGAATGAACACCTGCGTTTGTTTGATTATTTATTATTCAAACTAAAACAACGAAATATTAAGATCCTGATTACACCCATTGCATTTTGGGGCAATGGTTATCCTGAGCGGGATGAAAAAACAAATGGCTTCTCATCAGTGTATGGGAAAGACAAATCTGTTGTGCTGGAAGCATCTATAAAAGCGCAGGAAAATTATTTACAACAGATCATACAACATGTAAATCCTTACACAAAAATTTCTTACAAAGATGATCCCGATATTATTGGTGCAGAAATAAATAATGAGCCACACCATAGCGGACAAAAAGAAAAAACAACAGAATATATTAACAGGTTAGCATCTGCCATAAGAAACACCGGCTGGACAAAACCATTGTTTTATAACATCAGCGAATCGCCATTTTATTCTGATGCAGTTGCCAAAGCAAACGTAGAAGGGCACAGCTTTCAGTGGTATCCGTCAGGGCTTGTAGCAGGCCATGAGCAGAAAGGAAATTTTTTACCAAACGTTGATAAATATTTTATTCCCTTTATTGATACCGTTCCGCAGTTTAGTAATAAAGCAAGGATGGTGTATGAATTTGATGCAGGCGATATTATGCAGTCCTACATGTATCCTGCAATGATACGCAGTTTCAGGGTACAGGGCTTTCAATGGGCAACACAATTTGCTTACGATCCGTTAGCTACAGCTTATGCAAATACCGAGTATCAAACACATTATTTAAATCTTGCTTACACTCCATCAAAAGCAATAAGCCTGTTGATCGCTTCTAAAGCATTTCATATTCTTCCGCGAAATAAAAATTATGGAACATATCCGGTTGATACTTTGTTTGATGTTTTCAGAGTGAGCTATAAAAATCAATTGTCAGAGATGAACAGTGACGAAGAATTTTATTATTCCAATTCAACAAACACACAACCAAAAAATATTGCAGCACTCAATCATATTGCAGGTGTAGGCAATTCTCCTGTGGTGGAATACGAAGGCAGTGGCGCATATTTTTTAGACAAGATAAATGAGAATAGCTGGCGGCTGGAAGTTATGCCTGATGCAATTTCTATTCGTGATCCTTTTGAAAAAGCTTCTCCTAAAAAACAGGTTACTGTTATTCATTACCGCAACAACCGGATGCAGTTAATGCTGAATAACCTGGGAGCTGATTTTACAGTAACAGCAATTAATGAGAACAATAATTACAACACTACTTCAACAGGAACAGTATTTTTTATTAAACCCGGCACGTATCTTTTAACAAAGAAATCAGCAATAAATAATATTGATCTGCAAACGAAAAAAGTTGGTGCAATAAATATTAAAGAATTTGTTGCGCCTGCAAACGTTGATACAAATGTATATGTAGTGCATACGCCGTATACAGAAGTTTCTGCAGACAGGCCTTTTGATCTTCTTGCAAAAATTATTGGCATCGATACTGCGGATAAAGTCTCAATTGAAATAAGAAACTCATCTAATAAATGGCGAACAGTACAATTGCAACGTTCATCCGCTTATGGCTACCTGGCGCAGGTTCCGGCGGATATGCTTACTCCCGGTTTAATTAATTATCGCCTGATTATTCAGAAAAAAAATAATGATTACTATACTTTTCCCGGAGGCTATAAAGGAAATCCATATGCATGGGATTATTACCAGAACGACAACTGGCAAACATTTGTAGCAGCAGAAAATTCATCGTTGCAAATCTTTAATCCGAATACTGATAGAAATTTTTTAATGATCTACAATACCGATTGGCGCAATAACACAACAGAATATATTACCGCTGAGCACCCGGGAGAATTAATATTAAGAACAACCATGAATAAACCTGCTGCAGGAAAGATAATGGGTTGGCAATATTATTTTGCAGAAAAAATAAAACAAAGAAATTCAGAAATTTTATCCTTTAAAAAAATGGTGATAAATGCAAGAACAGTAAATCAATTACCTGCGAAAATTAAATTGACATTGATCACATCAGATGGCGCAGCCTTCTCTAAATCAATTACGGTCAATAAGGCAATGCAGAACATTGAAATTGATCTGAACACATTGCAATCTGATAGCTCATTATTATTACCAAGGCCATACCCTGGGTTTTTACCATTATGGTTTAAAGCAAATACAACAGCGCCTTTTGATATAGCAAATGCTGAAAAAATTGAAATAACTTTTGGATATGATATTACAGAAGCCAACGCCGAAAAGCCTTACAGTATTGAGGTTGGAGGAGTATGGCTTACAAAATAATTCATTTGGAAATTTCTAAACTTTAATATGCAATTAATAAGAACATTCACCTGCGTAATTGTTTCAATAATTTATTGCTGTAACATTAACGCACAATCACCGCAAAGAACACATTTAAATTTTGATAACGATTGGAGATTTCATTTTGGTAATGCCGCTGATCCGATAAAAGATTTTAATTACGGCATCACAGCTATATTTTCAAAATCCGGTAAAACGGATAAGACAGCATTGGATATGAAATTTAATGATGCTGATTGGCGAACATTAAATTTGCCACACGACTGGGCTGTTGAATTACCATTTGAAAACTCCCCCAGTTTTGATGTAGAGTCACATGGCTATAAGCCCGTTGGCGGCTTGTATCCCGAGACAAGTATCGGATGGTACCGCAAACATTTTATTACAAATAAAAAAGATTCCGGCCAGCGTTTTCAAATTCAGTTTGACGGAATTTTTCGTGATGCTAATATCTGGGTCAATGGGTTTTATCTTGGTAATAATAAAAGTGGTTACGTTGGTGCATCGTATGATATTACTGATTACCTGAATTATGATAAAGACAATATTGTAGTTGTAAGAGTTGATGCAACGCAGTACGAGGGCTGGTTCTATGAAGGCGCAGGGATTTACCGTCATGTATGGTTGAATCAATACAGCAACACTCACATTGCAAATGACGGAGTGTTTGTTTATACAAATGTTCAAAAAAATAATGCAGAAATAAATGTTGAGATAACTGTAGAAAATCAAAATTTATTTTCTTCTTCATGCTCTGTGTCTGCGATTATAACAGATCGGAATGGAAAAGTTATCGGTCAAACAAAAGAACAACCTATTCAATTAAACATCAATGAAAATAAAATTGTAAAACAAAAAATTATTGTAACCAATCCAAAACTATGGTCTCTTGAAGAACCTTATTTATACAGCGTAACTTCTGTTGTAAAATCTGCAGGAAAAATTATCGATAGCAAAACAAATAAATTCGGAATTCGTACAATTGAAATAAAACCAAACGGCGTTTTTCTAAATGGAAAATATGTACAGATAAAAGGTACAAACAATCACCAGGATCATGCAGGCCTTGGAAGTGCTCTACCCGATTATTTACAATATTACCGGATCAATTTATTAAAGGAGATGGGCGCCAATGCTTACCGCACAAGCCACAACGCCCCAACACCAGAGCTGCTGGAAGCCTGTGACAGCCTTGGTTTCCTTGTCTTGGACGAACAGCGTTTGCTCAACAGCAGTCCTGAATACATGAGCCAGTTTGAGCGTTTATTAAAACGTGATAGAAATCATCCTTCAATATTTTTATGGTCTATCGGTAATGAAGAAGGATGGATACAAACTACAAATACGGGCAGGCGAATTGCACAAACATTATTGGCAAAGCAAAAAGAATTGGATCCTACAAGGACAAGTACGTATGCTGCTGATGTTGCGAATGTTTTTCATGGAATAAATGAAGTTATCCCTGTTCGTGGATTTAATTACCGCCAGTTTGCTGTTGCTGATTATCATAAATCTCATCCAACACAACCCATCATCGGTACAGAGATGGGAAGCACTGTAACAACAAGAGGTATCTATGCAAAAGATTCTGTAATAGGTTATGTTCCCGATCAGGATATTACTGCACCGTGGTGGGCAAGCACTGCAGAAACATGGTGGAAGCTTGCTGCAGAAAATAATTTTTGGCTCGGCGGATTTGTGTGGACAGGTTTTGATTATCGCGGTGAGCCCACTCCTTTTAAATGGCCAAATATAAATTCTCATTTTGGTTTGATGGATATGTGCGGCTTTCCTAAAAATATTTATTACTATTATCAATCATGGTGGAGCGATAAAGATGTACTACATATTTCTCCGCACTGGAATTGGGCCGGCAAAGAAGGACAGCCAATTGATGTTTGGGTTAACAGTAATGCAGATGATGTTGAATTATTTTTAAATGGGAAAAGCCTTGGCAAAAAAACAATGCCACGCAACAGTCATTTGCAATGGAATGTAAATTATGAACCCGGAACATTGGAAGCAATTGGATACAGGCATGGCAAAAAAATAACTGCAAGAGTTGAGACAACAGGAAAGGCAACTGAAGTTGTTATCACTCCTTACAAAACTACAATTCTTGCTGATGGTAAAGACGCTACAGTAATTAATGTATCAGTAAGAGATAAGCAAGGAAGAAATGTTCCTGATGCAGATAATCTTATTCATTTTACTTTGAAAGGAGATACAAAAATTATTGGTGTAGGAAACGGTGATCCCAGCAGCCATGAGCCTGACAAAATTTTTGATAACAACTGGCAACGGAAATTATTCAATGGTAAATGCCAGTTCATTGTTCAATCAGGAATCAAAGAAGATTTCGTTCACATAGAAGCTACGAGTGATGGCTTATTCAAAGCAACAACAGATATTGCAACTGTTAACCCTTCACCAAATAAAATTATACAGCCAACTAATTTTATTAAAAAAAAAGTTAACAAGATGATGGGTGCTGATATTTCTTTTTTACCACAAATGGAAGAAAGAGGAATACATTTTTCTGATAAAGGAATTGAAAAAGATGCAATAACAATTTTAAAAGATCATGGCTTTAATTATGTGCGGCTTCGCATTTTTAATGATCCTGCAGCAGACAGTGGCTATTCTCCAAAAAAAGGGTTTTGCGATCTGCAGCACACTTTACAAATGGCAAAGCGTGTAAAAAATGCAGGGCTAAAATTATTACTTGATTTTCACTATAGTGATTATTGGGCAGATCCGGGGCATGAACTAAAACCCGCTGCCTGGAAGGGTTTAAGCTTTCCTGATCTTACCAAAGCTTTACATGATTACACAAAAGAAGTAATGCTTGCATTGCAAAAACAAAATACTTTACCTGATATGGTTCAGATCGGCAACGAAATTAATCATGGTATTGTTTGGCCTGATGGAAGAGTAAATAACCTTGATAGTTTATCGCAATTATTAAAGGCAGGAATAAGTGCGGTGAAAGATGTTGCGCCATCAACGATCATAATGCTGCATATTGCTTTAGGCGGACAACATGATGAATCAGTTTGGTTTATTGATAACATGCTTGCAAGAGGTGTACAGTTTGATGTGATAGGCGAATCTTATTATCCCAAATGGCATGGCACATTAGATGATCTTAAAAATAATCTTACATCACTTGCCAAAAGATACCAGCAGGATATTATTGTTGCAGAATATTCACAGTTTAAAACAGAAGTAAATAAAATAGTTTTTGATCTTGCCGGAGGAAAAGGCAAAGGCACCTTTATCTGGGAGCCACTTAATACCGGAGAAAAATTCTTTGAAAGAGATGGCAAATCAAATGAGCTGATAAACCTGTATGATGAGATAAGTAAGAATTTAAAATAAAATAGATCACAAATTATTACAACAAGAAATAATTTTCTTAATAGAAAAAAAAATTATCTTATTAGTGTTACAGTGCCCTTTAAGTCTATAGTTTTTCCTGATATATCAATTCCCTTTACTACCCAAACGTACACTGCGGTTGGTTGAGCTATGCCCATGTATCTTCCATCCCATCCTTTTGTTATGTCTTGCGTTTCAAACATTAATTTGCCCCACCTGTTGTATATCTTAAAATAAATTGTTTGCCTAATACCCGCTGCAGTGGCCTTAAATACATCATTTAAACCATCCCCGTTTGGAGTAAATGCATTCGGTATATATATGGCCGGGCCTTTATACACTTTTATAAATACGCTGCTTGTACCTATACAACCTAAAGCATCTTTTACAGTTAAATAAAATCTTGTGTCGTTTTGTAAAAGAGCAAAAGGATTTTGCGCAGAAGGATTATCAAGATAATGTGCAGGTGCCCATAAATATTGTGTTCCGCCGCTGCCAAATAGTTGGTGGGGTATTCCCATTGCAGCAATAGTATCATTGCCCGCAAATGCAGGCACAGGGCCATACATCGTTACCACAACATCGTCAAATATTTTAAAATTACATCCATAGTTATCCGTCACCTGCAACCGGTAAATTGTTGGGCGGGTTGTTTTGGGATATAAAAGAGTTGTTGATGAATTAGGTGTTTGCATATCAGCAGATGGCATCCATAAATAACTCACACTTCCAGAATTATTTGTAACCTTTCCATTTAAAACTGCATAAGTATTATTACAAATTATTGTATCCTTTCCTGCATTCACAACAGGCTTATGCAGCACATTTACTCTAATACTATCAGTGCCTTTGCAAACTTCTGATTCAGCAATAACTGTATAAAGTGTGGTGTCTGAAGGTGCAGCAACAGGAGTCGCTATTGTCAGATCACTTAAACCTATGGCAGGGCTCCATTTATAAACATTAACAGGATGATTGCTGATTACAGATAATGAAGTTGAATTCCCAATGCATATAGTTTTATCCACACCTGCATCTATAATAATTTTATCATCAATTGCAGTGAGCGTATCACTAATATTAGTTTTGCAATTATTACTGTCTTTTATAATTATATTAAATTTCCCGGCTTTTGCATTAAATACATTACTCAATTGGTAAGTAGCGCCACTATCTATTGAAAACATAAATGGTATTACGCCTCCATTTGCCTTCACATTAATTTGCCCATCAATGGCCTGGCATGTTGTAGCAGGAGTAATTATTAAAGATCCGCTTACAGGATTTGGCTGTTGTATTGTTATAGAAGAATCTTTTATACATCCGGATGAATCCTTAATATGCACCGTATAATTTTCTGCACCCAAATTTTTAAAAACACTATCAGCCTGGTAAGGATCATTATTTAATGAAAATAAATAAGGAGGTTTTCCCAACGAAGGATGAAATGTTAGAGTTGCATTTTTATTTCCATAACAAGACGGCATTATAATAGCAGGGTTGATATTTAATATGATATCGGAATTAACTATAGCATCAAATGTGTAATTACAAGATGTAGCATCTTTTATATTGATATGGTATGTGCCTTCGGCAAGTCCTGTAAATAAATTAGAAGATTGAGACACACCTCCATTTAAAGAATACGAATAAGGTGAGACGCCAAAACCCGGAATCACAGTAATAGTTCCGCTACCTGGCTGTCCACAAACAGTGTTTGTTACAGAAGCACTGGCTAAATTTGCTGTATCAATTTCTACATCAGTAGTAAAAGAGCATCCTCCTGCATCCGTAACCAATACTTTATAAACGCCGACTTTTAAGTTTGCAAAAAGATTTGAATCTTGAGCAGCCCCTCCATTTAATGAATAATGATATTGAGGCGTTCCATATTTTGGAAAGATTTGAATAGAGGCTGTTAGAGGACCAGGACATGGCGTAACAATAACTTTAATTGCGGCCTCGAAAGACTGTAATACAACTGCTATTGCTTTGCTCGAATTACAACCGCTTCCAATTATTCTCGATCTTAACATATATGTTCCGGGAAATACATTAAACACTGGTGAAGGTTGCCATGTATTTCCATCCAAAGAATATTCATATGTTGGGCCCAAAGGGCTAAGTATACTTATTTGTCCCTTGCTACCTGCAGCACAACCTGCTGGCACTAAATCAGTGATAATTGGATCTCCTCTTGAAATATGAATTGTGTCAATACCCAAAATTTCACTTCCCAGATTATTAGGATTTTTATAAAATGACTTTACCAAATACGTTTCACCTGTACTTGGAGTACATATATTTGGAAAACTAACGTTGAGCAAATTATTCCCGCCATTAGTTATATTACCATTTGATAGAAAAGTTCCGGCAAGCGTATAAAGCTCAACTCTTTTAAATAATGGTGGCCCGGCTGCAGGAACAAAGCGCCAACTCTCATTCATCCCTTGAGCCCCCCAGGGCACGCTACTGGCTTGCCTTCCAGGCGCCATGATGGCGGATGTTTTATTAAAATCCTGCATACCGATCATTGCCCTTCCATTATTCCAGGCAAGACAAATTTCTTTATTATAAATAAATACTTCAACTATTCCCAAAGTTTCATATAAAACTATTTGATGGGTATTTTTATTAAGGTTTAAACAAGCTGTTGTATATAAAGGAACATTATAATAACTTATAATCCACTTTCTATAAGGGGCAGTTCCCACAACTTCATATTTAATCTGTTGTGTTGCTATCGAGATGTTAGGATCCAAATCATGGTAAGGCCCCATTATTAGTGCCTTGTCATAAAGAGCACTTGGCAAATCTTCAGGCACACCTGCATTAGCACTTAATACAACACCATTCTTAAGTATCCCAAAGTGGCTGAATTTTCCAGTTTTAGAAATATCAAAACTTAAAAATCCATTTGTACTGGCAATTAATTGCGAATAGGTTGTTCCAAAAAATGAAAATGGGAAAGTAATATCTATAGGTGGTGAATATCTGTCATCAATAAGTAAATTAGCTGAAGGCCCTGGTGTTGAAGGGTCTATATAGCCTCTAAAGCAGGTTAATGCCGTTATTTGATTTACGGTATATAAATTAGTAGAAGCATGAATATCAGGAATAGTAGTATTGAGTGTGAGACATGACGTAGTGCACTCAATTGTAGTATCTTTTCTACAATTAAAAGAAAAATTATTTTGACCGATTGTTGTTTTTGTGAGGGCAAAAAATAACACCAATGTAAATAACTTATGCATAGAGCCAAACAAACTTTAGAAGAAAAATTTAAAATGATTTTAAACAATAAGTCGAGGCGTATAATGATAGGTTTCTATAGTAAGCGGAAGCTAATTTTCCAGCTTTCAAAGGTACATGATTACGGCGGTTTATACTAATTAATGGTGTAAATTTTTAATAAAAAAAAACCACCTTCCAAGAAGGCGGTTTGAAAACAGCGACCAAAGGGCTTTTTAAAATACAGCTTTGCACAAAAAAAAATACAAAAAAAACAATTTTAAAGGCAAAGCCGTCAGGACATTACCACCTGCAAAGCAGGTGGTTTTAAAGGCTAAATAAAAGATTAATGACAGCACAATCACCTGCAAGCTGACATTTAACAATTAAAAATTAATACCACGTAATAAAGAAGTAAAGGTTGGAGACAGTTGGGTTAAGAATATGACCTTGATTACAAAAGCGCCGGTGAAATTGAGCAGTATGTATACCTTGGAAAAATTAACCGGTGATTCTGCCTTTGCAGAAATAAGATCAATGGTTTCTACAGCAACAACATTGGAAGGGGATAATATTTATTTGAAAGGAGAACAAAAAGGCGAAGCCGTTTTGAGTTATGCAACGGGAATGCCTTATTCGTATAACATCAACCTCGAATCAATTACGAAGACCACCGCCTATGATGTTCTTAATAAGGAACATTTCATAGTTCGGAGAAGGAAACTTTCTTTTTCATTTCTTTATAATATCTCTTCATCACAAAAAAAGCCTTCTTCTTTTTCCCTTTATAATCAATCAATCCTTTTTTATTCCACCCCTGTTGATAGATGGGATTATTTCTCTTTGGGGAGCGGAAATCCACCAATATCCATGGTGCAATTCCAACGAAATTATCCGGCATCCTTTTAAGCATACCTACCTGCTCTTTATAATACCATTCCTGGTATTCTTCACTCCAGCGGGTAAGTGAATCCGCATGAAAGCCGCCCACCGCTTCCGCTCCTGTTTCACTTATGAACAAAGGCTTGTCATAACCTGTAGCCCAATTTGCTGTGCGGCATGCATCAGGTAATCCTCCGTACCAGCCAAGGTATTCATTGAAGGCAATGATGTCGACATATTCTCCCAAAGGATCATCGATCATATTGATGTTTTTGCCAGAATTATAATTAACCTCCAAAGCCGCAGAAACCATCCGTGTATTATCTAGCTGTTTTGCAGCCGTGATAAGATCATGCATAAATGCTGTTCTCACAGGACTCACAGGTGTTTCATTACCCACCGACCAAATGATAATGCTTGCCCTGTTATGATCTCTTGTAATATTTTCTGTGAGTTGGTTTTTTGCCTTTTCAAATACATCTTTGTTCCCAAAATTTATTGTCCAATAAACCGGTATCTCTGACCAAACTAAGATACCAAGGGAGTCAGCCATACGTGTCATACTTTCATCATGTGGGTAATGGGCCAGGCGAACCATATTACATCCCAATTCTTTAGCCCATCCAAACAATTGCACAGCATCCTGCCTGCTATAGGCCCTTCGCATTTGCTGTGGTATCTCTTCATGGATACATATCCCCCACAGGAATATTGGTTTGCCATTCAGTAATACCTTTTTACCTGATGCCTCTATTGTTCTGAATCCTATTTTATCTTCAATCCTGTCACTTGCTGTGCTGATAATAACGCGATATAATTTAGGATTCTCCGGGGACCATAATTGTAAAGAAGGAAGGGTGAAAGCAATGGTTTGTTTTTCTCCTGAAACCGGAAATGATCTTTTAAATCTTAATTCCGGTATCTCAACTGTCACTGATCCGGCAGTAGAATTATTCAGTTTTATCCATCCTTCCACTTCTGCATTTATATTTTTGGGAGCCTCGCCACTAGTGGGTTTTCTTAATTGAATGAAATAATCCATGATAAAATTTTGGGGTACTTCAACCAACGCCACATTACGTGTGATGCCGCCATAATTCCACCAGTCAGTGTTCAGTGTAGGTACCTCATCCTCCCCCCGTTTGTTATCTACTTTTACAACTAAAAAATTCCCTTTAGGTTTTAAAACAACGTCCGGGATCTCAAAATTGAAGGGTGTAAATCCACCGGCATGCATACCTAATTTTTTCCCGTTGAGGTAAACGTCGGCCCTGTAATTAACAGCGCCAAAGTATAAGTAAACCCGGTTGGAAGGATTGGATTTAGAAAAATCGAATGCCTTTTTATACCATACAGTTCCCTCATAATATAAAAATTTTGGTTCCTGGTGATTCCAGTCACCGGGGACAGTCAAAATATATTTATCACTGTATCCATGTTCTTTTCTGTCTGTTTTATTATCGGGTATATCGCTGTTCCAGTAAGCTTCCCGGTCACTCTCATTTCTTTCCTTATATCGGTAATTATAAAACCCGGTCTCATACGGATCCATTATATACTGCCATTTACCATTTAAACTCATGGTTTTCCGGAAAGGTAAATCCGTGAGCAGGTCGGACTGGGCATACGTTTCATTATATAGAAGTGTCAATAAGAAGATCCCTGCTATTTTTTTACTTAATGATTTAATTGCCATCTGCTTTTTTTATCATGTTGAAGTTACCTGTATAAGAAAATCATATAAATTAATTTCAGTTGGTATCTGTAATTTTTTACGAAGACGATACCTGCTTATCTCCACACCCCTGACAGAAATATTCATCAGCTGTGCTATTTCCTTTGTACTCAGGTTCATTCTTAAATAGGCAGATAATTTTAATTCATTTCCGCTTAAGGCAGGATACTTATTCTTCAAAACAGAATGAAAATCACTATGCACATTATCAAAATGAACCGTGAACTGCTCCCATTGATCATCAATTCTATTCTCATCATTAATTACATTGATGATCTTTTTCAGATCGACAGAATCTTTTTCACTCCTGAAATGTTTCTTTAAATGAACCATCTGGTCCTTTATCTTGGCAAGCAGTTCTCCCTTTTGCACAAGGTGCATGGCAACTGACGCTAGTTCGTTATTCTTGTGCTGCAGTTCGGCCTCCAGCTTTTCGTTTTTCAGTCTTACTATTTCCCGGTCTGTTTTTTCTATTTCCAGCTGGTGCAGGTATTGCAATCTTTTTTGTTCTTCAATATGTTTTACCTGCTGTGTCCTGAATTTTCTCCTGAGAAAAAGGAAAAGAAGGTAATTCCCGATCAGGAAAAGTAAGGTGTAAATGAAATAAGCCCATTTTGTGCGGTACCATGGAGGTAAAATGGTAAAACTATAATTTCCAATCTCCGATTCATTTCCAAGATTATTTCTTGCCTTCACCTGGAAGGTATAATTACCTACAGGAAGATTAGTGTATTCCTTATCAGTTCTTTTTAACCATTCTGACCAGTTCTTATCAAAACCCTTTAAAAGATAACTATACTCAATATTAGATTGCTGACCATAGAGAATGGAGGAGTATTCAAAATGCAGGGAGTTTAAATGATAATCAAGTTCCGGAGATCGTGGTTTGACCTCACCATAATATCCTCCAAAGATGAGGCTATCAGTTTGAATTGCTTTTACGCCCCTTATCAATACTTCTATCCTGTTATTATTTGTCCTGTATCTTTCATAATCAATATGGTAGAACCCATTTTCACCCCCCACCAGGATATTCTTCATATCCACAGGATATATAAAATCAAAGCCTCGGACAAATTTTCCGGTAAGCTCTGTTATATAAATAATTTTGGGCTCATTACCCGAAAAATCAACCACCCCTATATTTTTCTCCGAGGTGAACCAAATATTCCCGGCTGGATCTTCTTTTAAATAATTGGCTTTTATTATTCCGAAGATCTTTTCAAAATAGGCTGATCGCTGGAAATTATCTGTTACCGGATTGTACTCAAAGAACCCATTTTCAGTCGGAACTATTATCCTATTCTTTACCTTGTAAACATAATAGTGATTAACAGACGAGAGGCCTTTGTTATAACTGTAATTCTGGATCGTAGTATTTCCAGAAGGATGAAAATTGATCTTAAAGATACCCTTGTAAGGATGGGCCACCCAGATATCATCCTTGTCTATCGCAATGATCCGGGATGATTCGAAGTGTGCACCTATATCGGAATTAATGAATTTCCCATTCTCAAACCTGTAAAAATTCACCCCCTGGTAATTGCCTGCCAGCATCATGTCAGAGGATTGTTTACCTAATGGGAAAAAGTTCCAGAACCCGGAAGATTTGTCCAGTAGTTCAGCCACATTGTTATTGATCACAAATGATCCTTCATGGTGCCCCATCAATAACCGGCCATTTACCTCTGAGAGGTTCCAGACTTGACCTTCCGATCGTGCCACGGGCTTAAAACTACCCTTAACAAGGCTAATATCTGTTGCGTTATCCAGTGGCAGATAATAAAGACCGTTGGATGTTCCTACATAAAGAGATTTATTATATATAGCGGCAGCATAACCTGCTCCCTTATTCTGCCTATCGGGCGTTATTTCTTTTATAGCATTATTGTAAGCAATAAAATCTATCCCGTTATCCAGGTCAAGCCAGAGATTAAGGTTCTTATCCAGAAATACGTGGCGGACATTGTTATTCTGCAAGCCCTCTAAGGTTGAAAAACTTTGAACTAGATTACCCTTCCTGTCAATAACAAATGCCCCGTCAAGGCTTGTGGCGACGAGGAAATGGTTATTACCAATGTTCAGAGATGCATAGATATTTTTTTTGGATATGTTGTCCAAAGCAACTGTTGAAAATCTGGTCAATGAATTTTTTACGAGAAAATAAAGACCAGTCTTCAAAGTAGTTACAAGAGCTGTATCCTTTGAATAGGAAATGATCGATGTAACAAGAAAATCTTTTGGAAGTATACCTTGGTCAATAGCAGGCATCCAATGATCATCAATGAACGCCAGTAACCTATTGTCGTGATCTTGTGCTATCAATTGTCCGTTGCCGATTCCTAAAAAGCGCCAGTCGTCATTTGGATAAATGGAGATCTTACCCGCGCTTAACACCATGATCTTACGGCTTGCCCGAAAAAAGATACTTTTTTTGTAGGATACTATATTCCATACATCGGCGAAGGACCTGTTTCCTATGGGTAATAAAGATACCAGGGAAGTATAGCGAAGGGATCCATGGTCTCCGGGACTGAAAAAACCCATTTCATTCTGCCCGCCCACATATATCCGGCGGTCTTCTCCTGTTTCAATGGATCGCACGACTGTTTTATTCGGGAGCCTGAATATTTTCCAATAGGAACCATCAAATGTTAATAACCCTTCATTGTTCCCGAAATATAGTATCCCATTCTCATCCTGTTCAATATCCCAGTTTTGTGCCCCGGCCCCATAAGTTTGGCTTGTATAATTAATGACATCGGATAAACCTATCGAATTTTGAGCAAAGCTGTGTCCGGAAAGGGCAACAAGGAAGAAAAACAATAACCTTCTCATACATCAATCTCTTAATGAAGAATATGCTGCAAAACTATAAAATGATGTAGTAAAGATGTAATAAAAATTCCAAATTCCATATATATATATTGGATGATGTAGTAGTGTAGTAGTAAATATTTGGAAATGAAAAATTCCTACATCACTTTTGTAATATTCTTTTAACGATTGTTTTTTATCACTCAAAATTAAATGCGCTATATGAAAATTAGAACTACTTTGCTATTTCTTGTGTTTAATTTAATTGCGATCCCGGTTCTGTGGGCTCAACAAATTAATGTCTCTGGTAGAATAACCCTTTCTACAGGGGAGCCTGGAGCAGCTGCAACTGTTTCCGTAAAAGGCACCCGCACTGCCACAAATGCGGATAATCAGGGTAATTACAATATAACTGTACCACAAAAAAAACCAACGTTAGTCTTTACTTTGGTAGGGATGCAGCCTATTGAACGTTTGGTTAATGCTTCCGGTACTATAGATATTGTATTCCAGCCATCCGACAATATAATGAACGAAGTGGTGGTTATTGGCTATGGTACCCAGAAAAAAATTGTAGTTACCGGAGCAATTTCCAGTGTTAGGGCTAAGGACCTTGAGAATATTCCGAATGGCCGTATCGAGCAAGCCCTTCAGGGCCGTGTTTCCGGCGTAACTATAATGCAGAATTCAGGGCAACCCGGTTCGCCCTCTACTATACGTATTCGTGGTATTACTACTTTTAATAATAATAATCCATTATGGGTTGTTGACGGCGTAGTTGTAGATGCAGGAGGGATTGGATATATCAACCAGTCAGATATTGAGTCCATTGATGTATTAAAAGATGCTGCTTCATCTGCTATCTATGGTACCCGGGCTGCAGGAGGCGTAATATTGGTAACTACAAAAAAGGGAAAGGCAGGAAAACTTATTGTAAGTTATAATGGTTTTTATGGTACTTCGTCACCTGCAAAAGTACTTGACCTTCTGAATGCAACACAATATGCGGTTTTGAGGAACGAAAGTTCTGTTGCTGCCGGAAAATCAATTGTCTTTAATGATGTTTCTACATTAGGTTTGGGCACAGACTGGCAGAAAGCCATCTTTAATAATTCTGCCCGTAGGTATTTGCACGAAATAAGTTTAAGTGGCGGTAATGAGAGATCAACTTTCTATGCGTCTGCGGGAATACAGGATCAGCAAGGTATTGTTGCTACAGAGATTTCCAATTATCATAAAATAAATTTCCGTTTGAACTCAACACATAAGATATCCGATATTTTTACTTTTGGGCAAACACTTGGATATACGCATCAAAAAAGTACAGGGCTTGGAAATACAAATAGTGAATTTGGAGGGCCATTAAGTTCTGCGATTAATCTTGATCCAATTACACCACTGGTGATTACCGATCCAACTACACAGCCAAACGCGACTATTTATAACCGCACAGATATCTACAGAGATGCCAATGGTAATCCTTATGGTATTTCTAATTACGTAGGACAGGAAATGACGAACCCAATCGCTTACATTCAAACCAGGTTAGGTGGCTATAACTGGTCTGATGATTTTATTGGTAATGCTTATGTTGAAGCAGCCCCGATAAAGGGTTTAAAACTGCGTTCTACAGTAGGAGCAAAAAAGGCTTATTGGGGCAATATTGGTTTTACTCCTGTCTTTCTTCTTAGTTCAACCGTTTCATCAAGCAAGAATAATTATAACAAAGGTGAAAACAGGTCTTTCAACTGGAATATTGAGAACACAATTACTTATAATAGAAAATTCGGTAATCATGATGTTACCCTATTGTTAGGTCAGGGTTCATATGTTGAAAACATGGGAGGTTTTACCGGAGTAACTCTTTCTAATCTTCCTATCAGCAGTTACAGGGATGCCTCTTTTAATTTTGATATTCCTGTAAGTGACCGTTCGGATGGTTCAAGTGATTTTATTGAGCATAAAATTTATTCTTTATTCAGCCGCTTAAACTATAGTTATTTAGATAAATACTTTTTTACAGGTATTATTCGCAAGGATGGCTCTACCAGGTTTGGGCCTAATAAAAAGTTTGCTTACTTCCCATCTTTCTCTGCAGGGTGGAATATCAATAAGGAAAATTTCTGGCATACAAATAATATAATAACTTCTTTAAAACTTAGGGGTGGTTACGGTGTTGTTGGTAATGATGCAAGTAACGATTTTCAATATCTTTCACGGGTTGTAGGAGGATATAATTATGCACTAGGCAATTCAGGCGCTATAACTACAGGCTATGCGCCGCAAACCCTTGACAATCCTGATCTGGTATGGGAAAGAACTTCATCCACTGATATTGGTTTTGATGCACAATTATTTAAAAATCTTACAGTAGGTTTTGATTGGTACAAGAAAACAACTACGGGTATACTTCGTACTATTTCTATTCCAGGTTATGTAGGTGTTTCCCTTGATCCAACAGGGAATGTTGCCAACATGGATAACAAGGGCCTTGAATTGGAACTGGGATATCATAATAACATTGGTAAATTTAATTTTTCTGTTAGTGCAAATGGCTCTTACACAAAAAATACAGTTACCTATGTTGCCAAAGATACCAATTGGTTACCTGGGGGTGCAAGCTTCCAATCAATGGGTGCAGTAACCCGGATACAGGTTGGACAATCATTTAACAGCTTTTTTGGGTATCAAACAATGGGGATTTTTCAGAATGATCAACAGATACAAAACTATAAAAACAAGAGTGGTGGTCTTATTCAACCTGATGCACGCCCGGGTGATTTTATTTTCGCTGACCTGAATGGAGATGGAATTATTTCAACCGATAACTTGGATAGAACTTTCCTTGGGAGCAATCTACCAAAATATACTTTTGGATTCACCATCAATATGAATTATGAAGGATTTGATTTTATGGCTTTTGCCCAGGGAGTTGCAGGAAATAAAATTTTCCAGGGCTTACGCCGTCTTGATATTCTCACTTCCAATTATTCAACCAGGGCTTTAAGCCGCTGGCACGGAGAAGGAACATCTAATGACTTTCCAAGATTAACTGACAGCGATCCAAATGGTAATTTCAGTAGGATGTCTGATTTTTACTTAGAGAAAGGAGATTACCTGCGCCTTAAAGTTGTTCAGTTAGGGTATACTTTGCCAAACAGGTTATACAACAGGTATGGTGTTTCAAGACTAAGATTATATGTTACTGCTGAGAACCTGTTTACATTAACCAACTACACCGGATATGATCCTGAAGTTGGTGGTGGTGTATTTGGTATTGACAAAGGTCAGTATCCACAGGCACGCGCAGTTATTGGCGGTATTCAACTTCAATTTTAATTTTTAATTTATGTATATGAAAAATTTTAAAATAATCGCAACATTCCTCGCAACACTTAGTTTGTTTTTGCTGGGATCTTGTAAAAAAACATTTGTAGATATTACCCCGCAGGGACAATTTCTTACAGCGAATTATTATGCTAACAGGGACCAGGCTTTTACCGGCCTTGTAGCAGCCTATGATGTGTTGCGTAAAAATGCAGGCGGTTTTGAGAACATGATCACTATGATGAACGCGGGTTCTGATGATAATTTAGCCGGCGGTGGCACTGCAACCGATGGTGCCGGTATACAGGGCTTTTCCAATTACACTCTCAACCCTACCACTATACCCCGCAGTTTTTGGAGCGATCATTACCAGGGTATTTTTAGAGCAAATATTTTACTGCAAAAATTGCCTGCTGTTCCAATGGACGCTGCTGAGAAGTCTCGCTTTACAGCAGAAACAAAAGCATTGCGTGCTACTTATTATTTTAACCTTGTAAGAATGTTTAAAAACATTCCTTTACTTACTGAGCCTTTACTTACTGCTGATATTTACAATGTTGTTCAGGCAACACCTGCAGCTGTTTATGCACAGATTGAAAAAGATCTTACAGAGGCAATACCTAACCTGCCCACCAGTGTCATTTTAGCCACAGAAGCGGGACGATTTACCAAAGTTGCTGCACAGGCAATGCTTGGTAAAGTTTACCTGTATGAAAATAAAAAAACAGAAGCTGCTGCTCAATTGGCGCTTGTTAATGGTACAACTCCCGGCCAGCCAAATCAATACGGTAACAGGTTATTACCGAAATTTTCTGACCTGTGGGTGTTCACTAATAAATATAATGCTGAATCAATTCTTGAAGCAGCGCATTCTAACCAATCATTTTCAGATTGGGGATTTTGGGGTAGTAGCGCTGATGAGGGGAATTCGGCTGACCAAATGGTTGGTCCAAGGACATATGTAAGAATTGATCCAAGTGCGCCGAATATTTATACAGCGGGATGGAGTTTTAATGTATGGACTCAAAATTTTTATGACCTGATAAAGAACGATCCACGCTTTTCTGCAACAGTTCTTGATGCGAAAGCCTTAGCAGCGGCAGGTAAAATTAGCTACATTGAGGGGAATCAGAACACAGGGTATTTTCTAATGAAGTTCATTCCCCAGTTATCTGATAAATCAACGCTTCCGGGAACAACCGAACTTAACTTTCAGCAAAATGATTATATAATCAGGTTAGCTGATACTTATCTTATGGAAGCGGAAGCGTTAGGTGCCACCGGTGCCAGAGCCCAGGCATTACTAGATGCTGTAAGAGCAAGAGTTGGTTTACCTTCTGTACCAGTTTCACTTGATGCCATCAAAGCAGAGCGCAGGCTTGAGTTGGCAGGTGAAGGTCACCGTTTCTTTGATCTTGTACGTTGGGGCGATGCTGCTACTGTTTTAAGCAGTAGAGGTTTTAAAGCAGGCAAAAATGAGATTTTCCCAATTCCGGCAGGAGAGTTACAGGGCACTAAACTTGTTCAAAATCCGAACTATAACTAAAACTAATTATCATGAAGAAAGTAATATTAATATGTAGCATAACGGCTTTAATTGCAGGATCTATCGGATGTAAAAAAGATGGAATTGACAGTGATACATCTTTTTTAAGTTCAGCAAGTACAGCCAACCTTAATAAGATCTTTGATATAAGTACCGACAATTCTGGTAATGTAAAAATTACTCCTACCGGCCAGGGTGCTTCTTCTTTTGTTGTAAAATTTGGTGATGGTACAGGCGCTGCTGCTTCTGCATCTGTTCTTCCGGGTTTTAGTGCAACGCACGCTTATCCTGAAGGGACTTATACAGTTACCATCATTTCAAAAGATCTTGCAGGAAAAGAAACCACAACTACTTATCCTTTACAGGTAACATACAGGGCGCCTGAAAATATTGTTGTAACCACTAACACAGATGTTCATCTTTTAAAAGTGAAGGCTACTGCACTTTATGCAGCATCTTATCTTGTATATTTTGGCGACGTAACAAACGAGGTTGGTACGCCTATGGCTACCGGCGTTGAATTGTCTCATACTTATGCTACAGCCGGAACCTACAATGTAAAAGTAGTTGCCTTAAGTGGCGGAGCTGCAAAATCAGAAGTAATTACCACGGTAACTATTTATGATCCATTTGGCCTTCCTATCACTTTTGATCTGTCTACCATCAATTATTTCTTTGGAACTTTCGGTGGTGGCCAGCAGTTCGCAACTGTGGCAAACCCTAATCCTACGGGATTAAACACAAGTGCAATGGTAGGTAAATTCACCCGCGGTTTTGAAGCATGGAGCGGAACTTACAGTCCTTTAAATACTGCAATTGATATGTCTGCAGGTAAAAAAATAAAAGTGCTTGCCTATAATCCTAACCCTGCGTTGATCGGTAAAAAACTTAATGTAGAACTGGAAGCAGGTTCCAGTCTTTCTAATGGGGTTGCTGTTTTAAAAATAGCCTTTACCACTTCAGGCGCATGGGAAGAACTTGTATTTGATTTCGGAACTATTGCAGCAATACCTGCTACCGAAAAATTCAAGCAGCTTGTTTTGCGTTTTAATGATGGCACTGATGGCGCAGGCGCAATTATTTATGTTGACAATTTCAGACAAACCAATTAAAAAAAAATATCATGATACAGAATACAAAATATTTTTTAGTTTTTGCATTGCTGCTGGTTATCTGCAGTTGTAAAAAAAACAATTACAGCTTAGGAAGCCTATCTGCACCTTCTGATGTTGTGATTGGCACTACGATCATCGGCGTGGA
>DATCOF010000208.1:0-55635 GCA_036564845.1 Chitinophagaceae bacterium | reverse complement strand
ATGCTAACGTTTTCGCTCAAACAGTTTACGGAAAGATAGGTATTAAAGTATGGATATGTAAAGGAGAGGTTTTAGCAAAGAGAGATCTTAATCCAAATATAATTGCAGGTGGTGGTAAAGAAGGTGGTGAGCAAAGACAAGGAGAGAGAAGGCCTGATTTCGGTGACAGACGTGGTGGTGGAGACAGAGGTGGTGAAAGGCGCGGCGGCGGAGGTGGAGATAGAAGAGGCGGTGGTGGACCTCGCGGTGGTGGTGGCCAGGGTGGACCAAGGAGATAGAATAATTATCCAATTTGTCAATTTGTCAATTTGGAAATGCTATAAAAAAAATTAGTTAGAGAATAAGAAGTAGTGTGCTTTAATTGTCACATTTACTAATTGTCAAATTGTCAAATTAAAATATGTTACAGCCAAAAAGATCAAAGCACAGGAAAGCGCAGAAGGGTCGTATGAAAGGCGATACTAAAAGAGGAGATTTAATTTCCTTCGGAAGTTTCGGTTTAAAAGCGCTGGATTCAGTATGGTTAACAAACCGCCAGATAGAATCTGCCCGCCAGGCTTTAACCCGTCATATGAAACGTGAAGGTAATGTTTGGATAAGAATTTTTCCTGATAAGCCTATCACTAAAAAACCTGCAGAAGTGAGGATGGGTAAGGGTAAAGGTAACCCCGAGTATTGGGCAGCAGTAGTTCAACCGGGAAGAATTTTATTTGAAGCTGACGGAGTTCCGATGCAAACTGCAAAAGAAGCATTTGAACTGGCAGCACAAAAATTACCGATACAAACAAAGTTTGTTGTTCGTAGAGATTACGAAGAACTAGCAGTAAAAGCGAAATAAAATGTCAAAGAAAATAGATTTTTTAAGAAGTGTAAAAGAGATGAACGAACCTGATCTTAAGTCAAGGATCCAGGAAGATGAATTGCGTTTGAAGAAGTTAACTTTTGCTCATGCAGTATCTCCATTGGAAAATCCAATGACGATTCGCGGCGTAAGAAAAGATCTTGCACGCTTAAAAACTGAATTAAAGAATAAACAATCACAAGCTAAAGAAACTGTTTCTGTTGAAGCAGCTAAAAGCTAAAACACAATACAATGGCTGAAGAAAGTAATATAAAGGCTGAAGAGAGAAACCTCCGTAAAGTAAGGGTGGGTATCGTTTCCAGCAACAAGATGGATAAAACCATTACTGTTAAGGTGGAAAGAAAAGTAAAGCATCCTCTCTATGGTAAATTCATTAAAAAAACTACTGGCTTTCATGCACACGATGAGAAAAACGAGTGCAGCATAGGCGACATAGTTAAGATAATGGAAGCAAGGCCAATGAGCAAAACAAAGCGTTGGAGATTAGTAGAAGTGGTTGAAAAAGTAAAATAATAAAGAAAGCTATGAGCTGTAAGCGATGAGCTTCGAGCCATAGAAAGATTTCAATAATGTTTTTAATTGCTCAAAGCTCAAAGCTAAGAGCTCAAAGCTAAAAAAAAATGATTCAGCAAGAAAGCAGGCTAAATGTAGCTGATAACAGTGGAGCAAAAGAAGTGTTGTGTATCCGTGTACTGGGTAACTCAGGTCAGGATTATGCACATGTTGGCGATAAGATTGTTGTTACAGTTAAAGATGCATTACCAGCCGGTGGAATAAAAAAAGGAACAGTAAGCAAAGCTGTAATTGTTAGAACTAAAAATAAGCTTCGTCGTAAAGATGGTTCTTATATCCGGTTCGATGATAACGCAGTGGTTTTACTAAGTGCATCTGATGAGCCAAGAGGAACAAGGATCTTTGGACCAGTAGCCAGAGAGTTGAGAGACAAGGGTTATATGAAGATTATTTCACTTGCCCCTGAAGTATTATAATGTATCTTTGCACCCCTTAAAAAGGTGCTATTAATAAGTAGAAAACAAGACAAAACATTTGTCAAAAATGAAGACAAGATTTAAACCGAAGTTCCATATAAAAAAAGGCGATTCAGTGGTTGTTATAGCCGGTGATGATAAAGACCTGAAGAAGCCAAGAAAAGTATTGGAAGTTATCACAGATACTGAAAAGTATAAGCATCGTGTTTTAGTAGAAGGTGTAAACATCGTTACCAAACACACCAAGCCTTCTGCACAAAATACAAAGGGCGGCATCCAAAAGATAGAAGCCCCGATCGCTATTTCAAATGTGATGATGTGGGATGGAAAAGCAGGTGCGCCGACAAAAGTTAAGCGCAGTCGCGAAAACGGAAAATTAGTAAGAACAACAAAAAAATCAGGGGAGGTAATTAAATAATGGCTACAGAAAAATATACTCCGAGACTGGCAGATAAGTACAAGAAAGATGTAATACCTGCTTTGATGAAAAAGTTTTCTTATAAAACTGTTATGCAGGCGCCAAGGCTTACAAAAATTTGTTTGAACCGTGGTGTTAATGGTGCAGTTGCAGATAAAAAATTAATTGATATCTCTATCGACGAGATGACAATGATAACAGGACAGAAGGCTGTGGCAACAATGTCTAAGAAAGACGTATCAAACTTTAAGCTTCGTAAGGATATGCCGATCGGCACAAAAGTTACTTTACGTGGTGTAAATATGTATGAATTCTTAGATCGCCTGGTTTCTGTTTCCTTACCACGTGTTCGTGATTTTAAAGGTATCAGCGACAAAGCATTTGATGGCCGCGGTAATTATACTTTAGGTGTTACAGAGCAGATCATTTTTCCTGAGATTGATATTGATAAAGTAAATAAGATCACAGGGATGGATATCACTTTTGTAACAACAGCAAATACAAACGAAGAAGCATTTGAGTTGTTGAAAGAACTTGGAATGCCTTTTAAAAATATCAAAAAAACAACTGAATAAAACATGGCTAAAGAATCAGTTAAAGCAAGACAGAGAAAGCGTGAAAAGATGGTCGCTCAGTATTCGGAGAAGCGTAAAGCTTTAAAAGAAGCAGGCGATTATAAAGGCCTTGATCTGCTTCCAAAAAATGCATCTCCTGTGCGTCTTAAAAATCGTTGTCAGCTAACAGGCAGGTCACGTGGATATCTAAGACATTTTGGTGTATCAAGAAATATCTTTCGTGATATGGCATTACAGGGTAAAATACCGGGTGTAAGAAAAGCAAGCTGGTAAAAAGTTTAACGTTAAACGACTTAAACGTTAAACGAATCAAATTTTAAAAAATAAAAGATTTAATAATGGTTACGGATCCGATAGCAGATTATTTAACAAGAATTAGAAACGCACAAATGGCGAATCACAGGGTAGTAGATATTCCTGCGAGCAATTTAAAAAAGCGTTTAACTGAAATATTGTATGATAAGGGCTATATTTTAAAGTACAAATTTGAAGATGACAACAAACAAGGTGTTATCAAGATAGCTTTAAAGTATGATCCATCTACCAAACAGCCTGCTATCCACAGTTTGGAAAGAATTAGCCGTCCGGGTTTGCGTACATATGCAAAGCCTGATGAATTTAAGCGTGTAAAAAATGGTTTGGGCATTGCGATAGTTTCTACATCAAAAGGTGTAATGACTGATAAAGAAGCAAAAGCTCAAAATGTGGGTGGTGAAGTTTTGTGCAACATTTATTAAAATAATTATTCGATTTGACAATTCGACAATGAGTTAAAAACACAATAGTCAAATAGTCAAATTATCAAATTATCAAATTAAAATAATGTCTAGAATTGGAAAGAATCCTGTAACAATAACCGACGGTGTTAACATCACTATTAACCCTGAAAATGTAGTTACTGTTAAAGGACCAAAAGGTGAATTAACGCAATCTGTTGATAGAGATATCAAAGTTGAAGTGAAAGATGGTAAAGTGGAATTTCTAAGACCTACTGACCAAATTCGTCATCGTGCAATGCATGGTTTGTATCGCTCTTTGGTAAATAACATGGTTAAAGGTGTTACAGAAGGATACAGCAAAAAACTTGAGTTAGTAGGTGTGGGTTTTAAAGCCGCCAGTCAGGGAAATGTTTTGGATCTTGCATTGGGTTATTCTCACAATATCATTTTTGAAATTCCTAAAGAATTAAAAATTACAACATCACAGGAGAAAGGACAAAATCCTATGATTCTTTTAGAGAGTATCGACAAACAACTGTTGGGCCAGGTGGCAGCAAAAATAAGAAGCTTACGTAAGCCAGAACCATACAAAGGAAAAGGTGTTAAGTTCGCCGGTGAAGTACTGAGAAGAAAAGCAGGTAAGGCAGCAGGTAAATAATTAATTTGAAATTTTTCCGCAAAATCGGAGAAGTAAAATAAAAGAATATGTCAAAAGTTAGCGCAAGAAGAAAAATAAGATATCGCATCCGCAGAAAGATAAGCGGAAGCAGCAGCAAGCCAAGGTTAAGCGTTTTTAGAAGTAACACTGAAATTTATGTTCAGCTTATAAATGATGATAACGGAACTACCATTGCAGCAGCTTCTTCAAAAGAAAAAGATATTGCAGCACAAAAAGTAAACAAGGTTGAAAAAAGCAAACTTGTTGGCGCAGCAGTAGCAAGAAAGGCAAGTGAGTTAGGAATTAAAGATGTTGTGTTTGATCGCGGCGGTTATATTTATCATGGTCGCGTAAAAGCAGTAGCTGAAGGTGCACGTGAAGGTGGATTACAATTCTAATAAGAAAATTCAATTTTAATAAATGGCAAATATTTCAAAAATTAAAGGCGGAGACCTGGAGCTGAAAGAGAAAGTGGTTACGATAAACCGTGTTGTAAAAACAACAAAGGGTGGACGTGCATTTAGTTTCTCTGCATTGGTTGTTGTTGGTGATGGTAATGGTCATGTGGGTCAGGGATTAGGTAAAGCAAAAGAAGTTCAGGAAGCAATTCTTAAAGGAATTGATGATGCTAAAAAGAATTTGATAAAAGTTCCTGTTATGCATGGTACTATACCTCATGAGCAATGGAGTAAAGAAGGCGCTGCAAAAGTTTTGATAAAGCCCGCAGCTCATGGTACAGGTGTAATTGCAGGAGGCAGTATGAGAGCAGTTTTGGAAGCATGCGGTATTACTGACGTTCTTGCAAAATCTCTTGGATCAGCAAATCCACATAACGTTGTAAAAGCAACCGTAAAAGCATTGGCTACATTACGTGAGCCGATAAGCGTTGCAAAAACAAGAAACATTTCTTTAAAGAAAGTATTTAACGGATAATAAAAACCTGTCAATAGTCAATAGTCAATAAGTCAATTATAAAAGTAATGACCAATGACAAATGACCAATGACGCAATGACTTTTAAAAATGGCACTAATTAAAATAACACAGGTAAAAAGCGGCATCGATCGTTCAGAGAGGCAAAAATTAACTTTGCAGGCTTTGGGATTAAATAAATTAAATGCCTCTAAAGAAGTTGAGGCCACTCCTCAAATTTTAGGAATGGTAAAAAAAGTTAGCCACCTGGTTAAGGTTGTATTATCTTAAAAATGCAAAATGAAAAATGCAAGAGGTTTTCATTTTAAATTTTACATTTTAAATTAACAGCGAGGGGTGATACCCCGTAAGTACAAAATCAAAAAAAAATGCAACTACACAATTTAAGGCCTGCAACAGGTTCAACTCACAAAGAAAAAAGAATAGGACGTGGTGAAGCTTCTGGTAAAGGAGGAACATCAACCAAAGGTAACAAGGGTGGACAAAGTCGTGCCGGTTACAAAATTAAAAGCGCTCACGAAGGGGGCCAGATGCCTCTACAGCGCAGGGTTCCAAAGCGTGGATTTAAAAATATCAATCGTATAGAATATAAAGTTTTCAATCTTGGTCAAATAGATCAGCTTATCGAAAAGTATGGGCTTAAAGAATTCAATCTGGAAAATCTTTATATCAATAATCTTATCAATCAAAATGCAAGGGTTAAAATTCTTGGCAATGGTGTATTGAAAGCAAATATTCCTTTCAAAGTAAATGCAATAAGTGGAAAAGCAAAAGGTACAATTGAATCAGCAGGTGGTACAGTAGAAATAGTGAAATAAAACAGCGATATTTGCATAGCATTTTTTGTAGCCAACAACTAAAATTGTTTTAATTCCGTGAAGAAATTTATAAAGACATTAAAGAACATCTGGACCATAGATGAATTGCGCAATAAGATCATTGTAACCTTAGTTCTTATTCTTGTTTATCGTCTTGGCTCTCACATTGTACTTCCCGGTATCGATCCTAATAAACTTGCCAACCTTAATAACACTTCTAAAAGTGGTATGCTTGGTTTGCTTGATGCTTTTGTTGGTGGTGCTTTTTCTAAAGCATCCATTTTTGCATTAGGTATCATGCCTTACATCTCTGCCTCTATCTTTATGCAGTTGATGACGATCCTGGTTCCTCAAATTCAAAAAATTCAAAAAGAAGGTGACAGCGGCAGAAAGAAAATAAATCAATGGACACGTTACCTTACTGTTATCGTTACTGCTTTCCAGGCAGCAGCGTATATCGGTTTCTTAACAACAACAAACAGGGAAGCATTATTACCTGCATACTCTTCTTTCTTCTGGCTTTCAACAGTTATCATTTTAACTACAGGTACATTATTCGTAATGTGGTTGGGTGAAAAAATTACTGATAAAGGTTTAGGTAATGGTACTTCTATCATCATCATGATTGGTATTTTGGCAAGACTTCCGGAATCTTTTATGCAGGAATTTTATGCAAAGCAAACTCGCGGTGGTGGCGGATTATTGATATTCATGGTAGAGATAGCAATTCTTATTGCAGTCATTTTAGGACTGATAGTTTTAGTACAAGGGGTTAGAAAAATTCCTGTTAACTATGCAAAACAAATTGTTGGTAACAGGCAGTTTGGTGGTGCAAGACAGTTTCTTCCATTAAAAGTAAATGCAGCCGGTGTTATGCCGATCATCTTTGCGCAGGCAATTATGTTTTTGCCTACTATTTTTGCCGGCTTCCAAACTTCAGGCAAAAGCTGGGCTTTGTATTTTACTGATCACACAAATTTTGTTTACATGATCATCTATTCTGTGATGGTTATTGGATTTACTTTTTTATACACTGCATTAATTTTTAATCCGAAGCAAATGGCGGATGATCTTAAACGCAGTAACGGATTTGTTCCGGGAGTAAAACCAGGACAACCAACGGCAGATTATATCGGAACAATAATGGATCGGATTACTTTACCTGGTGCAGTATTGCTTGCTATTGTAGGGATATTACCTGGCATTGCACAACTGTTCGGAGTTACACAAGGCTTTGCAACTTTCTTTGGTGGTACATCATTACTGATCATGGTAGGTGTTGTGTTAGATACATTGCAGCAGATAGAAACACAATTATTAATGCGCCAATACGATGGCTTGATGAGCAGCGGAAGGATACAGGGAAGACAAACAGTTGCTCCCGGCGTTACTGGAACATAATTGTCTGAACCATGATTTATGGGATTAAAAAAATTATTAGGAATAAGACAAAATATTTCGCTCAGCATTGTCTGAGCATTTTTGTTAGTTCTCTTTTTACAAAAAATAAAATTTCCTTTTCTTTGGAGAGGGTTAAGTTGAGGTTAAAATGATACATTATAAAACATTAGAAGAAGTTGAACTAATGCGGCAAAATTGTTTGCTGGTGGGTGATACTATTGCAGAAGTTGCAAAGCTTATAAAACCGGGAGTTACAACTTTACAACTGGACACAGCAGCTGAACAATTTATAAGAAGCAAGGGTGCTATTCCTTCTTTTAAAAATTACAGGGGATTTCCTTTTGCATCATGCATTTCAGTAAACGATGCTGTGGTGCATGGCTTTCCAACAAACAATGTTTTAAAAGAAGGGGATGTTATTTCAGTTGACATTGGTGTTTTTAAAAATGGTTATCATGGTGACAGTGCATACACATTTGCAATAGGCAATGTTAGTGATGAGGTAAAACAATTGATGAGGGTTACAAAAGAATCTTTATACAAAGGAATAGAAAAAGCAATTGCAGGAAACAGGGTAGGGGATATTGCGTATGCCGTACAGTTCTATACTGAACGTACGTATAGATATGGCGTTGTTCGTGAGCTCGTAGGACATGGAGTGGGAAAGGATCTGCACGAAGACCCCCAGGTTCCTAATTATGGCAAAAGAGGTTCCGGCCCCAAATTAAATGAAGGTGTTGTTATTGCAATCGAGCCTATGATAAACATGGGAAAAAAGAATGTTATAAATGATAAAGATGGCTGGACAGTAAGAACCCGGGATGGAAAACCTTCGGCGCATTATGAACATACTGTTTGTGTAAAAAAAGATAAAGCAGATATTTTATCTTCTTTTATTTCTACCGAAGCAGCAGAAAAAGCAAATGAAAATTTGTGTTCTGATTATTATTGAACACTTACCTGCTATAAAGACCTTGAAGGTTTTAAAAACCTTCAAGGTCTGGCTAATCTTTTTTCTCATTAAGCCATGCTGCTAATTCCTTCTTAAGTGCTTCACCAATTTTTTTTCTGCCTTCCGGACTAATAAGTAATTGCCTGCTTGCAGCATTATCACCTATTTCCAAAAGCACACGATATGGCGCTGAATTAATATTTTCATCAAGACTGTAAAAGCCAAGCTTGCCGGTAGTTTTACAACGATAATCATTTCTGCCTGTTGTGCTGTCTAGCAATACACCGCGGTTCTCCAAAGTTGTAACAGACGAAACAGCTTTGATTAATCTTGCTGCTAACTCACGATTTTCATTTTCATATTTATCGCCATAATGAATGTATCCCCAAATTGCATTTCGTTTTGTTCCTCCATTATTATGTACCGCAATAAATACTTCAGGATGTTTTTTGTTTGCCTGCTCTAATTCATAAGCATAGCCAGAAATTTTTCCATCAACAATTGCAGTGGTGTGTGCAACTACCGTATTACTTCCTGAATCAGCATGATGCACATCTATTCTCCCTAAACTCCAAACTTTATATTCTTTAAAATGTGGTTTTGTATCCATTGCTGCATCTACGATTGCACCGCATGTTGCTGCTTCGCTAAAATCTTTTCCTGTATCCGTTTGATGCGATGGCTGCCACACGATAATATGTTTTCTTTTCTTTATAAAACCATGTTTGAAAGATTGGGTTGTAATAAATGTTAGTGCAAGAATTAATAATGCAGATTTTTTCATGATGATAAAAGTAAAATGTAAAAACGTATTCCTCTAAAATACTTTATTTTTAATCCTCATGATGAAAAAGAAATTAATAGTTATTGGCGGAGGCGCAGCAGGTTTTTTTTGTGCGATAAATGCAGCAGCTTTTAACCCTGATTTGGAAATAATAATTATTGAGAAGACAACAAAACTACTAAGCAAAGTAAAGGTAAGTGGCGGCGGAAGATGCAATGTAACTCACTCATGTTTCAGCATTGCGCAAATGATAAAAAATTATCCACGTGGTGAAAATTTTTTAAAGAAAGCATTTCATCAATTTTTTACAACCGATACCATTGAATGGTTTAAACAAAAAGGTATTGAATTAAAAACTGAACTTGATGGCAGGATGTTTCCTGTAACCAATTCATCGCAAACAGTTATTGATTGTTTGATGAAAGAAGTGAACAGAGCAGGGATTAAAATATTAATGAACAGGGAAGTGAAGAAGTTGTCAATGGTCAATGGTCAATGGTCAATAGAGTTTGCGAATGATGAGAAAATACTTTCTGATTTTGTTTGTGTTGCTTCCGGAGGTTTTGCAAAATCAATTCAATTTAACTGGCTTAAAGAATTAGGGCATAGCATTGAAGAGCCGGTACCATCTTTATTCACTTTTAATATTCCCAACAACCCGATAAAAGAACTGATGGGAATTGCTGTTGAAACAAATGTAAAAATTGTCGGAACAAAATTTTCTCAACAGGGACCGTTGCTGATTACACATTGGGGTATGAGTGGCCCTGCAGTTTTAAAATTATCTGCATTTGCCGCAAGAGAATTGCATAAGCTAAATTATGATTTTAGAATTGCTGTAAACTGGCTGCCTGCATACAACGAGCAAACGCTAAGAGAAAAATTTTTGCAATCAAGAAATGATCTTGCTGCGCAAAAGATAGTGAACCGAAATCCATTTTTTATTCCGCAACGTTTGTGGGATTATTTTTTACAACAGTCAGGCATAAATGAAAATATACGCTGGGCTGATCTTCCTGCGAAGCAACAAAATATTTTAATTAAAATTTTATGCACCCAGGAATTTCATGTAAAAGGTAAGACCACTTTTAAAGAAGAGTTTGTAACATCCGGCGGAATCAAACTAAATGAGATTGATGCCAATACCATGCAAAGTAAAATTGTTCCCAATTTATTTTTTGCCGGCGAAGTAATGGATGTGGATGGAATTACAGGCGGCTTTAATTTTCAGCATGCATGGACAAGCGGATGGATAGCAGGGAAGGCGATTGGAGAAATCGATGGATAGCTTTTAGTAGTAACAAATATGTTACCTTCACATAACCAAACAATAGCTTAGAAAGAACAAATGAAAAGTTCAGAATTAGTAAGGATGTTTCAAAACGCTGGATGGATAAAACTTAGACAATCGGGCAGCCATAAAATTTTTAAACATCCTGAAAGTGAATTTACCATTTCAGTTCCTTCACATGGTTCTAAAGAAGTGCCAACAGGGCTAGCAAAAAAATTAATTAAACAGGCGGGGTTAAGATAATCCCTGCAGTAACAAATAAAACTTTACAAAACTCAATAGTTATGTCCACACAATCACTCACCCATCGTAAAACAAAAATTGAAATAGTTCTCGAAAAGAAAGATGGAATTCTATGGGGTATTGTAGAAGGTAAAGGAAATTTTATTCCTACGCCTTATGGTAAAACAAAAGATGAGGTTATCGCAAACTTAAAAGACCTGGTAACCGATTATCAAAAGCACGAAGGAAAGAAAGATCCTTTTTGGGGCAAAATAAAAACTGCTGATTTGGAAATAACTGTTTCCTATGATCTGCAGGCTTTCTTTAAAGAATTTAATGAATTAAAAATTTCATCTATTGCAGCAAGAGCAGAACTAAATCCAAGTCTTGTAAGGCAATATGCCGCTGGCCATAAATTTCCATCAGATGACCAGGTAAAGAAAATACAAACCGCAGTTAAAGACCTTGCTAAAAAATTAAATGGTGCTGTTATTTATGCTCAATAATTTTTGCAGGTGTGGCTTTAATTTTCAACACGCATGGACAAGTGGATGGATTGCTGGGAAGGTGATTGGGGAAATAAAATGATTAAGCAAAATATTATCTTGGTTCTATTAATGTATCCTTTGCAATATCATTTTCATAAACTTTTCTTGTTGCACTATCAATGTAAAGCCATGAACGTGGAATAAATCTGTGTTCAAATGTTTTCCCTATTTCAACAACAAAATATTTAATACCATTTCTCTGTTCAATATCCTTATACCATTCTAATGGCATTGTATCTTTTTTTGAAAATGAAATTAATTTATTGTGAGTATGTTTAACATAATTAATTACTAGTGTATCAACCCAAGTCCATACAGTATCACCAATAATTTTATGATTACTATCATTTTGCAAAGAAGTTGCAGTATCTCGATTTAAATTTTTTAAATGACTATTTTTTTCATCTTCTTGGCAATGAAGATTTAAAACACAAATGGCGAAGGAAATAAAAGTTACTGAAGCGTTTCTCATGAAATAACTATTCAAATGTAAAATAAGATTTAAAGGTTAATACACATAAAAAAAATCCCACTGCTTTCGCAATGGGATTGTATAAATCTTTAAGAAGGAAAATTATTCTGCTTTACCTTCTGTTGATTCTTTTGTGTCTTCAGCCTTAACTTCAGGAACTACATTTGATGCAGCAGTAACCTCAGCAACATCTGCTTTTTTAGCATCTTCTGCTTTTGCTTCTGCAACTTCTGTATTCTCAACTTTAGTTTCTGTTGATTTCTCTGCCTTTACTTTCTTTGCTCTCGGAGCTTTTGCAGGTTTCACTTCTTCAACTTCTGTTGGAGTTTCAGTTTTTACTTCTGCAACGTCAGCAGTTGCTTCAGCTTTAACTTCCGGAACTTCTGTTTTTATTTCTGCTACCGGTGCTTCAGTTTTTACTTCTGCTTTAGGAGCTTCTTTAATTTCAGGAACTTCGGCTTTAACTTCTACAGCTTCTGCTACCGATGCTTCAGTTTTTACTTCCGCTTTAAGAGCTTTTGCTTCTTCCTTTTTTGCATTTGCTTCGCCTTCATTATCATCCATCTTTTTCTTAAGATCAGCCAATGCACTTAAGTCGCCCAGAGTTGTTTTTTCAACTTTACTTTGTATGTTCTTAACTGCTTTTTTGGTGTTCTCATTTTCAGTTCTCTTCTCTTTAAATTCAGCTTGCTTTTCTTCTTCCTGTGCCTGCTGCCAAATGCGTGTATGACTTACAACGATCTTTTTATCATTACGGTCAAATTCAATAACCATAAATTGAGCGATCTCATCAATACCAATTGTTTTTTCGTCTTCTTTAAATAAATGACGGGCAGGTGCAAAACCTTCTAATCCGTAAGGAAGCTGAACTGATGCGCCTTTATCATCTCTTCTTGTAACAGTACCTTCATGTATGCTTCCAATAAAGAATGTTTCTTCCAATGAGTTCCATGGATCTTCTTCAATTTGTTTATGTCCTAACTGAAGCTTGCGGTTCTCTTTATCAATGCTCATAATAACCACATCAATTTCATTTCCTGTTTTAGTATACTCGTTAGGATTGTTGAAACGCTTTAACCAGCTTAGATCGCTGATGTGAATCATACCGCCAATGCCGGGAGCTAATTCAACAAACACGCCATAAGGAGTAATATTTTTTACCAATCCTTTATGCCTGCTGCCATCAGGAAATTTATTTTCGATTGTGCTCCATGGATCTTCTGTCATTTGCTTTATTGAAAGACTCATTTTGCGATCTTCTTTGCTAAGTGTTACCACTTTTGCTTCATGCTCATCACCAAGTTTAAAGAATTCTTTTGCGTTGATAGGCGTGTTAGCCCATGTAATTTCACTTACGTGAACAAGGCCTTCAACACCAGGGAATATTTCTAAGAAAGCGCCGTAGTCTTCTATGTTAACCACTTTGCCTTTTACCACTTCACCTTCTTTAATTGATTCAGGCAAAGTATCCCATGGATGCGGAGTTAATTGTTTTAAACCAAGGCTGATACGTTTTTTATCATCATCAAAATCCAACACAACTACATTCAATTTCTGATCAAGTTTTAAAACTTCTGTTGGATGATTGATACGTCCCCAACTAATATCTGTTATGTACAATAATCCGTCTAAGCCGCCAAGGTCAAGGAATGCACCAAAGTCGGTAATGTTCTTGATAGTTCCTTCCAACACTTGTCCTTTCTCCAGCTTGCCCATAATTTCAGCACGCTGTTGTTCAATATCACTTTCAATTAATGCCTTGTGAGATACAACTGCATTTTTAATTGTCTCATTAATTTTTACAACTTTAAATTCCATTGTCTTACCAACAAACTGATCGTAATCAGTAACCGGTTTAACATCAATTTGAGATCCCGGTAAAAATGTTTCCATTCCAAAAACATCAACGATAAGACCACCTTTTGTTTTGCTGGTAACAGTACCGGTAACAATTTCGCCAGTCTTATGCATCTCAACAATACGCTGCCATGCACGGGTAGTGCGGGCCTGTTTGCGGCTAAGATGAAGATTGCCTTCCCTATCTTCTTTTTCAGCAACAAGTACTTCTACTTCGTCACCTACTTTAAGATTTGGCATGTCACGGAATTCGTTTAAAGAAACCAATCCGTCACTTTTAAAACCAATGTTTACCACCACGTCAGTTTTTGTTAAACCAACCACGATGCCATTAATCATTTCGCCATCATTGATCTGCTTAAAAGTATTTTCATACACATGATCATACTTGTCTTTTTCCTCTTTAGTGTAACTTGTTACATTACGCTTGTCAACACTCCAGTCAAAATCATCATGTGGTGTTTGAACAGGAGGAGCAAATGGTTCTTTCTTTTCTGCAGCCGGTTGTTCAGCTACAGCAGTTTGTGAAGTTTCAGTTTGTGAAGTTTGTTCAGAAGCCTCAACAGATGCATTTTGTGTTGCTGTATCCTGAGTGTTATCAGAATTCTGTTCATCAGCATTTTGGTTAATAATATCGTTACTCATTTTATAAACCCAACGGTTTTAAATTGGGAGGGCAAAGGTAGCAAAAAACAGGTAAAAAACACAGGGAAAGAGCTATTAATTCCTGATCTGAAATTGCTCTTTAATTATCATAAATAAGAAATAAGGAATAAGGAAGTTGAAGCGATTTTTCTCTTTGAACTGAATAGCAAAGCTCATAACTTTCTTATTTAAGATTCCTTATTTCTTATTTTCTTAGGTTAATTCCTAAATTGCATCCCGATTGTTGGCCAAATAATTTATCATGAAGCGATGGATCGCGAGTTTTCAACAGACAAAAGTTGTAAAATCTATACTTTATTTTATTATAGGGATATTCAGTTATCCCGGACTTGCTATCATTAATAAATTAAAAATTTCGGGCACAGAAAATCTAAAGAACCTTCCTAAAAAAAATGTTTTATTTGTAAGCAACCATCAAACTTATTTTGCTGACGTTATAACTTTCCTTCACATTTTTAGTGCGGTAAAATGGGGCAAGAAAAACAGGTTGGGTATTCCTTATTATCTTTTAAATCCTTTTACACGTGTATATTTTGTTGCTGCCGAAGAAACGATGGGCAGTAGTTTGATAAGCCGTTTTTTCAGGATGGCCGGATGTGTAACTGTAAAACGTACGTGGAACAAGGATTCCAAAGAAGTAAGAAAGGGATTAAATCCGGGTGATACACGCAATATTGCAAAAGCTTTGGAAAATAATTGGGTGATAACTTTTCCGCAGGGAACTACCAAACCATTTGCACCCGGAAGGAAGGGAGCTGCCTTTCTCATAAAACATAATAAATCAATTGTGGTCCCTGTTGTGATAAACGGATTTTGGCGGGCCTTTAATAAAAAGGGATTGAAATTAAAAAAGAGAGGTTCTTTGTTGAGTGTAAGATTTAAAGAGCCTTTACAAATTAATTATGATGACAGTCTTGATGTAATTCTTCAACAGGTGATGGACTCCATCGAGCAAAGTAAAAAATTTATGTGGCAGGGAAAACATGAAGAAGTTCATAGTGAATAAATTTCCAGCTAACTAAACAATGCTTTTAATTCCAATGCATCTTCGGGTTTCATTTTTTCGCCTAATATCAACCTGATCTGTCGACGGCGCAATGCACCTTCAAATAATCTTTTTTCATCTTCCGTTTCAGCTTCTGAAGTAGGAACAGCTTGTGGTTTCCCATGCGGATCAAGCGCTACAAATGTGTAATAGGCTTCATTACTCCTGTATTTATGCTGCCGTATAATATCTTCTCCCCAAACACTTAAATGAATTTCCATACTCGTATTAAATGCCCTTGTTACCTTGGCTTCAATATGCACAACATTGCCCAGTTTTATTGGATTGGTAAATGAAATATTATCTACTGATGCAGTTACAACAGGAGCTCCGCAATGTTTTGTTGCAGAAAGTGCAGCGCCGATATCCATCCAATACATCAAACGTCCTCCCATTAAATTGCCGAAAGTATTGGTGTCATTGGGCAGTACCAGTTCTGTCATTATTATTAAACTCTCTGCAGATTTTTTGCCTTGCATTTTTATTTTTTTTGTAAAGATAACTATCAGTAATAAGTAATCGGTGATTAGTGATCAGCAACTGTCAAATAGAAACTTATTTGGTAATTACTCTATGATGTGTGAATTTCGGTTACCAAATTTTTAGAATGATATCATTTGATAATACCGAAGTTGCATTTGCTTATAAGACGAATAAAGAATTAAAAAAAGCCAACTTTCTTTTTTCTGCAATGGATATAGGATGGCTTGTAAAAGTGGGAACACGCTTTACGCCATGGGCTATGAAGGCGCATCTGCCGATAAATGGGTTGTTGCGAAATACCATATTTAAACAATTTGTGGGTGGAGAAACTTTGCAGGAAACTGCAAGAGTTGCTGATAAATTATCTCAATATAATGTACAGGTAATTTTAGATTACGGCGTAGAAGGAAAAGAAGGTGAGCAGAATTTTGATAATGCTGCTGCTGAATTTATAAAGGTTATTCAATATGCAGCAAGCCAGCCGAACATACCTTTTATGAGCATTAAGCTTACGGGGATTATAAGATTTGAGTTGCTGGAAAAACTGGATGCTGCTGCAGACAAAAAAAGTGGTGTTGAGGGAAGAATAAATCTTGATGTATTAAATGCTGAAGAAAAACAGGAATGGCAAAGAGTAGTTAACCGGTTGATAAGGATATGCGATGCTGCACAAAGAAATAATGTAGGTGTTTTGATAGATGCGGAAGACACATGGATACAGGATACGGTGGATGCGCTTACCATGCAGATGATGCAAAAATATAATACTGCAAAAATTGTTGTGTACAATACACTGCAACTTTACAGGCACGACCGTGTACAGTTTTTAAAAGACAGTTTAGCAGAAGCACAAAATAAAAATTTTATTTTAGGCGTAAAGTTGGTAAGAGGCGCTTACATGGAAAAAGAACGAAAGCGTGCAGGAGCAATGAATTATCCATCACCCATACAACCTGATAAAGAAAGTTGCGATAAAGATTACAATGCGGCGATTGAATTTTGCATTGATCATATTGATAAATTATTTTTGATAGTTGCCTCTCATAATGAAAACAGCAATCTCTACACAACACAATTAATGCAGCAAAAAAATCTTCCGCTAAATCATAGTCACGTACACTTCTCGCAATTATTGGGAATGAGTGATAACATCACTTTTAATCTTGCAAAGGCAGGTTGTTCAGTAAGTAAATATTTGCCCTTCGGTCCGCTAAAAGATGTGATACCCTATTTAATGAGAAGAGCCCAGGAAAATTCTTCTGTGAGTGGACATACTGGAAGAGAACTTCAGCTCATTAAAAAAGAATTGAAAAGAAGAAGAGAGAAATAAGGATCACTCACTACTGATAATTTCACAACTCACTACTGAATTTTTACAATACCATTTTCCCCCAGCGCAAAAACCTTATCATTTTTTTTCGGAGTTATCTTGTAAAGCCCTGTGAAAAGACTGAATGCAGGCAGTATAGCATATTCTTTTGTAAAATAGAAACAAGGTAAACGTAAAGATTGTTTGCCTATTCCATTCATAGAAATGCCCGGGTGCACATGCCCTGAAAATGTGAAATTCGTATTGGATGATTCTTCTTCGCAGGTTTCATTAATGTCGTGTGTAAAGCAAAAATTATTTACAGATAATTTTTGTTTTGTTACCTGAATGTTTGCATCCGCATAAAATTTTTTTGAAAGAATATCATGGTTGCCCCTGATAAGCCGCAATTGCAAATCAGGAACATCATTTCTCCATTTTAAAAACATATCCATTTCTTTATTTGCATGGCTGTGAAACAGATCACCGACGATCAGTAATTGAGTGGGTTTAAAAAATTGTATCTGTGCAAATAATCTTTGAAGGTCTTCTTTAAAAATATTTTGTGGTACGCCAATTCCGGATTTTCTAAAATGTCCTGATTTGCCGAGATGAAGATCAGAAAGTATCAATGCATTTTCTTCTTCCCAATAAATACATCGTTCAGCAGATAGCCACAGCGTTTGATGATTAAGAATAAATTTATAGGGAGAATACAAGATTTTTTTTGATTTACAAAGTTAAGAGTCTTATAAATATTTTATACAATTAGAAATGTTTGTAAGTTTGTTTTTAATTAAAAGACATGAAAGCGATAATAATTTTTTCATTTTCTTTCTTACTTCTATTAGGATGTAAAAGATCAACGGATAATTGCAGTAATGTTGTTGTTACACTTACAGCTCCTTCCTGTAAAGGCGTCGGAGTTATTATTGGTGGAACTAAGTTTGCTTGTGATAATCTCCCCGATCAATATGCTG
This sequence comes from Chitinophagaceae bacterium, assembly GCA_036564845.1. Taxonomy (GTDB): domain Bacteria; phylum Bacteroidota; class Bacteroidia; order Chitinophagales; family Chitinophagaceae; genus Ginsengibacter. The sequence continues at coordinate 37,654 of DATCOF010000208.1, read as the reverse complement.
TAGAGGGAAAAAAGATTTGTATACTCTATTCATTTTGGGATGATCCAAAAATGTGTGCATGTTGTGGAGGAACTAAAGTAAGCATAATCGCTATTCACTAATTATTTCTCTAATTGCATTTGCATTTTCTTTATCCGGTCTTCAAGTTTTTCTGATGAAAGATCCTGCCGTAAACTATCTACCTTAACAGGAAAACAAAAAGGTGTTAACCGGTTTGGAAATGTAATAATGATCCTGCTTTTTTGAATACGCTCCAGCATACTTCGCAAACGTGCTTCCTGCATTTCCTGCTCCATCACCTCATTGTATGCCTGTCTTATTAAAAGATTGTTAGGATCGTACTCTGCAAAAACATTAAATAATAAAGATGCCGATGCCTGAATGTGTCTTGCTTTTTTTTGTTGCCCCGGAAGACCCTGGAATATCAATCCGCCGATCACTGCGATCTCACGAAATTTTCTTCTTGCCATTTCTGAACTGTTCACACTTTTATGAATATCGTTCAATAAGTTTTCGGGAGAAAATAATTCGTACACATTTGTATCATCAACAGGAATTGGCTGATCGCTTAAAAGTTCAAAGCTGTAATCATTCATCGCCATCGAAAATGTTATTGGTGTAATTTGACTGATGCGATACGCCAGGATCGCTGCCATGGCTTCATGCACCAACCTTCCTTCAAAAGGAAAAATAAAAAGATGATAACCATCTTTTGTTTCGATCTGCTCTATCAGCAATTCATTTTCTTTGGGGATGTGAGATAAATATTGTTGCAATTCAAAAAGCGGTTGCAAAACTTCCAACTCTATTTCTTTATTTTTCTTCAACAACTTTTTATTTAAAACGCCTGCAGCTGCTTCTTCAAATTTCTTTCTCAACATAAAACCAAGTTTTGTTGAGAGCGGCATCCTTGCTCCCTGCCAACTGGGCACCATAGATTTTAATGAGTTTGATTTTCTTACCAATACGGTCATGCCTTTTATCATCACAAATTCAAGGTTGCGACCTGCAAGCGTAAAAACATTTCCGGGCTGCAATCTTGAAACAAACCATTCTTCAATTGCACCAATGAAACCTCCACTCATGAATTTAACTTTCATCATTGGCTCGCTAACGATCGTTCCGATATTCATGCGATGACGCATGGCAACCCGGCGGTTATTTATTTTATAAACGTCATCTATTATTTCTACTTTTTTAAAATCATCATATTGCTGCAATGCAATACCACCCTGCGTTATAAACTGTAAGAGCTGCTGCCATTCATCCTGTGTAATTTCCCTGAAGCAATGCGTTGATCTTATTTCAGTATAAATTTCATCGGGCTTAAAACCATCTGAAATAGCCAATGTGCTTAGATATTGTATCAACACATCAAAGCATAAAATTCTTGGTTCACGATTTTCGATAAATCTTTTTTCTGTTGCTTCTTTTAGTGCAGCAGCTTCAACCAGCTCCAATGAATGTGTGGGGAGAAAATATATTTTACTTGTTGCGTCAGGCTGATGGCCACTGCGTCCTGCTCTTTGTAAAAATCTCGACACACCTTTTGGCGAGCCAACCTGTATCACAGTTTCAACAGGACGAAAATCAACTCCAAGGTCAAGACTGGATGTGCAAACAACCACTTTTAATTTTCCTGTATGCAGGTTTTCTTCAATCCATGACCGTAACTCATACTCCACACTTCCATGATGCAATGCAATGGTACCGGCCAGTTCAGGCGCTGCATTTAAAATTGCCTGGTACCATTGTTCACTCATGCCTCTTGTATTTATAAAGATGAGTGTTGTTGTACTTTGCTCAATAATGGGAATTACTTTATGCACCAATTTAATTCCGATGTGCCCGGCCCATGGATATTTTTCAATCTCATCAGGGATGATAGATTCTATTTCAATTTTCTTTTTGATCTCTGCGGTTACTACCTCACCCCCGACCCCTCTCCATGTGGAGAGGGGGGAAAGCAGCACTTCCCTTGCCTGATCTAAATTTCCTATGGTTGCTGAAATGCCCCACACTTGCAGCTTGTAGCTTGCAGCCTGCAACTTGTTTAAAGCAACTAATCTTGAGATTGCCAACTCAACCTGCACACCTCTTTTACTTCCCAGCAACTCATGCCATTCATCTACAGCAATTATTTTAAACGTTTTAAAAACCTCGGGGTAATGTTTTTGTGCTAACAACAATTGCAAACTTTCAGGCGTGATGATAAGCACTTCGGGCATTTGCTTTTTTTGTTTTTGCCGCTCACTTATTTCAGTATCGCCATTTCTTATCCCGATCTTCCAGCTCATTCCTAATTCTTCAATCACTTCTTCCATTGCCCTGCCAATATCTTTTGCCAATGCACGCAATGGTGTTACCCATAATAATTGTAAACCACTTTTTTGCTTTGTTGAATAGTCTTTAGGATGATGATTTATAAAATCAATTAATGCGCCGAGAAAAACAGAAAATGTTTTTCCGCAGCCTGTTGGGGCATTTACCAACCCTGATCGGCCATCAATTATTTGTTGCCATGTTTGTTCCTGGAAAGTAAATGGTTTATTGCCTTTAGATGCAAGCCATTGCTGAATTACAGAGTAACCCTTTGTATCAAACAGTTTCATTGTTGTTTGATAAAAAGGTTTCTATTTTTTGTTTTAGGATAAAAAGGTTTTCTGTACAGATTTTATAAATTATCTGATAATCTAATAATTCGTATTCGTGAGAAATAATATTTCTGAAATCAATTATAGGAAGAGGATCCATTTGAAGCTGCAAACTGAAGAATTCTTTATCAGATTTTGGAATCTTATTGGCATTTTCACCTATGGTTTGAAGCCTTGCATTTATTGAATCAAGAATAGTTTCTCCGTTATCGTCTTTAATAAAATCTTCGGAAATTTTTATTTTCTTCATTCTTTTATCAATGATAGTAATTGCATTAAGGATAAGTGTTAACCTGTAATTCATATTAGACATAAATCAGGTCTTTTTCAATTGTCTTTAAAAATTTTTTTGACAGATGCGGACCTTTTCGTGTAAGTTGAATTTTTTTACCAGGGAATTTCTTTTCAAGAAATGCATATGTTTTAAATAGATATGTATAGCTTATTTCTTTTAACTCTATTAAAAAATCAATATCACTATCTTCTCTTTGGGAGTTATTTGCATAGGAGCCAAAGAGCGCTAAGTTTTTAACTCCCATCTCATTTTGCAATAAGGGCTTGTCTTTTTTTAAAGAAGAAATAATATGTTCTTTTGTAATATGCATTTGTAAACAAATTTAGTTAAAAATAGTTGCCCTATATATTTCGTATTACTCAGGTTATAGGATGTATAGAAACCAGGTTTTTCTTATGATAGATTTTTTACAAACCATTTCATACTGAGGCCTTGTACTACGATGGAGAATAAGACAATCACAAACGTAACCGGAACAAAAATTTCTTTGTACATAGATTGTGGTAATGAAAGGGCAAGTGCAATTGAGATGCCTCCCCGCAAGCCGCCCCAGGTCATTATCTCAAGTGTTTTGTCTTTCATATCTTTTTTAAAGAAGAATGAAAATGCAGGGAGAAATAATGATATGTATCTCACGATTATCAGAAGGATCGCCGTTATCAAACCAATAGCTAATAAATTAAATTGAAAGCTGATGATAACAAGTTGCAGCCCGATAAGGATAAACAGAATTGTATTTAATATCTCGTCAGTTATTTCCCAAAATTTTTCTGTGTAGTCTCTTGTAATATCCGACATCGCACCATCCATACTTTTATTACCCGTGATGAGCCCTGCTACTACCATTGCCAATGGCCCGGAAACATGAAGAAAATGACAAAGGCTATAACCTCCCATAACCATGGCAAGTGTTATTAAAATTTCTGTTTGAAAATGATCTATTGACCGTACTAATCTATAGCCGATGTATCCAATTATAAAACCTGCAATAATGCCGCCCACGGCTTCTCTTAAAAATAAAATGGCAACCGAAGAAAAATGTAAATTCTCAATACCATTGCCCGCCACCTGCAGTATAGTAACAAAAACAACTATACCTATACCATCATTAAATAAAGATTCACCTTCAATTTTTATTTTTATTGAGTCTGATATTTTAGCTTCTTTTAAAATACTTAAAACAGCAACCGGGTCTGTAGGAGAAATGAGTGCGCCGAATAAAAGGCAATTGATATATGGAACATCAAGATTAAATAAATGCAAAAGGTAGTAAGCAGCGGTACCAATTAAAAAAGTGGAAATAAGAACACCAATAGTTGCAAACACAGTTATGCTTTTTGCAGATGCCTTCATTTGTTTCAGGCTTAAGCGTAAGGAACCCGCAAACAATAAAAAGCTTAAAAGTATTCCTAATAAAAATTCAGAAAAATCAATAGATGCTAATTCCTGTTTTATAAATTGTGTAGATGAAGGAAATAAATGCCCGGCAGTAATTAGTACCAGTGAAATTATTGCGCCCATTGAAATAAATAAAATACTGAGTGGTAATTTTAAAAGGCGCACATTGATATAAGCAAAAGCAGCAGCCAGAGTTATTATAATAGAAAAGAAAATAAAAATGTGCATGATAGTTAAGTTTAATTTTTATTCTTATTGCCGTACATATTCAACATCTTAGGTCTTCAGTCGTATTTATTTCATCCGCTGTTTTATCTTTTCTCCACCGGTTCATTCCGGGAAAACGTAGTGCCACACCGCTTTTTATAATGAATTACAAATGTACAGGTGAGTTGCAATCCTGCAAATGTGGGACAATTAAATAAATTATGAAATCAAAAAAAAAATTACCACTCTCTTGTTACAGCGCCGTTGAGAATCCGCATGATGTACAAATGTTTGTTCTCAAGATAATCCGGCGTTTGAGAATTCTTTTTAAAAGTTACCGGGCGGAAATTGTATTCGCAAAAAATTTCATACGCCTTGTCGTTGAGATGGGAGAGAAGATCGCCGGGATATGTTACTAATAAATTGGTAAACATGTAAGCCGTTTCAAAACCTTTATATGCCATATCAGATGGCTTTGCTTTGTAGCGGTTGGAATATTCGTTGGTTAATAATGTATTGAAATTATTAGTTTTTGAATTGTAATACGGTGTTGTAAAATGAACAGGAAAATCTTTGTATGCATTCTTTGTAGAAAATATTTTAAAGCCATCCCAATTTGGCATACCTATCAAAATAATAGGATAACTTTTATGAATTGTAAAGCATGCATCCGTTACTGTTTTTGCAAAATCTTCATCCAAACTTGCTGCAATAATTACTGTGCGCTTTGTACTGTCTAACCGCACTTTTAAAAAATAAGGCGTCATCGTGCTGTCAATATGTATTGTCTGGATATTCAGCAGGGGCTTACCTTCCTGCTCATTCAGCATTTTAAAATACGACGCAATTTTATCTTCCTGTTGGCCCGGTTTTTTTATGAGAATAATTTTATCTGTACCATGATTCTGCAAAATATAGCTGTAAATACCTTCGCAATGTGCTTTTAATGTCGAGTTCATTATCGCAAGGTTTGGATTGTTGGTAACGCCACCATCATTAGGATACGTTGCTGAGATAAAAGGAATATTTCTTTTTGCAGAAAAATCTGAAAGCTGTTTAAAATCTACATCTTTTACCGAACCGATAATCAGGTCGATGCTGTCTAATAATTTATTTTGAATAAGCCAGGGTATTGGTTGTGACAAAGATCTTGTATCGTAGATGTATGATTCTACACGATCGTTGTATAATTGCAAAGAGTCAAAAGCGATTTCCGCACCCTGTACAAAATCAACCGCAGGCATTATAAATTTTGGAATTGTTTTATCTGAGCGAAGTTGTGAATTCGTAAATACTGAATCAAGATACAGTGGCGCAAAAACAGCAACCTTATATACTTTTTGCGGGTTGTGAAAATTGCTTTGCGCAAATAAATTTTGATAGCCACTGCAAAATAATATCGTTGCAAAAACAAAAATTAATTTCTTCATATCAATCTCATTATTTAATCCATCATACATTTTTTCCTGTTGGTCTTACGCTTCAATGTTATTTACTTAAGGATTTCATAACTTGAAAACTGAATGTTGAATATTGATTATTGAGTTTTTCATATTAAATATTCAACACTTAACACTCAATAATCAATGTTCAAGCATTAAGTGATGCCTTATTCCCACTCAATTGTAGCAGGAGGTTTGCTGCTTATATCATACACCACACGGTTTATTCCTCTTACATTATTAATTATTTCATTGGATATTTCTGCAAGAAACTCATAAGGCAAATGCGCCCAGTCTGCAGTCATCCCATCTACAGAAGTTACTGCCCTTAATGCCACCGTAAATTCATACGTTCTTTCGTCACCCATAACACCTACACTTTTCACCGGAAGTAAGATTGTGCCGGCCTGCCAAACGGTTGCATATAAATTATGTTTTTTCAAACCATTTATAAAAATCGCATCAGCAAGTTGCAACAATTGTACCTTTTCTTCTGTTACTTCACCAAGGATTCTTATTCCCAAACCCGGGCCGGGAAAGGGATGCCGTGATAATAATTCATCCGGGATGCCTAATTCTTTTCCAACTTTTCTTACTTCATCTTTAAAAAGAGCACGCAATGGTTCCACCAATTGCAGATTCATTTTTGCAGGAAGCCCGCCAACATTATGATGCGACTTAATAGTGACTGATGGGCCGTGAACAGAAACAGATTCTATTATATCAGGATAAATAGTGCCCTGCGCTAAAAAATCAATGCCGGTAATTTTGTGCGACTCCTGGTCAAATATTTCTATAAAACTTTTCCCTATCGATTTTCTTTTTTCTTCCGGTAAAATTTTGCCGGCAAGCTGTGCATAAAAATGATCTTTTGCATCAACACCTTTAATATTTAATCCTAAACTTTTGCAGGTAGATAACACCTGTTCAAATTCATCTTTTCTCAGCAGGCCATTATCAACAAAAATCCCAAAAAGATTTTTACCGATCGCTTTATGAATTAATGTAGCTGCAACAGTAGAATCCACACCGCCACTAAAAGCCATTATAACTTTTTTGTCGCCGATCTGTTTTTTTAATGCATCAACTGTGTCGGTAATAAAATGTGCAGGAGTCCAATCCTGTTGGCAGCCGCATATATCAACTAAAAAATTCTTTATTATTTTTTTGCCTTCGGCAGAATGATATACTTCAGGATGAAACTGCAATCCGTAAATAATATTTTCGCCAGTGCTTCTGAAAGCCGCAACAGGTATGCTTTCTGTTGTTCCTAATATTTCAAATCCGCCGGGAAGTTTTTTAATTGTGTCTGCATGGCTCATCCAAACTGTAGATGTTTCTGCAACATCTTTGATTAAAGCATCCTGCTGAATAATTTTTAAAACGGCACGTCCATATTCTCTTTTATCACTGTTTTCTACAAGGCCTCCAAATTGTTTTGCTGTAAGTTGTGCGCCATAGCAAATGCCCAACACAGGTAATTTTTCTGACAATGCCTTTATATCTACCAAAGGCGTATTATCATCATTAACTGAAAATGGAGAGCCGGCAAGGATGATTCCTTTTAAGCCATCAAAGTTTATCTTTTTATTGAAGGGAATTATTTCGCAATATACGTTTGCCTCTCTCACGGCTCGGGCAATCAGCTGGGTATATTGGGAACCAAAGTCGAGGATCAAAATTTTTTCTGCCATGGGCTGCAAATTTACATTCTTTTAATTCATAGCTTTATTTAAAACTCTTTTATGACCAGAATATTAACTGGCATCTTATCCGCTATTATTTTTTGTTCATGCCAGTCAATAACAGGCAGTGGAAATATTGTAACCCAAAACAGAAATGTAAATCAGTTTACAGGTGTGCGAGCCTCGGGTTCTATTGACATTGAAGTTATAAATGATCAAAGTCATTCGGTAAAAGTGGAAGCGGATGATAATATTATGCCGTATATAATTACAAAAGTAGAGGATGGAATTTTGGATGTACATCTTAAGCCGAACTTTATGTATCATAATATAAATGCAAAAGTTTTTGTAACTGCTCCTTCGCTTGGAAGGCTTACTGTATCAGGTTCAGGAAGTATTACAGCAAAAGATACTTTAGCGAATGCAGGGCAAATTAAATTTAAAGTTTCGGGCTCCGGAGATATTACAGCAATTGTGGATGCTCCATCCATTAGTGCAGAAATCGGCGGATCAGGAACCATTACATTGAGCGGGAAAACAAAAGATTTTAATTGCAGCATCACAGGCAGCGGTGATCTGAAATGCAAAAAGTTATTGAGTGAAAATACTACTGTGGGTATCACCGGAAGTGGCACTGCGCATGTGTTTGCAAGTGTTCATTTGGTTGGCAAAGTAACGGGCAGCGGCGATGTTTATTATAGTGGTCATCCTGCTGTTGAAATTCATAAAACAGGAAGTGGCTCTGTTCAGGAAGAAAAATAATCAGTTACAAGTTTTACACACAAAAAAGAGCAGCATAAAGCCGCTCTGTTTTATGAAATATTATTTAGTGGTTTAATGTGTTTGCTTAACAAGTATCAGCGATGCTTCTTGTTTTCCCTGGGTTACATGAATAAAATAAAGTCCTGATGAATAATTTGTTCCCAGCCTGAATGATTTGGTGAATAAATTATCTTTTTTTTCTAATATTTTTCCAAGAACATTTGAAACTGTCACACTTATTCTTTCAGCTACATCACCGCCTTCCACTGTAATGATAAAATAATTAGATGTAGGATTAGGGGATGCAATAATTCTAAGCAAAGTAAACTGGTTAGGTGCAGTGCAAACCCCGAGAAAATCACCATGAGCTAAATGTGCAGCTACTGCATTCTGATCTACATTTATTGTATTAGTTTCTTGGGTTGTTTGATGACAAATAGTAACGTTACCAATTGTATTGGTACTTCTGATATCATTTACCAGTATACTTTTTGAAGCAGTAGCTTTACAGCCATTTATATCTGTAACTGTAAGATTATAGGTGGTATTTGTAAGCGGACTTACAGTTGCCGATGAAGTTAAAGAACTGCTTGACCAGTTATAAGAATATGGAGCACTACCACCACTTACATTTGATGTAAGCGTTATAGCAGATGCAGGACTATAACCTAAGTAAACTGTATTCGGAAGTACTCCTGAACTACTTGCATTGGCATCAGGAATGATCACTGTTGGATTATTATTTACAGTAACAGTTGTTTGGCAAGTAGCAGTGTTAGCAAAATCATCCGTTACTGTCCATGTAATTGTGCTGGTCCCTGTATTAAAAATCCCGGTTGCATTATTAGTAGTACCGCTTCTTTGTGTGGTACCGGTAATTGTATAACTGTAGTTTGTAATTCCGCAATCATCTGTAGCAGTAAGTGCAGGAATTGTATAAGTATTATTTGCGGCTAAGCAGAACGGAGTTACGGTTGGGCATTGAGTAATTACAGGTGGCGTTGTATTTTTAAATTGATAGCGGGTAAATACAGGGTAATGATCTGTTGTAGTTTTGCCATAATTGGGAATCAATGATGCAACATCAGTTAAAATGTTTGCGGATGCAGGCATGTAGAATGGTTGCATATCATTTGATAACATTACATGATCTATCACATCATTAAAGCTCACGGTTGATTTTTTTCCTGCAAGACTTAATGCCAATGTCGGAGAAAAGAAATTTGCATTATCAGTGGTGAATGAACTATATGATGTTGTTGTAAATCCTGAAGTAATTGATTGATCAAGGTCATCATTAAAATCTCCTAAAATAATTATGTTGTCTGTAGGAAAATATGTTTGGAGTGTATCATGCAATTCAGTTGCACCTGCCTGCCTGCGTGCATAAGAAGTTGCCGTTGGTGATGTATTTGCTTTGGCATGGATCAACACAAAATTTATTTTTTTTGTTACACAGTTAAGTGTTACATCAGCCGTCATTAAAAATGGATATCGTCCGCTTGACCAATTGTTATAAGATATGCTGGAGACATTTGTGTTATTTATTAAAGGCCTTGTTTTGATATTGCTGAACATGGATGTTTTATAAACAAAAGCTTCCTTCTGTGCTCCGGACAATGGGCCACCATTGGGGTCCGGCGGATTTACATGAGAACCATAATTGCAAATAATATAACTGTAACCCGGCATATGACTTACAATGGCTGCTAATCTTGCTTCATCAACAACTTCTACTAATCCATAAATATCTGCGCCGATAGTTTTTAAAACAGTTTCTGCATTTTGTTGTTGCAAATCATCATTCGTTGGTCCGAGTGTAGGGTCAGTATCTCCGAACCATTCCATGTTCCAGTTCACAACTTCTAAAGTCGTTGCGGGATCAATGCTTGATCCGGTTAGATTTACTATGGATGACAATGTAGAAGTTGAAACAGTAACAGTGCCTGTATAATTCTGGTTGGCTTGTGTTGGAGCAAATCGCACAAATATTGTTTTGGAAATATTATTTGCTTCGGCAACTGTATAAATTATTGATGAACTAAATGCAGTTCCATCTTTTGATAACTGGAATGCGTCGGTAGAAGTGAGCGTAACATTTGCAGCAAGATCATTGCCGATGAAAGTGAAATTTTTATCACCGGTAGATCCGTTTGCAACAAATGTGTATTGTATATCTGTTGTGCTTACAGTAAGAACTGGTGGTGGCGGTGTAGCTGAATTATTGATCGTTATATCATCCAATGTCCACCGTGCACCATCATCGCTGCTTGAATTGTAAACGAATGCAATAAACACAGAAGCCTGTTTAAATGCAGAAAGATTAATGTTACCAGATAATGTCCAAACATCAGAGGCCTGATTAGGGAAACGGCCATTAAGATCTGTCCATGTATAATTTCTCGGATCGCCTGTGCCGGGGTAATCTGTAGAAATTTTTAATTGAAGAGGTACGCCATTAAAAGCAGTTCTGCTCCAGAAAGAAAGTAAAGGAAATGCAGTGCCAGTAAGATTAAATGAAGGAGTGATTAACCAATCTTCATTCGGAATGTTGGTTACTAAAAAACCATTTATCTGCAAACCGTTTGCTGCACTGCCTGATGGCAGGTTTGCAGCATCTCTTCCAAATGTTGTACAGCCCCATTTTTGATCCCCTAAAACATTATACTGCATAAACCCATCGGGCAAACCACCGGCACATGTATTAAAACTATAAGTAGTTCCTAACGTTCCCGCAGGTGGTGTTGCAGTTGTTGTGAATTTCCATGTTGCATTTCCTGATATTCCTGCAAAATTATTATTCGAAAGATCTTTAAATGCACCACTTGATATCTCCACATAATAGGCTGTATTAAATGCTAAAGAGTTTATATCAAATGATACTGAACTGCCCGTAACAACCACTGTGGCATTGGTAATATTTATTGTTTGTACAATGCTGTTATCAGAAACTTTTTTTATGGTTATTGTTCCGGCAGCGCCTTTTTGAATTGTTTCACTAAATGTAATTGCCGCACTAAAAGATGTGGCAACATTCAATGAATTATTTGCAGGGGATAAGGCTGAAACCGTTGGTGGTGTTACATCTGCGCCGCCACTTGCATTTGCCGGGCTTGGTAATCCTGTTGTGAAATCTGTAGCGTTGTTATTACTGTCGAAACCTTCAGGAGTTCTTTGTGCAGATGTTGTATTGGTTAATGTTGCAGTTGGTACTGTTCCCTCAAAACCGCTTGTTCCTGCGCCAAAACCAATCTTGTCAATAATTTGAGCGCCTGTAGGATTAGCGCCACTTTGTGCAGTTATTGTATTACATAAAATAACTTTGCCTGCGCCTGCTGCCATGGCAATTGTACCGGTTGCATCGGGTGTAGGCAAATTGGTTGTACCACCTGCTCCCTGTGCTTCCTGAACTAAATAATGTCCATTGGCCGGAATACTTCCACTTAAAATAGTAATAGCCCATGTAGTACCTGCAGAACTTGCATATTGTACTGACCATCCTGTAAGATTTACAGCCGATGCACTGTTATTATACAATTCGATAAAATCATTTTTGTAAGTAGCGCCGCTGTTTCCGCCGCCGCCATATACTTCATTAATTACGACCTGTGATTTTGCAGAGAGAGCACACAGTAAGACTATAAGGGTATAGATTTTTTTCATATAAAATTTGATTAGTTATTATTTGAATGAATTCTGAACAGATAAAAAAATTCGAACTGTAATCTAAGTTTTTAATTTATACCCCATTTTTTTTAAAGAGAATGTTAAAGAAAAATCCTTCGCGAAAGTAATTTCTTTCTTGCCATGTTGGCAGCAACTGTAATGTGGCACTTTATTTGAAATTTGCACTGCAAAAAATTACTATATGCAAAAAGGAAGTATTCGTGTTCAGACTGAGAACATTTTCCCTATAATCAAAAAGTTTCTTTATAGTGATCATGAAATTTTTATTCGTGAGTTGGTAAGTAATGCTGTTGATGCTACGCAAAAATTAAAAACACTTTCTTCTATAGGAGAAGCAAAAGGAGAAATTGGCGATACCAATATTGAAATAAAGATCGACAAAGAAAAAAAGACACTTACCATTTCTGACAAAGGTGTTGGGATGACTGCCGAAGAAGTTGACAAATATCTTAATCAGGTTGCTTTTAGCGGCGCCGAAGAATTTTTAGAAAAATATAAAGGAAAGAATGAGGCCAATATTATCGGGCATTTCGGCCTCGGTTTTTATTCTTCGTTTATGGTGAGTGATAAAGTGGAAGTGATTTCTAAAAGCTTTAAAGAAGATGCAAAAGCTGTGAGATGGGAGTGTGATGGCAGCCCTGAATATATTTTGGAAGAAACAGAAAAGGAACAAAGAGGAACAGACATCATTCTTCATATAAATGAAGAAAGCAAAGAATTTTTAGAACCACACAAAGTTAAATCTATTTTAGAAAAATTCTGTAAATTTTTGCCTGTGCCGATAATGTTTGCTGATGAAGATTATTCTGCAGATGATAAAAAAGGATCCAAGCCCGAGCTTAAACAAATAAATAATCCTAACCCGGCGTGGACAAGAAAGCCAAGTGAATTGACTGCTGAGGATTACGAAAATTTTTATAAAGAGTTATATCCGTTTGGTGAAAAGCCTTTGTTCTGGATACATCTTAATGTTGATTATCCTTTTAATCTTACCGGTATTTTATATTTCCCTAAAATAAAAGAGCGTTACGAAATTCAGAAAGATAAAATTCAATTGTACAGCAACCAGGTTTTTGTAACTGATGAAGTGAAGGATATTGTTCCTGAATTTTTAATGTTGCTGCAGGGTGTTATTGACAGTCCGGATATTCCTTTAAATGTTAGCAGGAGTTATTTGCAGGGAGATCCGAATGTGAAAAAGATAAATGCACACATCACAAAAAAAGTTGCTGATAAATTAGAAGAGATATTTAATAACGATAGGAAATCTTTTGAAGAGAAGTGGGAGAGCCTTGGATTGTTTGTGAAGTACGGAATGATGACGGATGATAAGTTTTTAGAAAAAGCAAACAAGTTCAACATATTTGAGACCTCACCCCAACCCATCTCCGAAGGAGAGGGGCAAGAAGCCTCTAAGAAATTTTATACACTTGAAGAATACAGAAATGCAACCGAAGCTTTACAAAAAAATAAAGAAGGTAAACTGGTGATGTTGTACACAACAGATCCGGTTCAGCAGGACAGTTACATCCAGGCTGCAAATAAAAACGGTTATAAAGTTATAAAGCTTGAAACCATTGTGGATGCTGCTTTTATCAACAATATGGAGATGAAATGGACTGATATGCAATTTGTAAGAGTGGATGCAGAACTTACAGAAAATCTTATTGACAAAGCAGAAAATGCAGAAAGTGTTTTATCAAAAGAAGAAGAAGAAAAACTGAAAGAATTATTTAAAGTAGAGATTCCACAAATGCATGTATCTGTTGAAGTGAAAGGATTGAATCCTGAAACCCCTCCTGTAATTGCAACCCGCCCTGAATTTATGAGGCGTATGAAAGATATGGGAATGAATGGTGGTATGGGAAGTTTTTATGGCAACATGCCCGAAGAAGTTACGCTGACAATAAACGGCAACCACGGTATTTATAAAAATATTTTAAAGGAAGACGATAAAGAAAATCAGCAAAAGCAGGTAAGAAATTTAACTGACCTGGCCTTGCTTTCACAAGGATTATTAAAAGGAAGTGAGCTTACAAATTTTATAAACAGGAGTGTGGAGATGATGGAAGGAAAAAAGAAGAGCAGAATAATTTTGGATGTGTAAGATTATTTAGTAAAAATTTACCCAGTCCTTATAAAATTATTTGGACGGGTTTTTTATTTCATGAAATTTAGTTTGCATTTGTGTTATCCAACATCAATATACTTGCCTCGATATATTTTAGTTCTTGCAAATAATAGATCTGTTCGAAGCCAGCGCTTAAAAAAAATTCTTTATGAACAGGGTTTAGATAAACAACATAAACTTCACGTGGATCTTCTTTTAAAGATTGCAAAATATTTTTTGCCACTGCAAGCATTACAACTTCATCAAAAGGGTTAAAAAAGAAAAATACATTGGTATCTTTTTCAATTTTATGATCAACAGCATTTTCATGAATAACATTAAATATTTTATCAGTAAATTTTTGTTGCACAGGAATAATATTGTTTTTTGCAACATCACATAATTCTTGTGCAAATTCAACACCGGTTATTTTTTCAAAGCCATAATAAGCAGCTACAGCAAGCACTCTGCCTTTGCCGCATCCGTAATCAAGAATGTTTTTAGGTGCTTCTATTGTTTGCAAATATTCAAAAACATTTTCCAAAAGATAATAATTCGCTCCCTGGTAAAGTTCTGCATGATCAACATTGCCGCCCTTTAGTGAAAGCTTTTTTACATCTTCAATTTTGCTTGTGTTGATGTGATATTTTTTTTCTCCTTTTATCTCATGGTAGATAGTAAACCATGCCAGCCTTATATTCCAGTTTAAAGCGATGTAAAAAAAATACCGGATATAATAAATTGATTGTTGAATTTTCAAATTAGTGGATTGTTAATTTGTTTCTGATATCCTGAGATCAATAACTTTCAATTGCAAATTTATTTCACCGTTCCATTCATTTTCATCAAGCGTATAAACTATATCCAATGCTTTATTCATTTGCAGTAAATAAAATTTGTCGGCCATATTAAATCCAATCCCCGTGAAAGTTATATTGTCATGTTTTACTACAAACCTTATATGTTGTTCTTTTACAATTTTAGACCATGAAGTCTCAACGATATTTTTTGTAATAAGAACAGGGCGCATATTTTCCGGACCAAATGGCTCCATCTGCGTAACGATATTGTAAAAACTTTTGGTAATATTTTTAAAATTTATTTCTGCATCAATAATTATTTCAGGAATTAATAAATGTGGCTCGATAGTAGACCCAACAATTTGTTCAAAGCTGTTGCTGAAAGCTTCTACATTTCCTGGAAGCATTGTTAATCCCGCAGCCGCAAAGTGGCCGCCATAGCCAATCAGGTGCTCACGGCATGCATGTATGGCTTCGTATAAATTAAAGCCTGTAACACTTCTTGCGCTGCCTGAAACCACTTCTCCGTTTTGCGTTAATACAACAGTAGGACGATAATATTTTTCAATTAATCTTGAAGCAACAATGCCCACAACACCTTTATGCCAATGAGATTTAAATACTACTGTTGATTTTCTATTAATTAAAATTTCATTACCATCAATTAATGCAAGCGCTTCTTCGGTGATTGTGCTGTCAGCATCTTTTCTGTCAATATTATCGCTATGCAACAT
Source organism: Chitinophagaceae bacterium (assembly GCA_036564845.1). GTDB lineage: Bacteria > Bacteroidota > Bacteroidia > Chitinophagales > Chitinophagaceae > Ginsengibacter. Next base: position 21,880 of record DATCOF010000208.1, on the reverse strand, counting down.
CGCGGCATATTCCAGCGCTTTATTAAAATCATCTTCAACAAACATTAATACTGCTTTTCTTGCATCATCCATTCTGCCTGCAGCATTTACCCGTGGAGCAATTATGAAAACAACATTATTAATGGAGAATTTTTTTTCAATACCACTTAGTTGTACCAATGCTTTTATTCCTGCACAGGGAGCTTCATTTATTTTTTTTAAACCATAAAAAGCAAGCACACGATTCTCGCCCGTTAACGGAACTATATCAGCTGCGATTGCTGTTGCAACAAGATCGAGATAAGAAAAATATTCCGACTCAGGAATATTTAGTCTTTGTGAAAGTGCAGCGATTAATTTAAAACCAACGCCACAGCCACACAGTTCCTTGTATGGGTAATTGCAATCTTTTTGTTTGGGATTTAAGATTGCAATGGCGGGTGGTAATTCATCATCAGGTAAATGGTGATCACAAACAATAAAATCCAAACCTAAAGTTTTTGCATAAGAAATAAGATCTATTGATTTAATGCCGCAATCGAGTGAGATGATAAGCGAAAAATTATTTTCTTTTGCAAAGTCAATCCCCATCTTGCTTACACCATATCCTTCACGATAGCGATGCGGTATATAAAACTCAACATTTTGAGGTATATAAATTTTTTGCAGAAACTTATACATGCAGGCAACTGAAGTAGTACCATCAACATCATAGTCTCCAAATACAAGGATCTTTTCATTTTTTTCTATGGCTGATAAAATTCTTTGTACAGCTTTGTCCATGTCTTTCATCAGCCATGGATCATGCAGATCTGTAAGTTGCGGACGAAAATATTGTTTTGCTTTATCAAAAGTGTCAATACCTCTTTGCACTAATATTTTACAAAGCACACTATTAATGTTCAGCGATTTTTGTAACGCATTTACCGCTTCAGTGTTTGCAGATAATATGTTCCATCTTTTTTGCATGTATTAATATTTTCTATCTGTTGTATATCTTACTAACTCTTCTAATCCGTTGCGGATGTCGCTTTCAGGGAACTGGTATAAAATCGCTAATGCTTCATCCCGGTACTCATTCATCTTTTTGGTTGCATAAATTATTCCCCCGGTATTTGTTACATGGTCTAAAACTTTTTTTATTTTTTTTGGATCTTTATTTTCATTCTTAATAATGTAGATCATTTCTCTTCTTGTAGAACTATTTACATTATTAAGCGTATAAATTAATGGTAGCGTTAGTTTTTTTTCTTTTATATCATTACCGGTGGGCTTCCCAATGTCTTCATTTCCATAATCAAACAAGTCGTCTTTTATCTGAAAAGCAACACCAACTTTTTCGCCAAACAACTTCATTTTTTCTGCAATGGTTTCATCTTTACTTGTGCTCCATGCGCCTACGCAACATGCCGAAGCAAGCAGTGATGCGGTTTTGCTGCGTATGATCTCAAAATAAATATCTTCTTTCAGATTCAGTTTTCTTGCTTTTTCAATTTGCAATAATTCGCCTTCACTCATTTGCTTTACAGCATTTGATAAAATATGCAGATGCTTAAAATCTCCGGCATCAGTTGCAAGCAATAGTCCTTTTGATAGAAGATAATCACCAACCAAAACAGCAATTTTATTTTTCCATAATGCATTTATTGAAAAAAAACCACGGCGCTCCAGTGATTCATCCACAACATCATCATGCACTAAGGTTGCGGTATGTAATAATTCTACCAACGCGGCTGCACGGTAAGTAGATTCATTTACAGTGCCGTGAAGTTTAGCGCTTAAAAAAACAAACATGGGTCTTAATTGTTTGCCTTTGCGCTTAATGATATATTTCATTATGCGGTCCAGTAAAGCTGTTTGGCTTTTGACAGCTTCTTCAAATTTTTTTTCAAAAATTTTTAATTCTTCGGCTATAAGATTTTTAGGGAGTTGCATACTTATAGCAGGCAATATAGTACAGAAACAAATAATTAATGAAATAATAGAAATATTTAGTCGTTCTTATCCTTTGTTTTTATAATTAAAGCAGCTATTAAGTTCAGAAATAAGTCATACGTTTACAAAAAATATAGGAATATATAAAGCTTTTATGTTTAAATAAATGCTGAAAAAATTTGTATTATAATATTGGTTTGATATTTTTGCAAATAATCAGAATGTTCTTTTTCAGATATAAATCAATTACTTAGATAAATAAATAAAATTATGGAAAGCAAAAAATTACCCTTCGTATTACACTTATTATTATTTGGAATATTTTCTTTATTAGCGTGTTTTTCCTATGCGCAAAGGGGGAATTATGACGTTTATGATTCAAGTGTTATCGCTCCTAAAAAAATGGCTCAGCAAAATGAGTTCTGGAATAATACATATAGCTTTCCTGCAAAGCCCCGGAATCAGTTGGAAGTTGGAATTTCGGGTGGTATGTTTTCAGTAAGCGGCGATGTTCCTTCGTTAAATCCTACGCCAGGAGGTTCAATTCATATTCGCAAAGCATTAGGATACGTATTTTCAGTTAGAGCACAATATACTTATGGCATTGCTAAAGGTTTAGCATGGATCACTTCTGAGAACTTCGGAAAAAATCCTGCATGGAGCGCTTATGCTGCACCAATAAGAACAAATAGTGGGGCCATTGTAAGCTCAATCCCAGGGCGCCCTTTAGAAACAGTATTTTATAATTACCGAGCAAAAGTTCAGGATCTAAGTTTACAGGGAATTTTAACTTTCAATAATATTAGATTTCATAAACAAAAATCAGGAATGGTAATTTATGGTGGGGTTGGATTTGGTATGACAGCTTATCATACAATGGTGAATGCATTGGACGCAAACGGGCAGCCTTATACCGCATTATTTGCAAGCATACCATTATCTGCCCAAACGCATGAAAATCGTAAGAATGTAATATCTACATTAAAGACTGGAATGGATGATACTTATGAAACAGAAGCCCAGGCCCCCGGTATTCGTCGTGGAAAGTTAGGTGATAATACGATCAGGCCTTCAGGTCATTTTATTGGGGGTATTGCATTTAAATTAAGTAAGAATATAAACCTTGCATTTGAAGATAAATATACAGTGGTAAAAGACGATTTTCTTGATGGTCAGATATGGCAGGAACAAGCATATGGAGATGCGGTTTTAACTCCCGAATTCGACAGTTATAATTATGCATCAGTAGGATTAAATTTTAATCTTGGTGCTAAATCTGTTGAGCCTTTATGGTGGCTGAATCCATTGGATTATGTTTATAGCGAATTAAATAATCCAAGGCACATGAAGCTTCCAAAGCCAACATTTGACGATGCTGATAATGATGGTGTTCTTGATCAATTAGATAAAGAACCAAATACTCCTGAAGGTTGCCCGGTAGATACACATGGTGTTAGCAGGGATACTGATGGTGATGGAGTTCCTGATTGTAAGGATAAAGAATTAATTACTCCTACTTATTGCCAGCCGGTAGATGCAGATGGTGTTGGTAATTGTCCATTACCTGATTGTTGCAAAAATCAGCCTACTATTACCGGCCCTGAAGCATGCACTATTGGGGATCTGCCAAGTATTTCTTTTAAAGGGAATACCAGTACTTTAACTGCTGATGCAAAAGCTATGTTAGCTACAGTTGCTGCAAAATTAAAAGCAAGTGCAACTTGTAATATCAGTGTTACAGGCTATCCTGCAGCGTCAAAAGCTTCTCAGGCACTATGTACTAAGAGAACAGCAGCGATCAAACAATATTTAATTGAGAAAGAAGGAATAAGTGCAGACAGGATTAGCGTTAATTGTGAAGTAGGTGGCGGTGATGCAAATACAATAGATATTAAAAGCATAAATAAATAAGAGTTTCACTTTTTGGTTGAGAAGCCCTTCGAGAAATCGGAGGGCTTTTTCATAATATATTATTAAATCCGCCTGTTATTTGCCATTCTTAGATTTATTACTCCTTATAAACGATATTTTTATAAAAATTTATTTTTAAAAACGTAATTTTGCGCTTCCTTATGAGATTATTAAGCATATTATTTATTACATCTTTTGCCTTTGCATCCTGCACCAGCGATTTTGGTAAAATTCTTAAGAGTAAGGACTATGATTACCAACTGAAAAAGGCGGATGAGTATTTCTATAAAAAGAAGTACAAACAGGCAGAAGAATTATATATAGAGTTATTCCCTATTTTTAAGGGGACACAAAAATTTGAGGATCTATATTACAAATACGCATACTGCTCTTATTTTCAAAAAAATTATGAGGATGCAGAAAACCTATTTAAAGGCTTTTTAGAAGTGTTTCCTAACAGCCCTAAAGAAGAAGAGATGTCGTACATGCATGCATATATGTATTATCTGCAATCACCTAAAATTGAATTGGAGCAAACCAATACTTCAAGAGCAATTGGGATGATGCAAACTTTTATAAATACGCATCCAAACTCTTCAAGATTGAAAGCTGCATTTGATGTTATTGATAAAAGCCGAGCTAAACTTGAGCTAAAGGAATTTCAGAGCGCAGCATTATATTATAAATTGCAGCATTACAGGGCGGCCGGTATTGCGTTTACTAATTTGTTAAACAACTATTCTGAATCAACAAAGGGAGACGAATATAAATTGATGAGCATTAAATCATTTTACCAATTCGCCAAATTAAGTGTTATTGAAAAACAGCAGGAGCGTTATGAAAAAGTGATAGTTGAGTATAATGATTTTACAGATCGTTTCCCGGAAAGCAAATTATTAAAAGACGCACAAGAGTATAATAACTTAAGTTTAAATCACATTAAAGAATTACAAAATGAGCAAACTAAGACGACAACAAAGCGCTAACACAAGCAATGTTGTAGAAACAAAAAATCTAACAGATATTAAAGCAAAGACAGGCAATCTATATGAGTCCATTGCTATAATTGCTAAAAGAGCTAATCAAATTAATATCTCTTTAAAAGAAGAGTTGCATAATAAGCTGGAAGAATTTGCAAGCCATACAGATAGCCTTGAAGAGATCCATGAAAACAAGGAGCAGATTGAAATTTCAAAAGCATATGAAAGAATGCCTAATCCGGCTTTATTAGCAACAACAGAGTTTATGGATGATAAGGTTTATTATCGTAAAAATGAGGATGATCTTTTTAGTTAATCTATAGCGGTTTAATTCTGATAAATATTTATATTAATCTTTAGATAAGAAAATATAATTTTAGCGACGATTGTTTTATGATCGTCGTTTTTATTTATGCTCTCTGGTAAAAAAATATTGATAGGCGTTACAGGCAGCATTGCTGCTTATAAAGCTATTTTATTGGTTCGCCTATTAATAAAATCAGGCGCGGAAGTAAAAGTTATAATGACACTTTCTGCAAAAGATTTTGTTTCGCCCCTCACTTTTTCTACACTATCAAAAAATGAAGTTTTAATTGATCTCTTTAATGAAACTTCATGGGCCAATCATGTTAACCTGGGGCGATGGGCCGATGTTATGTTGATTGCGCCTTTAAGTTGCAATACACTTGCAAAAATGACAAATGGGTTTTGTGATAATTTGTTACTGGCTGTTTACTTATCAGCAACCTGCCCTGTAATTGTTGCTCCTGCAATGGATGAAGATATGTGGCATCATCCATCAACCAAATTAAATATTGAAAAGATTACATCTTTTGGAAATAAGATAATCCCTGTTGAGAGCGGAGAGCTGGCAAGTGGTTTATATGGAGAAGGAAGAATGGCAGAGCCCGATCAAATTCTGCAATACCTGCAGAGTTTTTTTTTTAGCACCAAAGAATTAGAAGGGAAAAAAATATTAGTAACTGCCGGGCCAACCTATGAAGCAATAGATCCTGTAAGGTTTATTGGCAACCATTCTTCAGGTAAGATGGGTGTTGCAATAGCAGATGAGTTTGCTAAAAGAGGAGCTGATGTTACGCTAATCTTAGGCCCATCAAATGTAACAGTTGGTAAAAATATAAATACAATAAAAGTTACCTCGGCGCAACAAATGTTTGATGCATGCATGAACAATTTTTCAAACACAGATATTGCAGTAATGGCTGCAGCTGTCGCAGATTATATGCCCGAAGATTTTTCAACAAAAAAAATAAAAAAAACAGAAGATGTGCTTTCTCTTAATTTAAAAAGAACGAATGATATTTTAAAAAAACTGGGAGAGCAAAAAAGTAAAGATCAAATTGTAGTTGGCTTTGCTTTGGAAACCAATAATGAAAAAGAAAATGCGTTAACTAAGTTAGAAAAGAAAAATGTTGACCTTATCATTTTAAATTCATTAAATGATGAAGGTGCAGGGTTTGGAACTGACACCAACAAAATTGCTATTTTTGATAAACAGGGAAATGAATTTCATTTTGAAAAAAAATCAAAAAAACTAGTTGCTAAAGATATTGTAAACATTATCATCCAATATAAAAATGCGTAAACTATTTTTTATCATAATTATTTTTTTATTTGCAGGCGTTGTAAATGCGCAGGAATTACGGGCAAGGATAAATGTATTATCGAACAGGGTAGGAGGGAATGTTGATAAAAAAACTTTTCAAACCCTGCAAACTGCTTTAAATAATTTTATCAATAACCGCAAGTGGACAAATGATAATATTTCTCCTGAAGAAAAAATTGATTGCAGTTTTTTATTAAATCTTGAATCTACTAATGATGCAAATGTTTACAAGGCATCATTAACTATACAATCTGCACGCCCGGTATTTAATTCATCTTATGTATCACCTATAATTAATTTCCAGGACAATGAAATAATCTTTAAATATTCTGAATTTCAGCCGATGGAATTTAATGAAAATCGTGTTGCCGGAACAGATCCGCTGGTTTCAAATCTTACTGCAGTTATCGCTTATTACATCGATATTATTCTTGGATTTGATTATGATTCTTTTTCTGCAAGAGGTGGAGATATTTATTTTCAAAAAGCTCAAAACATTGTAAACAATGCACCTGACGGCAGAAATATTTCCGGTTGGAAAGCTTTTGACGGAACGAGAAATCGTTATTGGTTGGCCGAAAATTTATTGAACAGCCGTTACACACTTATTCATGATGCATACTATCGTTTTTACAGAACAGGGATGGATAAATTATATGATGAAGAAATCGTGGCACGAAATGAAATTTTAAATGTTTTAAGTCTTCTTAATAATTTTAATACCGACAATCCAAATACTATGATCCTCCAGTTTTTCTTTCAGGGAAAAACGCAGGAGCTGATAAGAATATTTTCAAAAGCATCTCCACAGGAAAAAGTAAAAGCTTTGGAATACCTGCAGCGACTGGATATTTCAAACGCTTCTAAATATAAAGAAGGATTAAAATGATAAAATGCATTTTAATAATCTCAATTTCATTTTTATTTTATTCCTGTAAAGAATCAGTCCCATCAGGAATTATTGAAAAAAATAAAATGCAGGGAATATTGTGGGATGTTTTAAGAGCCGATGCCCTATCTCAACAATTAGTTAAAAGTGATTCGGCAAAATTATTAGCTGATGTAAATGTTAAGCTTACTAAAGATGTTTTTTTAATTCATAACGTTACCGAAGAACAATTTCAAAAGAGTTATTCTTATTATACACAGCATCCGGATATAATGAGTAATATGCTTGATAGTTTAAATGCTCAACAAACAAGAATGAGTACATTAGAAGTCCCGATCAGGCACAAGCGATTTTGGGGATCGGACCATTAAGTAATAATTATATAAATGAACAAAGTTTATAAAAATGCTGATGATGCCATTGCCGATGTAAAAGATGGCGATGTATTAATGGTAGGAGGTTTTGGATTGTGTGGTATTCCTGAAAATTGCATTGCAGCATTGGTGAAAAAAAATGTAAAAGAACTTACATGTATTTCTAACAATGCAGGTGTTGATGATTTTGGAATTGGATTAATGCTTCAGCAAAAGCAGGTGAAAAAAATGATCTCATCTTATGTTGGAGAAAATGCAGAATTTGAAAGACAATTATTAAATGGAGAACTCGAAGTTGAATTAATTCCGCAAGGTACATTGGCTACAAGGTGCATGGCTGCCGGTTATGGAATGCCTGCAATATTTACACCTGCAGGTGTTGGAACAGAAGTAGCAGAAGGAAAAGAGACACGTGAGTTTAATGGAAAACAGTATTTGATGGAATATGCTTTTGATGCAGATTTTGCAATAGTGAAAGCATGGAAAGGCGATACGCAGGGAAATCTTATTTATAAAGAAACAGCAAGAAATTTTAATCCCATGATGGCAATGGCAGGTAAAATTACAATTGCAGAAGTGGAGGAATTAGTAGAGGTGGGAGAATTAGATCCAAATAATATTCACACACCCGGTATTTATGTTCATAGAATTTTTAAAGGAAAGAATTATCAAAAAAGAATTGAACAGAGAACTGTACAAAGCGTATCCAAATAATGTTAGATAAAAACCAGATCGCAAAGCGTATAGCAAAAGAATTACAAGATGGATATTATGTAAATCTTGGAATTGGGATTCCAACGTTGGTGGCTAATTATATTCCTAAAAATATAAATGTAGTTCTTCAATCAGAAAATGGTTTGCTCGGCATGGGGCCTTTTCCTATTGAAGGAGAAGAAGATCCTGACCTGATAAATGCAGGCAAACAAACAATTACTACAATACCTGGTTCTGCTTTTTTTGATAGCGCTATGAGCTTTGGAATGATACGTGCAGGCAAAGTTGATTTGACTGTGTTGGGCGCAATGGAAGTAAGTGATACCGGTGATATTGCAAATTGGAAGATACCGGGAAAGATGGTTAAGGGAATGGGTGGAGCAATGGACCTGGTAGCAAGTGCAAAAAATATTATTGTAGCTATGATGCACACAAATCCTAAAGGCGAGTCTAAATTGTTACCAAAATGTACATTGCCATTAACCGGTGTACAGTGTGTAAAAAAAATTGTTACAGAATTAGCAGTGCTGGATGTAACAGAAGATGGATTTAAATTATTAGAAAGAGCGCCGGGTGTAACCGTTGAGGAGATAAAAAATAAAACCGCAGGAAGGTTAATTGTTGATGGAGATATTCCGGAAATGGTTATCTAAAAAATTAATCGATCAAAGAATTTTTCATTGCATAAAATACCAATCCTACTGAATTTTTTACGCCAAAACGCTCCATCAGCCTGTCTTTTATAGCTTCAACAGTTCTTGCACTTATCTCCATTTTTTTAGCAATTTCGTGGGCAGTAAATTCCATGCAAACTAATGTAAGCACTTCCTTTTCTCTTTCACTTATAACAACTTCGCTGTTTAAGTTTGGATTAAATTTTTGCTTTGCATAATTTTTTTTGATCAGGACCTTATTTACAAAATTGTTTAAATAAAAACCTGTACGCATTACATCACTAATTGCTTTTTTAATTTCAGAGGCTTCAGTATTTTTTAAAAGATATCCATTTGCACCGCTATCCATCAGATGGCCCACAAATCTTTCATCTTCGTACATCGTTAAAATAATAATTCTTATTGCGGGAAAATGTTTATTAATATACTTGGTTGTTTCTATGCCATCTTTTACAGGCATTTTCAGATCCATAAGGATTACGTCAGGCGGTTCATTGTCTGTAACTTTTTGAATGAGATCTTCACCGTTATCAGCTTCAAATACAAATTTTATATTATTATATTGACGCAGGGAAAGGATAACTCCCTTTCTAAAAATCTGATGATCATCAGCGATTGCAACTTTAATTGTGTCCATAACTAAACTACAAGTTACATATAAAATTGCTACAAGCTATTTGCTATGAGATGCAAATAGTCAATACAATTTATTTTATTCATCATCCCAATAGATTGTAACAAACAAACTTCACTCCTCCTTACACCAATAGTTCTTTGGGTATCTCTAAAGTTACTTTGTAATATGTATGGGAAGTGTCTATTTCAAATAAGATCCTTCCCATCAAAACCTTTACACGGCTTTGAATATTTTTTAAACCTAAGCCAGCCGAATTCTGATTTAGTTTTTCAAATTCTGATTGAATAATTCCCTGCCCATCATGATGAATACGGAAATAAATATTGTTACCGTTTGTATTTTGAGTTAAATGAATAAAACCTGAATTGCTATGCTTAATAATATTTGTTACAAGTTCCTGAATGATCCTGAAAACCAATAGTTCCTTCTCCAGTTTTAAACGCTGGCGATAATCATGAAAACGTGCAGTTGCATTTAAACTTCCTGATCCATTTATCTTTTGAAAAAGATCTGTCATGGCAGATTCAAGCCCAAAGTTTTTAAGCGTTGGTGGCATAAGGCTATGCGAAATATTCCTTATTAGCTGTATCGCATCATCAATAATTTGCTTAGCACTATAAATGGATTGAAGTTGTACGGCGGGTTCCTGGTGAATAAGATTTTCATTAAGATACAAGCGGGCAGTAGCAAGTAGCGGGCCTGCATCATCATGAAGATCTGCGGCAATACGCTGCCTTTCTTCTTCCTGGAAACGAATAGACGCCTGTAAAAGGATCTGTTGTTTTTCATCTTCCATCTGCTTCATTTGAAGTTGATATCGAATAACCTTGCGCTGATGAAAAATAACAAATACAACAATGCCGATGGCCATTACAAACATCCCCAGCGTGCCTAAAAACAATACGCCTGATATTCCTGTAGACTCATTTACTTGAAGAAGATACATGTTAGGGTTTAAGCTATTAGTTTAAATTTTGTAACGATTGATTCGCATTCCAATCGGCATTAAGTGTGTCTTCGGGGAATATATTTTGGTTATTGTTGTTTGTAGGTTTCATAAGCATTGCAACGCCTAATAAAATATTTTTTAAAATACCAAAAGCTGAATTTATTATAATGTATTGTTTAATAAATGCTTTATCATTTATCATACTCTCAGCATAGATGTATAAAAAGAACGTTCCTGATAAATAAATTAAAAAAGAAATAATGATCCAAAAGTTTATAGAAGTGTAGATTAATAAATTATTTGAATCTTTTAATTGATCATAGAAATAATAAATGCACATTACAATTATTAAAACACTTTCCACGCCTGCAATTAGTGAACTGAAAGAAGTAGTCTCCGGAAAGAATGTATAAAGGCAGAGACTAAAAATACCAAAGAGAAAGGCAATAGGTAGTATGAGTCTTTTAATTTTTGTATTTTTAATAACCAGGAAAAAGAACCAGGAAAAAAGACAGAATTCAACTACAGCAAATATATCGTAGATAAAAAAGGGGCGAAGGTGAGCAATTCGAAAAAGATAATAGGCTACAACATCATTTACTGCTGCATAGATTAGATAAAAAAAAATTACCCTTAATTCTTTGCTCTTGTTATTCCTTTGGAATATAAAGAAAAGAATTAAGGGTAATAGGGATGAAAAACTTCCGATATTTTGTAAAATCTTTGTTATAGTATTGGCCATTTATGCCAAATATAAAAAGATAAAGCCGAATTCAAAATTATTATCCAAAGATTGTTTCTATTATTGTTTCTATTTCGTCATTATTAATCCAAATTCTGTCAGCAACAATAGCATTTTGTTTTACAACATCACCTGTGTTTGTAACAACTGAGTATTCAACAATGTCTTTACCATCTGCATCTACACCTGTGTAAACTAAATGCTCTTCGTTTAATTCAGTTAAACATTTACGAAAGTTAATTCCAACACAACCTGGTTGTGATAAAATTTGGTCAATTACATTTCTTCCGATGTAATAGCCTTTTGTTGCTTCAGGGTTTGCATTTGTAAAAGCATTTACTAATTTAATGCCTTCAGCTAAGCCAATGTCTTCACCAACTTCTGCAAGGGTTTTGGTTTCTAAGAGTTCATGTTGTGTCATAATTGTAAGTTTTTTTAAGTAATTTAAATGAGGTTTGTCAAGGTTTGTTAGGAAAACTTGAGTATAAACTTCTTACTAAAAAAAAATCTTTACAATAGGCATAAAGATTATATATAGTAAGTAATTCTTCGAAAACCTAATACAGGCAAGGGGTTTAATAAAAAAAGCACGTAAAATTATGATTAAAAATAAGGTAAAAATCCGATCAAAAATAGTAAAATTACTATTGAATAAAAAGTAATTTTACCATAGGACTCTTACTATTTGGGTACGGCTATTAAATTGTAGCCTGAAGGAGTTGGATAATATTGGATTTAAAGCGGGGTCTTTTTTATCAAATTGTAAACTGAAAAAAATCAAGTTTACAAGCCAATAAGAATAAGAAAGAACCAGGTTGATTGAGTATAGTAACCTTTTTTCAAACTTCTATCAACAGTGCAAAGATAGCCTTGTTGGTAAAAGATAATAGAGCAGAACTGCTTAAGTTTGCCTATGCAATTATTACTGTGTTTTGAGTACTTCTCCAAATGGCTATAGTGTAATAACGAGTATAAAAAATGCGTATATTTACTCTTTATTTTTAATGGTTCTGTAAAATATTAAACAACCATAAAGTAATATCCATAGCTTATATTGCGTTATCAAATAATAAATTTCTAACCCTAAAGAAAAGTCATTAATGTCTGGTGTAAACTTAATTAAAATTGCTATTGCAGATGATCACAAAATTTTTAGAGACGGAATAAAAATGGCACTTGCCGGCAAGGAGAATTTAAAAATGCTTTGGGAGGCGGAAGATGGAAAAGATCTTATGCACAAAGTGGCAATAAAGAAGCCTGATGTATTATTAATGGATATTAGAATGCCCGAGATAGACGGTATTAATGCTATTGAAATGCTGCGGAAAGAATATGAGGATATCAAGATCATCGTGTTAACAATGTATGATGACCAGCAAATGATAAACAAGATGATGGAAATGGGGGCAAATGCTTATCTCACAAAAACTACTGATCCCGAAGAAATTTACGAGGCTATTCTTACCTGCATGAACGATGATTTCTATTTTAATTCCTTAGTTAATAATGCTGTAATGGGTAAGTTGATACAGAAAAAAAATGTCCGTCAGCATTACGGCAGTACAATACCGGTTAACTTTAATGAGAAAGAAATAAAAATATTACAACTCCTTGCCCAGGATAAAACTACAGAAGAAGTATCTAAAATAATTTTTTTAAGTCCGCGTACAATAGAAACCATCCGCCAGAATATGAAAACTAAGGTAGGCGCAAAAACAATAGCTGGTCTAATTATGTATGGGATGCGGAATAAACTGATTGATTAATCTAAGAATCTTTCTTTAATAAAAAATTTCTCTGAGAAAAATTGTATTTGTTGGAGGATGTAAACCATTGCATTGCTATCTCTCTTTCGATTTCCTGATCAATAGAATTAAACCCCCTGTAAGAAGTAACTATTTTAGATGTAGAACAAATTTTAATTGTTGGTTGATCTTGATTTGATATGATAGCCATATGTAAGATTTGTTATTATATATCAAAATTTTATCCAATCTGGTTATTTAGAAAAATACATACATTTTGAATAGGGAACAGGTATGAATTTAAAATATTTTTTTAAAAATGAGTAATACTTTCTACAAAAAATATTTTTCTCTTCTCAAATTGCGTACTTTAAATTATTATCAGGGAATGTGCGTAATTTACACGTATAATTACTATACCTTAGATTCAGTAGTTTTCCTGTTTTGTATCTCGTAAAAAATCCAGACTTTTACGTAATCCAAATTCCACTAAAAGTAAAAACCCAATAGTATGTCTCTAAACTCAGAAAATTTATCCCCAATAAATGTAATAATTGCAGATGACCATGTTCTTTATAGAGCAGGAGTAAAAACAGCATTGTCTTCTAAAAAAGATATTAAGATTATTGCTGAAGCAGATAATGGTTCTCACTTGCTAATGTTATTAAAAGCCGTTCAGCCTGATGTTATCTTACTGGATATTCAGATGCCAATAATGGATGGGATTACAACATTGCCCGAAATAAAAAAACTTTACCCTCACATTAAAGTTATTATGCTCACAATGATGGATGATAATAGTATGATAACTAAATTAATGGAACTTGGGGCTAATAGTTATCTTACCAAAACTTCTGACTCAGAAATAATTTATGAGGCAATAAAGACTTGCCACCAACAGGAATATTATTTTAATTCTTTAACAAACCAGGCATTATTAAATAATCTTCGTCAAAGAAATGCTGTATTGCCAAACAGACTTATTTCACAGGAGGCAAACCTTACCGAAAAAGAAATTACAGTACTTAAGTTAATGTGTGAAGAAAAAAGCACACGTGAAATTGCCGTAGCTGTTGAATTAAGCCCCCGTACGGTAGAAGCAATGCGTGATAAACTAAAAACAAAAACCGGCGCAAAAAGTACCGCAGGCCTCATCATGTATGCTGTAAAGCATAAATTGCTTGATGAAGATCAATAGATAAATAATTCAATAAGAACTCATACCTCTATTTTTGCTCATCTATAATGAGCATTTTTTTTACATACAACGATAAAATATTTAAAGAAGGTACTTCGGTAATCACACCGGATAACCGGGCTTTAAGATATGGTGATGGTTTGTTTGAAACCATTAAAACCAACAATGGAATAATACAATTACGTGATTGCCATTTTGAGCGTTTGTTCTCCGGGATAAAGATGCTGCAATTTGAAATACCAAAATATTTTACAGCGGATTATCTCGAAAGCAAAATTGCAGAACTGTGTAAAAAAAATAAACACAATTCTTTTGCCCGGGTAAGGCTGATGGTTTTTCGCGGTAATGGAGGTTTGTATGATGCGGAAAATTTTCCAAATTATATAATACAAACCTGGAATATTGAAGATGTAAAAGAATTAAATTCAAATGGACTTATCATAGATGTTTATCCCGATGCAAAAAAGTTGTGCGATAAATTTGCCAATATCAAAAGCAATAATTTTTTGCCTTATGTAATGGCTGCGTTGCATGCAAAACAATTAAAAGTAAACGATTGTATTCTTTTAAATAATCACGAGAGAATTTGTGATACTACCATTGCAAATATTTTTATTATAAAAAACAATATTATTTATACGCCACCTTTAAGTGAAGGTTGTGTGGCTGGTGTGATAAGAAGGTTTTTAATTGAAAAATTTCAGCCTGATTTTAAAATTATTGAAAAACCGATTTCGATTGAGGAGTTACAAAATGCTGATGAAGTGTTTCTAACCAATTCAATTAAAGGAATCAGGTGGGTAAAACAATTTCAGCAGCATC
This sequence comes from Chitinophagaceae bacterium, assembly GCA_036564845.1. GTDB lineage: Bacteria > Bacteroidota > Bacteroidia > Chitinophagales > Chitinophagaceae > Ginsengibacter. The sequence continues at coordinate 6,704 of DATCOF010000208.1, read as the reverse complement.
AATACACCAATCTTATCGTTAAAAAGATTCACGAGCTCTTCATTAAAAATTTAAGCTTCCACTCAGATAAATGATCAGGAGATAAAAATAGGGGTATCGGTTTTTTGATTATCAGGATTTATTTTTTGATAAACATTCAGGAATTCTTTTATTGCATTTTTACCTTTATTACCTAAATTAATTGAATAATTATTTACATACAGATCAATATGTTTTCGCATTACAGCTTCTTCCATTTCCTGCGAATTTTCACGAACATAATCAGTGATCGCAGGATAATTGCTGAAAGAATATTCAATACTTTGTTTAATTAATCCATCTATTTTTTTTGATAAAGAGATGTCAATATTTTTTTTTGCAACGATCCCACCCAATGGAATTGGTGATTGTATTTTCTGTTCCCAAAATTCTCCAAGATCAATAATTTTTATAAGACCTTTTTGCTGATAAGTAAAACGGTTTTCATGAATGATAACACCCGCTACATTTTTTTCTTTTGATGATAATACAAAATCTTCTATCTCATTATAGCGAAGAAATATTTTATTTTTTGCCTGCGGAAATGCAATCGTAAAAAGCATATGCGCTGTTGTGTTTTCGCCGGGAATTGCGATTGTATAATTTGCGATTTGCTCACTTGTAATTTCCTCGTTTGCTATCAAAAGAGGTCCTACGCCGGATCCTAAAGCGCTGCCACTATTCAACACTACATAGTTTTCTAATAATAAAGGCAACACACCATAGCTAATCTTGGTAATATCTAAAGTGTTTTTTAATGCAAGCTGGTTCAATGTTTCCACATCTTCCAGGATCACATCAAATTTAAATTCCCCGCTATCTATTTTATTATTTACCAATGCATCAAAAATAAAAGTATCATTTGGGCATGGAGAAAATCCAAGTGTTAGCTTCATTGTTTATTAATTGAATCAACTAAATTTATTAATTCGCGGTTGAGGTTTACAATGGCATCAATTATTTTCCATTTTGTTTTATCTCTTACGCCCACTTTATTGGATACACTTCTTATTTGTATAAAAGGAATATTTTGTTGCAGGCAAACAAAATGGAATGCGGCGCCTTCCATACTTTCAACTTCTGCATTAAAATTATTTTTTAATTGCTTCCCTTGTTTTTTGCTGGCGTTGATTTTGTTTACCGTAACTGCTTTTACTTTTTTTAAATGTGTTGACTGTAATATTTCTGAAGTATTAATAAGGTAGCCATTTTTAAAAGGAAATTTATTTTCATCGCCAAAGCCCAATTCAAAAATGGTCTTAAATTTTCCATCTTCTTCTACACCAATATCACCAAAAGCATCCTGTTCAACTGCTACAACTTCTCCTTTTTTTATTTTCTTTGAAAACGATCCTGCAATACCGGCCTGAATAACCAGATCATATTTTTGCTGCAATAATTTTTTTGTAAGATGGAAAACCGTTGAGGGAATCCCAACCCCGCAGATCAAAACCTCAATATTATTTTTAAGGTTTATAAAAGGTTCTATTTCTAATTGCGTAGCCGCAACTACCAAAATCTTCATAATACAAATTTCGGATTTAGAAAGCACAACTTTCGTTTTCTCCGCTACCTTTGAGAAAATATTTTGGATCATCCATGGTATATCTTACAAGAGTTGAACATTTTAATGCTGCGCATAAGCTTTACAATCCCGCCTGGAGCAAGGAAAAGAATGAAGATGTATTTGGTAAATGTGCAAATGAAAATTGGCATGGACATAACTATGAATTGTTTGTAACAATAAAGGGAGAAGTAAATAAGGATACGGGTTTTTTATTTGATGCAAAAAAATTAAGCATGATCATTAATGAACATGTGCTTGATAAACTTGATCATAAAAACTTAAATGTTGATGTGCCATTTTTAAAAGATATTCTCTGCTCTACAGAAAATTTAGCGAAAGCTATTTGGGAACAATTGGTTCCATATTTGCCGCAACCTGTGCAGCTCCATTGTATTAAATTGTATGAAACGCCACGCATTTATGTTGAGTATTTTGGTGACTAAAGTTATCTTTATAAAAATCGAAATTATTTAATGAACAAAGTAGCAGTTTACAGAAAGGAATATTTTAATGCAGCTCACCGGCTGCATAATCCGGCGTGGGATGAAACCAAAAATGACAGCGTTTTTGGTAAATGCAATAACCCAAATTTTCATGGTCATAATTATGATCTTGTTGTAAAAGTTATTGGGGAGCCGGATGCGCAAACAGGCTATGTAATTGACCTGAAAATGTTGAGTGGGGTTATTAATGAAAATGTACTGGAAAGATTTGATCACAAAAATCTCAATCTTGATACAGTAGAATTCAAAAATTTAAATCCTACTGCAGAAAATATCGCAATTGTTATTTACAATATTCTTAGAGAAAAAATTGATAATAAACTGGAATTGCAAATACGACTTTACGAAACCGAAAGAAATTTTGTAGAATATCCCGTTAAATAAAAAAATAAAAAGATGAGTTATAAAAAGATAGAAGAATTCTGTGAAGATGAAATTGTGGCGATGGAAAAAAATTACAAACAAATCCTGGGTTTATTAGGCGAAGATCCTGAAAGGGAAGGCTTATTAAAAACACCGCATCGCATTGCAAAGGCAATGCAGTTTATAACACATGGTAACAGGCTTGATGCAAAAGAGATTTTAAATTCAGCGAAATTTCATGAAGAAATGAGCCAGATGATAATTGTAAAGGATATTGAATTATACAGCATGTGTGAGCACCACATGCTGCCATTTTTTGGAAAGGCTCATGTGGCATACATTCCTAATGGATGGATAACAGGTTTGAGTAAAATAGCAAGAGTAGTGGATATTTATTCAAGACGTTTACAGGTACAGGAAAGGCTTACAACACAAATTTTAAATGCTATTCAGGAAACATTAAATCCTTTGGGAGCAGCCGTTGTTATTGAGGCTTCGCATTTATGTATGATGATGAGAGGAGTGCAAAAACAAAATTCTGTAACAACTACATCAGCATTTTCAGGCGAGTTTGAAAAAAATGAAACCCGAAGTGAATTTCTAAAACTTATAAGTTCAAAACTTCATTAATAGTTTTGAGGTTTGGGAGTTTAGAAGTTTAGTGGGTAACTTATCTTCTATTGCGAGTTCGAAATTATTTGAAACGTAACCTCTAAACTTTCTAAATCAATAAACAATGAAACACGCATACATTTTTCCGGGACAGGGATCGCAGTTCAGTGGCATGGGAAAAAATTTATATGATACAAACGCAGAAGCAAAAAATCTTTTTGAAAAAGGAAATGATATTCTTGGTTTCAGGATATCAGACATAATGTTTTCAGGAAGTGATGAAGATCTTAAAAAAACAAATGTTACACAGCCTGCAATTTTTTTGCATTCCGTTATTCTTTATAAAACTTTAAAGGATGCAAAACCTGATATGGTTGCCGGTCATTCGTTGGGAGAATTTTCTGCTCTTGTTGCAAATGGAACTCTAAGTTTTGAAGATGCATTGAGATTAGTTTCTATCCGTGCAAAAGCAATGCAAAAAGCCTGTGAGATAAATCCTTCAACAATGGCTGCTGTGTTGGCTTTGGAGGATAGCAAAGTGGAAGAAATATGTGCATCCATAAAAGATGAAGTGGTAGTTGCTGCGAATTATAATTGCCCGGGGCAAATTGTAATTTCTGGCAGTATTAAAGGAATTGAAACTGCATGTGTATTAATGAAAGAAGCAGGAGCAAAGCGTGCATTGGTATTACCTGTTGGTGGCGCATTTCATTCACCATTGATGGAACCTGCAAAAGAAGAATTAGCAGAAGCAATTAACGCTGCAAATTTTAATGAACCTCTTTGTCCTGTTTATCAAAATGTAGTTGCCCGGGCAGTAACCACTTCTTCAGAAATAAAACAAAATTTAATTCAGCAATTAACAGGCGCAGTGCGTTGGACCCAAAGTGTGCAGGCAATGATCGCTGATGGAGCTACGCAATTTACAGAAGTTGGTCCCGGCAAAGTTTTGCAGGGATTGGTATTAAAAATAAATAAAGAAATGCAGGTAAATGGAATTAACTAATCTTTCCACTTCTGCTAAAAGGATAATAGTAACCTGTAGCAAAAGATTGTCACCTTATCTTGAACAGGAGATAGTTGAATTAGGATTTACACCTGTTCGTACTTTTCAAACAGGTGTTGAATTGTTAGGGACATTGAATGATTGCATTCGTCTCAATTTAAATCTTCGCTGCGCCAGCCAGGTATTGTATTCATTAAAAGAATTTCCTTCTGATAGTCCTGATGATATTTACAAAGAGTTATTGCAAATTTCATGGGAAAAAATATTATCCAACGATGGATATTTTTCTGTAACAAGTAATGTAACGCATCCAAGTATAAACAATTCATTATATGCAAACGTAAAAGTAAAAGATGCTATTGCAGACAGGATGCGTAATAAAACCGGTGGCAGACCAAACTCAGGCTCAACATTAGAAGGTGCAGTGATCCATCTTTTCTGGAGAGATGAAATTGCTGAAATATTTATTGATACGTCCGGTGAAACCCTTGCCAAGCATGGTTATAGAAAGATTCCCGGTAAAGCACCAATGCTTGAATCATTGGCGGCAGCAACGATTCTCGCAACAAAATGGGATCGCTGTTCACCATTTATTAATCCAATGTGTGGCTCAGCAACACTTGCTATTGAAGCAACATTAATTGCAACCGATCGTCGTCCGGGTTTGTTTAGAGATAACTATGCATTCATGCATATAAAAGATTTTGATGATGCATTTTTTGAAAAAGAAAGAGCAGCGTTGGATGAAAAAATAATTGACCTTCCTGAATTAAAAGTTATAGCAAGTGACATAAGTGAAGATGCAATTAATATTTCCAAAATAAATGCAGGGGCTGCGGGTATTGCAAACTACATTGAATTTATCCGATGCAATTTTGAGGATACACCAATTCCTGAAAATGAAAGCGGCGTTGTTTTTCTAAATCCTGAATATGGTGAGCGTATGGGAGAAGAAACTGAACTGGAAGGAACCTATCATGCTATTGGAGATTTTTTAAAGAAAAAATGCAAAGGATATACAGGTTACATATTTACAGGCAATCTTGTTCTCGCAAAAAAGATCGGGTTAAAACCTAAAAGAAAAATTGAATTCTATACCAGCAAAATTGATTGCAGGTTATTAGAATATGAATTATATGCAGGAACCAGGCGATAATTATTTCGATAGAACATTTTCCGAGCCACAAAATAATAACCTCTCAGTTAAGATCATCTATTATTTAGATTAGCAAAAATTCGTGTAATCATTTTCAATGTTTTTTTGATTTTTTTTGTCTCGGTAGATAGCGTCATCTTTACTAAAATTTTTAGTAATGAAAGATGAGCGATACGCTAAAAATTCTATTCGTCAAAATACAGGCGGCATTGTAATGTATGTGGATATGAATAGTTTTTTTGCAAGTTGTGAGCAACAACTTGATCCTGCACTTAGGGGAAAGCCTGTAGGAGTTTGCCCTTACGAAAGCCCCAATGCTGCTGTGATCGCCTGTTCCATGGAAGCAAAGAAATTAGGGATCACGACGGGTATGCGCCTTATTGAGTGCAGGCAAATTTGCCCTCAATTAATTATCAGGCCTTCGCAACCGGTTAAGTACCGGCATTTTCATGTGATGATCATTAATGTTCTAAAAAAATATTGTAATGATGTAATTCCAAAAAGCATTGATGAAGCGATTTTAAATTTTACTTCTTACAAATTAATTTATAAAGATTTTTCTTCGATAGCCCGTCAAATAAAAAGTGATATCAGGGCACAGGCAGATTATCTTAAATGTTCTATCGGCATTGCGCCTAATGCTTTTCTTGCCAAGCTGGCAACCAACCTGCAAAAACCTGATGGCCTTGTTGAAATTACGCCTGAAAATATTGATGAGCATCTTAAAAAACTACAGTTGACCGATCTGCCCGGCGTTGCTTCAGGGAATGAAAGGAGATTAAAAAAAGTAGGTATCTATACTCCCCTGGAAATGCGGTATGCTTCAATATCCATGCTGCGAAAGGCTTTTGGAGGTATAGTTGGTTATTACTGGCATTGCAGGTTACACTTTTATGAAGTTGACCTTTTTGTAAATCAAACAAAAAGCATGGGTGCAGGTAGAACTGTTGCCGGAAAACAAAGTGCATCATTGCAGACGCTGGACGCATTGATAATTTCTCTTTGCACACGCCTGGAGCAACGCATGGTAAAGCAATCAGTTTTTTGCAGGCAGGCAATTTTTTCGGTTGGATATAAAAACCGGGGAGATTGGAAAGCACTTTTTAATTTTGCAAATCCTCTACAGGATGCGATTGAACTCAGAAGTTATATTATGCAGCGCATTAAAGAATATGAAACTACGTCTCCTTCTTCACCGGTTCTTTGTAAAGATGTGTTCAGCATAAATGTAACAGTGCAGAATTTTATTTCGGAGAAAGCCATTCAATACAATTTATTTGATAACCGTATCCAGCAGGATAAGTTGCGCAAGACGATGTACCTTATAAAAAATAAATATGGTAAGAACAGCGTGCGTAAAGCTTGTGAAACGATTAAAACTGATGTTATGAAAGATGCTATTGGCTTTGGCTCAGTAAAAGAATTAAATGCTGATGATAGGGGTGATGGATTAAATAATTTTTTGCTGGAAGAATAATT
>DATCOF010000207.1:0-5210 GCA_036564845.1 Chitinophagaceae bacterium | reverse complement strand
TTATATGAAAAGATTACATGTTAACTATTGAATCTACTAATCTTATTGATGAAGAATTATATGGCAACGATGTGAAAAATATCCTCTCATAAAAAATAATAGTAATGGTATTTCAATAATTATAGCAAATTCGAAAAGTTGAATTTTTCAGTTGTTCGTTAATTAGAATCTGACATGCTAACCTGTAATTTGGATTTGTTATGCCTGTTTTTTTGAGAGTAGCTTCTTCGTTTCTTTCAAAAGAAAGAAATTCTTTTTCAGTTTTTATAATTTCAATTACACAGGTTCCGCATCTTCCCATTCCTTTGCATTCACCAAAATCTTCCACATAAATTTTATCAGTTATCAAGGCCATCAGATTCCTGTATTCGGAAGTATATGTTTCGACGACATTTTCTTCATCGCCATCTATTATTGTAAACCTTATATCACATTTCTGAATAACCATAAAAGGATTTATTAAAAAAATTATCGTTTATGAAAATTTGGCCGCAGCTCAGATGCCAATACGAGGCAGGTATTAAACATTTCATGTATCTGCGTTGCGGAATGAGACTTTCATTACTTTTTAATAGTTGTTACTAACTTGAGATACTAACCCTACTTTGCAATGGTGGCAATGGTTTCAGCGATTCTAAAAAAGAAAAGAGCAGCGAAAATGCTGCTCCTTCCTGTGTGGTGACCTCGATAGGATTCAAACCTATAACCTTCTGATCCGTAGTCAGATGCTCTATTCAATTGAGCTACGAAGCCATTTTTTATTTATATTTCCATCTAAAACCTTCCCGATCTCAATCGGGATGCTCTATTCAGTTGAGCTACGCAGCCAATGGAACGCAAAAATAATAAATATTTATTGAAGAGATGTTAGCACTTTTGCAATAAATCATATAAGTGAAAATTTATTTTTGGTCAATCGGTAAAACGCATGAGCCCTATGTAAAACCCGGGATAGAAATCTTTACTAAAAGAATTTCTCATTATTATTCTGTAGAGTGGAAATTGATCCCTTCGCTTAAAAATGCTTCAACCCTTTCCAACATTGACCTTAAAAAAAATGAAGCTGATATTATTCTAAATCTATTGCCGCCAAACGATGTTCTGGTTGTTCTTGATGAAAAAGGAAAGCAATTTACTTCAGAGAAACTGGCAGAACTAATACAGATCAATGCAAATAAAAGCGTTAAAAACCTGGTCTTTCTTATTGGCGGAGCTTTTGGTATTGATGAAAAAATTATCAAGAGAGCAAATTATGTATGGAGTTTATCTCAATTGGTTTTCCCACATCAATTAGTAAGACTGATACTTGCAGAACAGATCTACAGGGCCAGTACCATTATTAGAAATGAGAAATACCATCATAGCTAGTTTATATGTATGTTTGAAAAATTTTTAAATTCCTTATGATCTCTATAACCATAATTATTATCGTCGTTACTGTCATTGTTTCTCTAATCGCATTTAAGAATCAGCAGGCAATGGACAATTTAATTTTTTATCCGCCTGCAGTTGTTGAAAAAAATCAATACTATCGTTTTATTACCTGCGGATTTATTCATGCAAATGTTCCCCATTTATTTTTCAATATGTACGCCTTGTATTTATTTGGAGAGGGCCAGAGAAACGATGGAGTTGAATATTTTTTCTCAGCCGTCTTTGGTGATAAAGGAAAATTATTATACCTGGCCATGTATCTGCTTGCATTAATAGTTTGCCTTATTCCAACCTTCAATAAAAATAAAACGAATGATAATTACAGAAGCCTTGGTGCATCCGGCGCTGTTTCGGCTGTAGTTTTTTCTTTCATTTTATTTGAACCATTGAGAGGTGTTGGCCTGATATTTATTCCTGTGTTTGTTCCCGGATTTTTATTCGGTATAATATACCTTATCGTTTCATTTTTGCTTGACAAGAAAGGTGGCACACACGTAAACCATTCTGCTCACATTTGGGGCGCTTTATTTGGAATTATTTTCGTGATATCAGCGTGCAAATTATTTTCAACTTACCCTGTGCTTGAAAATTTTATGGAGGCTGTAAAAAGTCTTGATATGAGCAAAATTTTTACAACAAACTGATCAAAAGTATATTTTTAGTTTTGCCCGTTATTTTAAAACGGTTATCAATTCTTTTACCAACTACCCACACAATTTTTTTGTTCATTTCTATTACCCAGGTATTTTCCTTTTCAGTCATGCTCATTTTTTGATCAATAAAAAAGCGGCTGAGTTTTTTCTTTTTGTTCATTCCAAGCGGATAAAAATAATCTCCCTGTTTCCACTTTCTTAAAAGAAGAGGAAATGTTATTTCATCAGCATCCAGTTGAGCGATGTTTTCGTTTGCAGATAATTTATACACTGCAACTAACGCCTTCTTTATTTCAAGTTTTCCACTTAAGAATTTAATCTCTTTATCTTTTTCTTCTATTAAAATATTTTCAGAAATTTCTGTATTAACCGGCGTAACAATAAGCCAGTTGCGGTTCTTAAGCACTCTATGCCTAGGTGATTGAACATATTTACCTGAATCACTTTTCAATAATTTAATAACCTCATCAGTTTGGTTTGATGTAAAACCAAAATCTTTTACTATCTCATAAACGATTGTTGCTAATGGTTGGGACTTTAATAATTTAAAAACAGGAATATGGATCTCCTCTCCTTTTTTCTCCAATAATTTTTTTTTATGAAGATCAATTGATTGCTGATAAAGTGTTTGGATCTCAGTAAAGCGCTGAATATTATTTATAAGATTTTCTTCTACTTGTGGAAATACTTTTTGAATAGATGGTATCAACTGGTTGCGAAAATAATTACGGGTGTATTTATCGGATGCATTGGAAGAGTCTTCTACATAACTCAGGCCATTCTCTTTTGCAAACTCCAAAAATTCTTCTTTTTTAGCAAATAATAATGGACGAATAACATTTGCTTGTTTTGGCAAGATCCCTTGCAAACCGTTGATGCCAGTGCCTTTAAAGAAATTCATCAGCAAAGTTTCAATGTTATCATTTGCATGATGTGCCGTAAGAATATATTTGATCTCATCGCCGATCAAAGAATTAAACCATTCATACCTCAACTCTCTTGCAGCAACCTGGATCGATAATTTATTTTGTTCTGCATATTTTTCTGTTTCAAATTTTTTTACAAAAATTTCTGAACTATATTTTTTGGCTAATTCTCTAACGAATTGTTCATCCCGTCCACTCTCATCCTCTCTTAATTGAAAATTGCAATGTGCAATAACAAAATCAAAGCCCGCCTGTTTACATAACTCACACAAAACAACAGAATCTACTCCGCCACTTACAGCCAACAACAATCTATCTTTTGCTTGAAAAAGATTTTCTTTCTTTATAAAGTCAGTAAATTTTTGAAGAAGATGCATTAAATATAAATATGCTAAAAAATCCTAAAATCTTATACTCCTATAAATCCTGGTTCAGACAATTAAAAAGCTAACTCCTCATACGCCGCTCTCAACTCATTATACGAATGATTATCGTCTGCTTTTTTTGCCTCTTCCATTCCGCGTTCGTAAATTTTTATTGCCTTTTCTTCATCGCCAATACGCTCCAGTAATTTTGCTAAATGATAATAAGAGCCTATATATGTTGGCTCTCTTCTCAATATTTCATTAAATAAATTCCTGGCTTCAGCATCATTACCCACTTTAATGTATTCCAGTGCCAGTGCATGTTGCAGAAAGCTGTCTTTATGATTCGTCTTTAAATATTCTTTCAGTTTTTCTATCCTGTCCATACAATTATTTTTACTGTTATCTTTGTCCTGCCTGCCGACAGCAGGTTAAAAAAACATCAGATGAAGATACTTGTTTGTATAAGTAAAACACCGGATACAACGGCAAAAATAACTTTCACGGATAACAATACGAAATTTGCTGAAGCCGGTGTTCAATTCATTATCAATCCTTACGACGAATGGTACTCTCTCGTTAGAGCAATTGAATTAAAAGAAGCTGATGCAGCTACTCAAATTCATTTAATAAATGTTGGTGGCCCAGATTCAGATCCTATCATTCGCAAAGCGCTTGCGTTGGGTGGCGATGAAGCGATAAGAGTAAATGCAAATAGCCAGGATAGTTTTTACATTGCTTCACAAATTGCAGAAGTTGCCAAACAAAATAACTACGACCTGATTTTTACCGGCAAAGAAACCATTGATTATAATGGATCTTCCATCGGCGGAATGGTTTCCGAATTGTTGGATATGCCTTATGTTTCTCATGCTACTAAATTTGATGTAAATGGAACTACTGCCACAATTAGTCGTGAGATCGATGGTGGTGAAGAAGTAAATGAAGTTCAGTTACCTGTTGTAGTGAGTTGCCAGAAAGGTGTTGCTGAACAACGCATCGCGAACATGAAAGGCATCATGGGTGCAAGAACAAAACCATTAAAAGTTATTGAGCCTGTTGCAGTGGATGCGCTAACTTCTATTGTATCATTTGAGCTCCCACCACCAAAGGCAGGCGTGAAGCTGGTTTCGCCGGACCGACCGGAAGAATTAGTGAGGTTGTTGCATGAAGAAGCTAAGGTAATTTAACCTCACCCTCACCTATCCTCTCCCTAAAGGGAGAGGGAAATGGAGAAGATGAAAAGCAACAATAATTATAATGCTTAATAATATTTATAAACCATAAAACTAACTCTCCCTTTAGGGAGATGGAGGGTATCATATGTCAGTATTAATTTTTTTAGATCAATCAGAAGGGCACATAAAAAAGAATTCATTTGAGGCAGCAAGCTATGGCGCTAAAGTAGCAGAGTTGCTTGGCACAACTGCTGATGGAATTGTATTGGGAAATGTAAATGATGATCTGCCGGCACTTGGCGCTTATGGATTAAAGAAGATCCATTATTTTAAAAACCCAGAATTAAATAATCTGGATTCACAGGTATTTACAAATGTTATTAGTGAAGCGGCAGATCGTATTGGCGCTAATGTTATCATCTTTTCCAACAATGCAGATGGCAAAGCAATTGCTCCGCGGTTATCCGCCAAACTTAAGGCAGGACTGGTTTCCGGCGCACTTGCCTTACCTGATGTAAGCAATGGTTTTGTTGTAAAGAAAAATGTTTTCAGTGGCAAAGCATTTGCAAATGTTTCGGTAAGTACTGAAAAGAAAATTATTTCTCTTAATCCTAACTCATATAAAATAATTAAAGGCGAAGGCATTGCCGAAGT
>DATCOF010000206.1:0-5235 GCA_036564845.1 Chitinophagaceae bacterium | reverse complement strand
GGCCGTTTTGCCGTTATCAAACTCTTTGAGAATGCCTGCAATCTGGGCAGGACTGAATGTGCTCTTTTTCATGTTTTACGTTTTTAAAGTTACTAATTTTGTCTACTTTTAAAACGTACTGTTTTTGGGGGAGCTTACAATCTGTGCTTTGGTCTTTCTGAAAAATGATACCTGGGAATTTGTTAGAATAATAACCTTTCCCGTTTTCATAACGTCCATCTTGCCCGAAACAGTTTTTTGGCGAATCCATCTCTTCGACATCAACTGGTTTAAAGTCATTAGCTAATTTTTTCAAGTCCGATAAAGAAGTTTGGCACAAGCAAAAACCTGAAACAGTTATTTTTTTTGCAAGGGAAGTGTCCAATAATAAAGTTGGGTCATTAGTTTGAGAATGTCCTGTCAAACTGTAAAAAGCAATAAGAAAAGATAAAACTGTTTTGAATTTCATGGTCTCATGTTATGGCAGCCAACGTTCTGCATTTGCGAAGTACGGGAATTTGATGCCGGTCCTGCCCGGAACCAAAGCTGCTTGAAAAACAAAAGTACAAATTACGAACAAATGTCCACCGATGCTGGTCAAGCCCGGACAAATGATAGTGAGCGATCAAATGTTCATTGTTTCAATGTCCAGCCCGTATTTTGCAAATGCAATGTTGGCGGCTGGTTTTCTATTTTTCATGGTCGTTATTTCTTTCTAAAGTCCCACGGGGCTATTGGATTGGCCTCTATCCATAGTCCTATTTTATTTTCTCTTGCAGTGTTTTCAAGGTCTGCATAAATTTGATTGTCAGAATATTTTTTATAATGCCATGCAAGGCCTGCTTTTAAAAGTTCTGCATTTAGATTTATATCAGCAATGTATACTGTTGCAAGTATTCGTTTGTATCTGTCCTTTTTGCCTTTGCTTTCTACACTAACTTCTCTGCCAAAACATAAGTCTGATGTAAACTGCTTTGCTTTTGTTCCAAATGCTTGTTTTTTTTCGGGACAATCAATATCAAGCAGTCGTATAGTTTGGCTTTTGCCATCATAAAGAACTTCGATTGTATCACCATCTTTTATTCCAACAACTTTTCCACTAAAAGTGTCGGGTATTTTAGTTGAAATGTTACAACTAATTAGACAAAAAAGAAGAAACGATTTTACAAATGCTTTCATTTTTTCAGGAATTTATCTATTTGTTTTTCTGTAATCTGAGTTGCATCATTTCGCCTGATAAAAAATTCGCTGTTTGCATTTTTAATTTCTAAAAGTTTAAACCAGTTTGTCCATTGAGATTTTAAAATTGGAAAGTCGTTTACAGTTCCAGGATCACTTTTTTCTTGGGTTGAAAGACTTTTTCTTGGGTTCACTTCAACAATTAAAACTTCTAATTCGGGAAAATGACTTTGACAATCGGGAATAGCTTTGAGATTATTTAAAGCTTCATTGTATGATTTCCCATTTCGTAATTGATTTGAAATAGTAGTTCTTTCTGTGAATGTTCCTGTATAAGCCCAAATACCAGTCCTTTGTGCATTTTGTGATTCAAGATAACCATCAGTAATTATGATTAGAACATTACGATAATTGTCTTTAAGTGTTGATTTTTGTATGAGTTTAGGTAGTCGTTCCTCAAAATAATAATGATAGTCAGCACCAATTGGTTGTTTGCTCGCAAGATTGTAAAGTTTTGAAACGTTTTCGTTGAAGCGATTACCAACTTTATCAAAGTAAAGTCGATTGCTCTGGTTATGATGTTCTGAAAGGTCAAAAATTAAGTCGTTTGCAATGGTTCTGAAAGTACCTCCTGCCTGACCTTCATCAGTTACATCTAAAACTAACCGATCTTTAGAATTCATTTTTAACCTTGCCTGTGAAACGAAGGCTCTCCATATTGAATTAAGCAAGGTTGTATCATTCTTAATTTGGTCGGGGTTGTTTACTGTGTCAATAATTCTCATAGAAAAATCAGGAACAACAATTAAATTAATACTTTCAGGAGCTGGTGGTAGCCAAACCATACAATTTTGCAGGTCTTTGTCTGAAATATTGAGAGAAGCAAGTTTATTTCTTGTTTCTGAAATAAATTCTGCGTCCTGCGAAAGGTCTGCTTTGTATTTGTACCAACATTGTTTTACATCTTCGGTATTGTAGCTAGTTTGAAGTTCTTTAATTGCAATACTTTCAACTGAAGGGCGAGTTATGAAATAGATAAAGACAATAAAAACACCTAAAAATGCAAGGAGCAAGTATATAGGTTTTCTATTTTTTTTCTTTGGGTTAGATTGATAGTGATCCATAAATTATTTGTCTGTGTTAAGTGCTTGTATTTTTTTGTCGATCCAAATGATTTGTCCTTCTCTGGCTTCTTGTGTTCTCTTATTTGCATCATAAGGGAACATTAAATTTGTATAAGAAAACCAGCCCATCATAAAATCGCCAACTGAGGCCTGAAGTAACGAAATGTTAATTGGGACTACGCCATTTTCATATCCAATAATATCCTTTTCCTTATCTGTAATATCATTATCTATTGTTAATAGCTGACTTTTAAAAGTATTGATTTTGGATATGTATTCGGAAAGAGCTTGTCTTTGTTCGGAAATTTTACGATTTAAATTTTCAAGTCTTATTTCAAAAGCTTTGTCAGGTTGAAGTTCATGATTTTTATTTAAAACATAATGTAATAAAGCTCCCCAAATTATATAAACTACAAAGCCTAATACTAAAACCAAATAGAAATTAACATCAGAATAAATCATATTGAATTTCCAAAGTTCATTTGTAAGGCCTGCATTAAATTCATTGGTGTGAATAGCTTGCGAAATTTTATATCCAATTATTCCGTCAGTAATAAGGGTAAAAAATAGTAACCCTGTTATAAAAGCATATTTTTTCTTTTCAAGCGCATCATGTATTAGAAAACCCATTCCTAAAAAGATTACTGGGAATAAAATAATTAAGGCAACTACGCCACCACCTTTGTTTTGTGCATCAGCAAATACATTTGGATTTATAAATCCTAGGCTTCCTTGTTTTACTCCATAAAAAGCTGAATACCCTGAAGACGAATAGAAAACGAATAAATACAGTGTTAAAAGGATTGTTATAAAAGCCCCAATTATAAAAGATAAATAGTCAGTCGCAGGTGCTTCACCATCTTTTAATTTAATCTTTTCAATTTCTAATTCTTCAATTCTATTCTCTTTTTCTTCCTTGAATTGCTCTATAGAAAATATGTCACCTTTAATTGTTTCCTTTTGATTTTTCTTTTGAAGCATTTCATCTCGAAGCTTTTTAATTCTTTGTTTAACTCCATCTTCATCAAGCTTCTGCTCTCTTAAGAAACGCTCATAAATATTATCTAGCGAATTTCCAAGATTATTTGCGTTAGCATTCAAATTTCTAGCCGCAAGTTTACCGTAGTGATGATAGGTTATCTTTCTGTCGTTATTTACAGCGCCTGTTTCATTTTGGGTACCATTGTTATCAATGGGTAATTGATCATGTTGTTCGTCTGACATATTTTTAAATTGAATTAGTGTAAAGTAATCATTTTGCAGTGTCCCGATAAACTTCTGACTAACGTTTTACAAATTGTTGATTTACAATTGCAACCCTAAGTCATTTATTGTAATATCAAACTTATGAATTAGTTTTTTCATTTCCTGTACTTTTCTTTTTCTTTTTTGATCAAGGAATTCATAAGTTGAGTCAGGTTTGTAAGGAATTCTTTTTACAATCATATTCCAAATTATAACAGCCAACTTTCTGGCTGTTGCTGAAATAGCAGATACTCTTCCTTTTCTAAAAGCAATGCGTTTAAAGAAATTGGAAAGTGCAGTATCTTTTAAATTTCCAATGCTGTTGGCTGCATTTCTTAAAGCAATCTTTAGCCGGTTACTGCCTTTTGGTATTTTATTGCTGATCACTTTTCCGCCGGTTTTTTTATTGTTGGGCGCAAGCCTTAGCCAACTGGCAAATTGTTTTGCAGTCTCAAATTTATGAATGCCATTTCCAACTTCACTCATTAAAGTAAGCACAGTGGCATGGCTTACTCCTTCAATGGCCAACAGATCAACGCCTTCAAAATATTGGTAAGAAAGCAGATTAATATCTAAATTTTTTGGTGTGTTTTTATTTACCCTTTTGTAAATTTTTTTATCAAGGTAGTGTTGCCTTTTTTCGTCGTCATTATTAATTTGTTCATTTAGCAATTTTTCTATTTCTACATCGCATTCTTTCATTTTGTCCTGAAAGTTTAGATAGAGAACATATTCCTGATTTAGAGTAAAGAGATAATCTTTTCTTCCATTGCTTTGAAGTGCCTTTGCAATTTCCTCTTCTGATTTTTTGCAGTTTCCATGCCTGAGGCATGCTAACTTTTCAGGATTGTTTTCACCTTTACAAATGGCATCAATAATGGCAAGACCCGTGAGGCCTGTTACATCTTTTACTACCACGTCTAAACGAAGATTGAGCAGCCGTAAATATTTTTGCATTTTGCGTGTGGTATCTGCTGACTGTTCTAATAAATTAGTTCTCTGTCTGCAATAAGTTCTTAATTGCTCAGTCGCTTCATCGGGTAAAAAACTACCGGTTAACAGTCCTATGGTGTGCAATTTTTGAATCCACTGTGCATCCATTACATCTGTCTTTTTACCCTTGATATTTTTGGTAAACTTTCCATTGCATAAAATAACCTGGAAACCTGCAGCCTGTAAAGTGATATATAAATGCTGCCAGTAAGTACCTGTACTTTCCATAGCTACAGTTTTGATTTGGTTGTCTAAAAACCATTGTGTGAGTTGCTGAAGATCTTCGTTGTAAACGCCAAATTCTTTGATGTCATCTTTACCTTGTCCGATGGCGGCAAAGTGAGACCGGCTACCCACATCAATACCGGCCGCATTGGAATTGACGACTTCCATTTTTACATTTCTCTCTTGCATAAATATTTTTTTGAAGGTGAATAAAAATGCTCTTTGAGAATGTACCTTTGACATGAAAAATATTCTGAACGGGATTGTCTCTTAATTAAGAGACATCACCACTGAAGTGATCACAAAGCTTTTTTGTTCTGAGCAAAAAAGCTTTTTACATTCCAACCAGGATTGCACCCGTGCTATTACGCAACAATTGTAACATCGGCCTTGCAAAGAGCTTTATAAAAATACATTGTTTTGTGAAATAGAAGAGACGCTCTAACGTTAGCTTTGGAAGTAAATACCGTAGCGGAATAAGGGGGATTGC
>DATCOF010000205.1:0-2149 GCA_036564845.1 Chitinophagaceae bacterium | reverse complement strand
TCAATACAATTTACCAATCCAAAGTAATTGATTTATTTAGCTCATCCAACACATTGGGGATATTTATTAATCCGGCACGTTTTGTATTTGTCAGCTTTGCAGCTATGCCTAACCTACAACTTTATAATTAAATTTAAATGCATATTCTTCTGCCTACGGGCTGCCCGATTGAAATGGAAAACACGGCGAAGGTTTTGTGAAAAGGTCTTGTGCCGGACCTGCCTACCGGCAGCTACTGAGTGGACACAAATATAATAGCTTTGCCATCAAAAAATATGGAATTACTAGGACATACTCCGAACTTTAAAAATTTGCTTAGCGATAAAAGATTGGAAAAAAGGGCAGCACTTATTTCGCAATCATTGTTAAAGAGTAAAACATCAAGTGTTAAAGGTGCAACAATAGACGAGGCAGAGCAGAAAGGCTTTTATCGCTTTTTGGATAATGAAAAAGTAACGGAAGAATTATTAATAAGGGAACTGACATTGCGATGTAGTGCTAATGTATCTGATAGGGATGTTTTAGTGATAGAAGATAGTTCATCGTTTGGTTTAAGTAAACAAAGCAAGCACAAAAAAAAGAATAGTGGCCTGGGTTTAGTAGGGAATAAAACCGGAACAGGATTTCTTACCCATTGCAGTTTAGTATTAGATGCTCATCATGAAACGATGCTTGGTTTTTCAGACGTACAATTGTGGCACCGGACAGAAGATAAAAGTAATAACACAACAAAAGTTTACAAGCAACAAAACATTGAAGAAAAGGAATCCTATAAATGGATAAAAGCTAGTGAGGCAAGCAAAGAGGTGCTACAAACAGCCAGGAGCCTTACTATCATACAGGATAGAGAAGGAGATATATACGAACAGTTTTGTTTAGTGGTTAACCAGAAAACTAATTTAATTATAAGAAACAGAGACAACAGAAAATTAACAGAAGGCAAAAAACTGCATGAAGCATTATCACAAATGTCCAGTGGCGGAACTTATCAATTAGCAATAACAGCCGATATAAGAAAAGAACGGATAAAAAGAATAGCCACTCTTGAAGTACGATATAAAAAAGTAACTATAGTAAAGCCTGCCAAATTAAAAAGAACAGATATTCCTAATATGCTGGAACTGTATGTTGTGGAAGCAAAAGAAATAAATACAAAAGCAAAAGATGCAATAAAATGGAGATTACTTACAACCCGGCAAGTGGCATCACTTGATGATGCATTACTGATAATTAACTATTATAAAAAACGATGGTATATAGAACAATTGTTCCGGTTATTAAAAAAACAAGGTTTTAAAATAGAGGAAACGCAGTTACTAACGGGCTGGGCTATAAGAAAATTAACTGTATTAATTTTAAATGCAGCATTGCGGGTAATGCAATTATATATGGCATATGGTAAAGAGGAAAGTCAATCTATAGAAGAAGTATTTACCTCAGATGAAATTAAATGTTTAAATAAAATAGAACAAAATCTTTTAAAACAAACACCGAGTGTGAGTAATACATTTAATAAAGCTCAGTTAGCATGGGCCTCATGGATCATTGCAAGGTTAGGTGGATGGAAAGGAAATGCCAGACAACGACGGGCAGGTCCCATAACAATTAAAAGAGGTTTAGAAAAATTTGAAATGATTTACCAGGGATGGAAGTTGTCATTTTCCGACTAAAGATGTGTCCACTCAGTAGCTACCGGCAGGCAGGCTCGGTCCCTCTCCGAAAGAGAGGGAGGCTAAACATTAGTTCTTATTTTGACTTTTGTATGGACATATCATTTTATATTTTTAATCAGCACGAAGGGCTTTGTGTGCTAGCAAGTCTCCCCCACCGGGGGAGATTTAGAGGGGGCCGAATATTCTTACCACTTTTACAAATCTTCCTTTATAATAATCATTCAGCGGCGTAACAGTAACCCCATACACTTTTCCCGAAGAAGAATGTATGAACTGCAATTCACCATTTTGATTTGAAACCACGATGCCCATGTGTCCTACAAATCTTTCAGTGCTGTCAGTGCCGGTGAATAAAATAATGTCTCCGCGTTTTGCTTCAGGCACGGCAACTTCTTTTCCTACGTTGGTAAAATCAATGGATGATCGCGGCACTTTAATTCCAAAGTGACTGAACACATAAGTGATGAATCCTGAGC
>DATCOF010000204.1:0-11163 GCA_036564845.1 Chitinophagaceae bacterium | reverse complement strand
TTTTATTTTTGCAAAACAGGATGGCTATTTATGTTATCCCAATAATTACAATCACTTTGTAAATTATTACCGCAATACTTTTCAGCATGGTGGCGTAAGTCTTGAAGAAATGATAATCCCGGTAATAAGAATGACAAGTAAAACCTGACTATGATTTTTATGATTAAATGATTATTGGATTAAAAATCACCTAAGTTGTAAATTTGCTCAAATAATTAAAATTAAAAATCCACTTTAGGTTGGGCATGAAATACAATCAATCAACATTAAACAGGCTGGAAAAAATACTGGAAGAATCCGGATACATTGTGCGTTACGAAAGGGGTTCATTCCAAAGCGGGTATTGCATCCTGGAAGAAAAAAAAGTTGTTGTCCTCAATAAATTCTTAAATATAGAAGGAAGAATAAATACGCTTATTGACCTTTTGCCTTCCCTGCAGGTTACTTATGAAATGCTGACCATTGATGCGCAAAAAATGTATGATGAAGTGACGAAGCAAGTAGCAAGTAGCAAGTAGTGAGCAGTTATTTACTTGCTACTTGTTTTTTACTTCTTGCTATTTGCCTTAGCTTTGGCAGGTGAGTTATCCTGATCTAAAAATTACTTTTCTTGGTACAGGTACCAGCAGCGGAGTGCCTATGATAGCCTGCAGTTGCGAGGTATGTACATCTACTGATAAAAAAGACAAACGTTTACGCAGCAGTATCCTGGTGCAAAGCAAAACAACTACTTTGGTTGTTGATACAACTCCCGACTTTCGTTATCAAATGTTACGGGCTGATGTAAAACATTTGGATGCCGTAGTTTTTACTCATCCGCATAAAGACCATATTGCAGGCCTTGATGATGTAAGGGCATACAATTTTTTTACAAAGCAACCGATGGAAATTTATGCCAATGCTTTAACCGAAGAAGCATTAAGGAGGGAGTTTAATTATGCTTTTGCTGAGAATCAATATCCGGGGCTGCCTAAATTAAATATTAATACAATTACAACAGAGCCGTTTACCGTTGGTGACATACCCATAATTCCAATTGTTGTTTATCATTTAAATATGCCTGTACTGGGTTTCAGGTTTGGAAAATTTACTTATATAACAGATGCCAACAACATTGATGAAAGTGAAAAGGAAAGAATTAGGGGCAGCGAAGTTATTGTTTTAAACGCTTTGCGAAATGCTAAACATATCTCTCACTTTTCTTTGAATGAAGCGACAGCAATAGTTAATGAACTAAATATTCCTGCAGCTTATTTTACACACATGAGCCACCAGATAGGTAAGCATGTTGACGTGAATAAAACACTGCCGCCGAACATGCAGTTAGCATGGGATGGATTGGAGTTATTTCTGTAAATACCCGCCTGGTTTAACTTTCCCACTACAAATAAATTAGTTCACCTTATTGCATCTTAAAATACAAAACGTTATTTTTCGTTTATGTTTAGGCAATTTCTTAATGAGTACTTAAGCTTTTCCAAAAAGGAAAGGACGGGAATATTTATTCTTATTGCATTGATAATTGTGTGCCTGTTCATGCCGTTTCTATATCCCTATTTTATTCATCAAAAAACGTATGATCACAGCCAATTTGATAAAGAAGTTTCTCAATTAAAAATTCAACAGGCTGATAGTGTTAATGATAAAAAGTACCTGGCTAAAAACTTTGATGAAAATAATTACAACAATTATTATGAGCCATCAGAAAAAAACTTTTATACAAAAGCAAAGGCAGAAGTATTTTATTTTGATCCGAATACAGCCACGGTGGCTGATTGGAAGCGCTTAGGTGTAAGAGAAAAAATTGCTGAAACAATTCAAAAATATGTATCCAAAGGCGGACATTTTTATAAACCTGAAGACATCAGTAAAATTTGGGGATTGCATCAGGATGATGTTGACCGCTTACTGCCTTATGTAAAAATTGAAAACACCAAAAAAGAATATGCCAACAATGAATCTTCTAATTTTAAAAATAATTACCCTTCCGATAACTACACGGATAAAAAATATTCTTCTCAAACAATTGATATCAATACTTCGGATACCACTGCATTTATTTCCCTTTCCGGCATTGGAAGTAAGCTTGCGCAGCGCATTGTAACATTCCGTGATAAGCTTGGTGGTTTTTATTCAGTCGATCAAATTAAGGAAACGTACGGCTTGCCGGATTCTACTTTTATCAAAATAAAACCGAGGCTTGTTCTTACAACTCCTTCTATAAAACAAATGAATATTAATGTCGCAACTCTTGATGAAATGAGATCGCATCCTTACATAAGATATGCTATAGCGAATGCTATCGTGCAATACAGAACGCAGCACGGAAATTTTTCTTCAGTTGATGACATAAAAAAGATAATGATCGTTACTGATGATGTCTTCACAAAAGTGTCTCCATACCTTGCCATAAATTAACAATCACACATCAAGGCATCAAAATATCAGTGGTAAAATCTGATTATATTGCACGTTCATTTTACTCTATGGATTTCAAAAGAACTGAACTTGCCGAACAGGTTGCGCAAACAGCAAAAGATTTTGCCATACAAAAAATAAAGCCTCATGTGATGGAATGGGATGAGGCCCAAATTTTTCCGGTAGAAATTTTTAAAGAAATGGGAAAGCTTGGGTTGATGGGTGTTTTTATTCCTGAAGAGTATGGTGGTGCAGGCCTTGGTTATTTTGAATACAGCGAAATAATACAGGAGATAGCAAAAGTTTGCGGATCTATCGGCCTTTCTGTTGCCGCACACAATTCATTAAGTTGCGGTCATTTATTGGCTTTCGGTAATGAGGATCAAAAGAAAAAGTATCTTCCAAAACTGGCTACAGCAGAGCATATCGGCGCATGGGGTTTAACAGAACCCAATACAGGAAGCGATGCAGGCAATATGCAATGTGTTGCTGTAAAAGATGGCAACGACTGGGTAATTAATGGAACAAAATGTTGGATTACACATGGCAACAGCAGTGATGTTGCAGTGGTAATTTGCAGAACCGGAGAACCAAGAACAAGAAACAATTGTACTGCATTTGTTGTTGAAAGGGGAACACAAGGTTTTAGCGCCGGCAAAAAAGAAAATAAACTTGGGATGAGAGCAAGTGAAACAAGTGAAATGATCTTTGATAATTGCCGCATACCTGATGCAAACCGTTTAGGTGGAGTGGGAGAAGGTTTTAAGCAGGCAATGAAAGTTTTGGATGGAGGAAGAATATCAATTGCTGCATTAGCATTGGGAATTGCAAAAGGCGCTTACGAAGCATCGGTTAAATATGCAAAAGAAAGGCACCAGTTTGATCAGCCTATTGCCAACTTCCAGGCAATTTCTTTTAAGCTCGCTGATATGGCAACGGAAATAAAAGCAGCAGAACTTTTGATTGACCAATGTTGCGACAAAAAAATGCGTGGTGAAAATATTACCAAAGAATCTGCGATGGCAAAATATTATGCCAGCGAAGTATCAGTAAAAGTTGCAACGGATGCCGTGCAGATATTTGGCGGCTATGGTTATACAAAAGATTTTCCGGTAGAAAAATTTTATCGCGACAGTAAACTTTGCACCATTGGTGAAGGTACAAGTGAAGTGCAAAAAATTATTATAGCGAGAGAGGTGCTGAAATAAAAAATAAAATGGTCTGACCGTCCCGGTCTGACCATTTTTATGATAATCTATTGTCACACGGGGACCGTCAGATAATGTTATTGATTTTTTTTATCACCACTAAAAAGACCACCCAGTTTATCTTTTGCAAATTCTTCAGCTTTTTCTCCCATTTCTCCCGGAACAAAATCAGAAATTTTATCTAAAAAACTTCCGCCTTTTCAGCCGGTCCGTCGGTAGATCCGGTATCTCCTGTTGGAGTATTTGCTGCAGCAGTTTCGGTGGGGAATAAATTATCTACGGCTCCAGCCATCATTGGAAATTTTTCTTTTATAAAATCTTTTATGGTATTTATTATACCATGAGCTTGCGCCGGATCAAGCCCATGGTTGTTTTGTAATTTTTGAATAAGATCATTCATGATAAATGATTTTGGTGTTAGATAATATTTTATAGCAATAAATGTAAACAAGAAATACGAATGAAAATTACTTTCAACATCGTACTTCGTACATCTTACATTGTACATTTTTATTCAGCGTCAAACCTGTCAACACTTTCAATACCGGGTAATTTTTTTACATGTTCTACAAGTTCTTCCAGTTCATCTTTATCATGAACATAAACTTTGATATTTCCTTCGAACAAGCCGTCCTTAGCTTCGATGGTAAGCGCATTGATGTTGATCTTTAACTCTCCGCTTATCAAATTGGTTATTTTATTTATCACTCCAACATCATCAAGCCCGATAATTTTTATGCCGGTAAGAAAAGAAATTTCTTTGTTCTTAACCCATTTTGTTTTTACAACTCTATGTCCATAGTTTGATAATAATCTTGCGGCATTAGGACAGGTAGTGCGATGTATTTTTAATCCTTCACCCTGTGTAATAAATCCAAAAACATCATCTCCGGGAATGGGCTTGCAACAGTTAGCCAAGGTGTACATTATCTTATCGCTGCTCTCGCCGAAAATGATAAGCTCAGCATCTTTTTTATGGTAAGATTTTGCATGTTCATGCTCCGGTTTTTCTTCATGAACAGGTTTAATGATCTTTGGCGCAATAAGTTTTTCACCGGCTACAGTAAAATCTTTTAGTTCTTTCAGATCAATTTTCTTCACTGCAATTTCATAAAGAAGATCGAGTGGCGATGAAAGTTTATAAAAATTGGCAAGCTCTTCCATATTAGCAAAATTCATTGCTGCACCTAATCCATCAAGCTTGCGTTGCAAAATATATTTGCCCTCTTCTGCTACTGTTCTTTTTTCTTCTTTTAAAGAATCTTTTATTTTAGATTTTGCTTTTGTGGTAACAACAAAATTAAGCCATTCGCTGTTTGGTTTTTGTTTGGCAGAAGTTATAATTTCTATCTGATCACCACTCCGTAATTTATACCCGATAGGCACAAGCTTATGATTAACTTTTGCGCCAATACATTTTACTCCCACACCTGTGTGAACTGCAAACGCAAAGTCCAGTGCCGATGCACCGATTGGTAACATTTTTACATCGCCCTTTGGCGTGTACACATAAATTTCTTCTGCTAAAAAAGAAACTTTAAAGTCCTGTAAAAAATCAATTGAGTTGGTATCCTGGTTGGCGAGCACTTCTCTTATCTGCTGAAACCATTTGTCAAAGCGGCTTTCATCGTTTGTGTCTTCTTTGTATTTCCAATGCGCTGCCAGGCCTTTTTCTGCAATATCATTCATGCGCTTTGTGCGTATCTGCACTTCAACCCATTTGCCATTGGAGCCCATAACGGTAGTGTGCAGCGCTTCGTAGCCATTACTTTTTGGATTGCTCAGCCAATCTCTTAATCTTTCCGGTGATGGAGAATATTCATCAGTGATCATGCTGTACACTTTCCAGCAATCTTCTTTTTCTTTTTCCGGCGGTGAATTTAAAATTATGCGGATGGCAAAAAGATCGTACACTTCTTCAAAGGCAACGCCTTTCTTTTTCATTTTACTCCAGATGGAGTGAATGCTTTTTGGCCTTCCATATATTTCAAAATCAAAATTCCCCTGCTCTAATTTTTCTTTAATCGGCCTGATGAAATCATTGATGTAGCGGGTACGTTCTCTTTTGGTATCATTCAATTTTTGAGCAAGATATTTATAACTATCAGGCTCCATATATTTCATAGCCAGGTCTTCCATTTCTGTTTTAATATTATACAAACCCATGCGGTGCGCAAGAGGGGCATACACATAAACAGTTTCAGAAGAAATTTTTAATTGCTTTTCTCTCTTCATGCTATCAAGCGTACGCATGTTGTGTAAGCGGTCGGCAAGCTTTATCAGGATAACACGGGGATCATCAGTAAGCGTTAATAATATCTTTTTAAAATTTTCTGCCTGCTGAGATGTGTTGGTATCAAGAACGCTGGATATTTTAGTAAGCCCATCTACGATCTTGGCTATTTCAACACCAAACTCTCTTTGTATGTCTTCTAATGAAATATCGGTGTCCTCAACAGTATCGTGCAAAAGTGCACAAATGGTACTTCGCACACCCAAACCAATTTCTTCAACGCATATCATGGCAACAGCCAAGGGATGCAAAATGTATGGCTCACCGCTTTTGCGACGCATGGTTTTGTGGGCTTCCACCGCCATTTCAAAAGCCGTGCGTATCATTTCCTTATCTCCCGGCTTTAATTTGGTTTTTAAAGCACGCAGCAAAGCCCTGTAATGACGAAGGATTTCTTTTTTTTCCTGCTCTTCGTTTAAATTATATTTCGGTATTTCAACTGCAACTTCCATTGAAACGAATTTACGAAAAAATAGGAAGGGGTTTGGATTATGAATGTGTAAGAATTTACAAATAATTCTTTTGAAGATTATTTTATCTCTTTATGTGATGTTTTCTTTCCATCAAATCCATTACTTTTGCAGCCCTTAAAAGCCCATGTGGTGAAATTGGTAGACACGTCAGACTTAGGATCTGATGCCGCGAGGTATGGGGGTTCGAGTCCCTCCATGGGCACTTTTTTAGTAAATAAAGTAAGGAGTATATAAAGTAAGTAGTGCTATCCTTACAATTCTTTTTTGCACTTTACATGCTTTATATACTTTATTTACTTTATATGCTTCACACACTTTATATACTTAATAATGGCAGAAGTAACAAGAGAGAACATTGGTTTATTACATGATAAATTAACGGTTAAATTAAACAAGGAAGATTATTATCCTTCTTTTGAAAAGTCAATTAAAGACTATAGTAAGAAAGCAAATATTCCCGGTTTTAGAAAAGGTATGGTGCCAACAGGAATGGTGAAAAAAATGTATGGCGCTTCTGTGTTTTACGATTCAGTTATCAAGGAGGTTGAAAAAGAAATTCAGAATTATCTTACTACAGAAAAACCTGATTTTTTTGCACAGCCTTTGCCAATGAACAGCGACCTGCGCAATCTTGATATGAATGAGCCGGGGAGTTATGAATTTCCGTTTGAGATAGGTTTAAAGCCGCCGGTTGATATTGATCTTTCAAAAGCAAAAGTTACGCTTCACAAAGTGAAAGTTTCTGATGAGATGATAAATGAAGAGATAGAGCGCTTACAAAATCGTCACGGTAAAATGACCGATCCCGAAACTGTTACCACTGAAGAAAATGTACTTAACGTAAATTTTACAGAAGTTGATGCAGAAGGAGACGCTGTGCCAGATGGCGTTTCAAAAGATAATTCTTTATTAGTAAAATATTTTACACCTGCATTTCGTGAGCAATTAATGGGTAAAAAGAAAGAGGACAGTATTGTGCTGCAATTAAATAATGCATTTGAGGAAAAAGAAAGAGAATGGATAACCGGGGACCTGGGATTAGATAAAGATGATGCATCAGCAGGGGATAAGAATTTTAAGATGACCATCACCAAAGTTGGATTGGTTGAAAAAAGAGAGTTGAACGAAGAATTTTTTACCGAAGTTTTCCCGGGTAAAGAAATAAAAACAGAAGAAGCATTCAGGAATGAATTAAAAGAAGAAATTCAAAAACATTGGGAATCGCAAAGCCGTGTACAATTGCACGACCAGATATATCATTTACTTTTAGATACTCCTATCCAGTTTCCAGATGAATTTTTAAAAAGATGGTTGCAGCGTGGTGGTGAAAAAGAAAAATCTCCTGAAGAAGTTGAGGAAGAATTTCCATCATTTACCAATCAATTAAAGTGGACGCTCATCAGCGATAAAATAATCAAAGAAAATAATTTAGAAGTAACACCTGAAGAATTGAGAGAAAATATGAAGAAAGAAATTCTTCAATATTTTGGACAAATGAAAATGGACGGTGACACCAGTTGGATCGAAAGTTATGTAGACAGGATGATGAAAGAAGAAAAACAGGTGGATGCAAGCTATAGAAGATTAATTACTGATAAATTATTTTCTTGGGCAGAAGAACATGTTAAGCCTGAAGAAAAAGAAGTTTCTGCAGAAGAACTTACCGCAATGCAACACAATCATCATCATTAAAAACTGCCACTTGTGAGTTTGTTATAATCAGTTGTCAGTAATCATTAAGTCATTAAGTCATTAAATCATTATTTTTAATTTTGTACAGCCTCTTTATGGGTTGGGGTATAATATTTGGGAACTTCAATACCATATAAATTTCTCCTATTAAATTATAAATATGAACCAGGGAAAAGAATTTGAAAAATTTGCCATAAAACACCAGGGTATAAGCAGCCTTACTTTGCATGATTACATTAAACATAATGTAACCAATCTTACCCCAAATATTATTGAAGAACGACCAATGAACGTTGCTGTAATGGATGTTTACAGCCGTTTGATGATGGACAGGATAATTTTTTTAGGATATCCCGTAAGTGATGAGGTTGCCAATATTATTACAGCCCAGCTTTTATTTTTAGAAAGTACAGACCGTACAAGAGATATACAACTTTATATAAATTCTCCGGGCGGCAGTGTATATGCAGGTCTTGGGCTGTATGATACAATGCAGTTTGTAAGTCCTGATATTGCTACTATCTGTACAGGTATGGCAGCAAGTATGGCCGCAGTATTAATGGCTGCCGGCGCACCGGGTAAACGTACTGCATTAAAACATGCACGCATAATGATGCACCAGCCAAGCGCCGGTGCAATGGGCCAGGCAAGTGATGTAGAGATAACTGTGAATGAAGTAAGAAAAGTGAAGCAGGAATTATATGAAGTGCTTTCAATGCATACAGGACAAACCATAGAAAAAATTGCAAAAGACAGCAGCCGTGATTATTGGATGACTTCACCTGAAGCAAAAGAATATGGTTTGGTAGACGAAGTTTTATTGATCAATTCAAAAAAAGAAAAAAAATTAAAGCCTTAATTATGAATTTTTATAACAAGCAATTTATAAGAATGGAAGAAGAGGAAGAGCCCAAAAGCACTCCTGAAAACCCGATGGAAAAAATAATGGGCGGAATGATGTTCGATAAAAAATTTATTGAGCAAAGAAAAATATTTCTGTGGGGCGCTGTGGATGATAAAAGCGCAAAGGATATTACCAATCGTCTTTTATATCTTGAAGCAATGGAGCCGGGAAAAGAGATCAAATTTTATATTAACTCCCCCGGCGGTATAATCACCAGCGGTATGGTGATATATGATACCATGCAAATGATAACATCTCCTGTAAGTACAATCTGTATGGGAATGGCGGCAAGTATGGGAAGTATCTTATTAAGCGGCGGTGAAAAAGGAAAAAGATTTATTTATCCTCATGGAGAAGTAATGATACACCAGCCAAGCGGCGGTGGACAGGGAACGAGCGCCGATCTTGAAATTATGGCGATCCAGATATTAAAAGCAAAGCAATTAGGAGCTAAAATATTGGCAGACAATTGTGGCCAAACGTATGATAAAGTGATGGAAGATTTTGACCGTGATTACTGGATGGATGCAAAAGAAAGCGTAGCCTACGGTATTGTAGATGGAATAATGGATAAGTTCTAAACCCCTATCCTCTAAAGGGGGAAATTGGGAAGCATCATTATTAGTTAAAATCTTGTCTCTCTTTGTATAGAGAAAAATGCATTTCGTACATTTACACTCTTAATTAAAAAATAATTCCCCTGTAGGGGATAGGGGTATGGCTAAACAACAAACTTTACATTGTTCATTTTGCGGTAGAAACCGCGATGAAGTAAAAATTCTTATCGCCGGTCAGGAAGGTCATATCTGTGAGAATTGTGTTGAACATGCACAGGAAATCATTGGCCAGGAAATGATCCATCAGCCGGATAAATCTGCCGTTACATCCAACTATAAACTTTCGGTAAAAAAACCAATGGAATTAAAAAAATTCCTTGATGAATATGTAATTGGCCAGGATGATGCAAAGAAAGTTTTAGCAGTTGCAGTTTACAATCACTACAAGCGGATGAATCAAAAAATTGATAACGATGTAGAGATTGAAAAAAGCAATATAGTGATGGTTGGTGAAACAGGTACAGGAAAAACATTGCTTGCAAAAACCATCGCAAGAGTTTTAAATGTTCCCTTTGCAATTGTTGATGCCACCGTTTTTACAGAAGCCGGTTATGTTGGTGAAGATGTAGAAAGCATTCTTAGCCGTTTATTACAGGTTTGTAATTTTGATGTTGCTGCCGCTGAAAAAGGCATTGTGTACATTGATGAAATAGATAAGATCGCACGTAAGAGTGATAACCCAAGCATAACAAGAGATGTTAGTGGCGAAGGTGTTCAGCAGGGATTACTTAAACTTTTGGAAGGTACAGATGTATTAGTTCCACCACAGGGCGGAAGAAAACACCCTGAACAAAAATTGGTAAAATTAAATACCAGTAATATCTTATTTATTTGCGGTGGAGCATTCGATGGTGTTGACAGGTTGATCGCACGCAGGATAAATACCAATGCTATTGGATTTAATGTAAATAAAGACCAGCAGGAGTTTCAGCGTAAAAATTTATTGCAATTTGTAAATGCACAAGATCTTAAATCATTTGGTTTAATACCTGAACTGCTTGGAAGGTTGCCTGTGGTTACCTATCTCAATCCTCTTGATGCGGCAACACTTCGCAGCATATTAACGGAGCCTAAAAATTCTCTTATCAAGCAATATGTAAAATTATTTGATATAGAAGGAATAGAACTGATCATAGATCCCGAGGTATATGATTTTATGGTAGAAAAAGCCATGGAGTATAAATTGGGAGCACGCGGACTTCGCAGTATTTGCGAAAGCATTCTCACCGACGCGATGTATGAGTTGCCATCTCAAAAAGTAAAAAGCTTCCATCTTACAATGGAATATGCTACCCGTAAATTTAGTGTTAGTAAGTTGAGTATTTTAAAAGTGGCTTAATCAAAATAATTTTATTCCTGCGCCAAAACTTAAGTAACCAAAACTTTTATTACTTATATCGTCCCGTTGAAAAATATTTTCCCATGCAATTTTTGCAATGATTCTTTTGTTGAGTAATTGATATCCGATAAATGGTTTTATAGCAAAATATTTTTCGCCATTAAAAAATCCTGCGCCTATCATTCCTCCAAAATAAAATTTTGAAGAAGCATTATGCAT
>DATCOF010000203.1:0-30542 GCA_036564845.1 Chitinophagaceae bacterium | reverse complement strand
TATGTATTGCACTTACTTTACTTGTAAGTGGAAAATATTTAGATGTTGCAGTGCGTGACCTGGTGATGGCAATTGGCGCTTTGTCGGTGGCACGGCTTTCGAAAGTAGTGCCCGGTATAAGTGGATAGCTATTAAAAATATATTTTCTGTGAAACCCCTCTATGTTGAAAACCAAATTTTAGGGCCTCTAATTTTTCAATTTTATTTTTTCTTATAAAAACAACCTTCTCTAAGCAGACATTGTACTGTCACAAGCTGCAACTTTAATTATTATTTTTTTGATGATAAAACGCATACTGATGAGAGTAGTCATTTAATCTGTACCCTATAAAACTAAAATACAAAAAATGCCACAGGGGTTTCATAGCGTTTATTTATCAATTATATTTTTATAAGTATATGTTTTATTTTACTATCCCTATTTGATATGTCGCTTTATTTTTTAAGACATATCTTATTCTGTTAAGTAGCTTCCTGGCCACCTTTATTATTGCTTTGTTCGGTTCCATTTTGGGTAGCTGTTGTTTGTAATACAGTAACAATGCAGGATCTTTTTTCACCGCAATCCATGCACACTCAATTAAAATTGTTTTTATAAAAATGTTTCCCCGTCTGCTCACCTTACCAATTCGCTCTACGTCACCGCTGGTATGGCAATCAGGGGTTAAACCGCAATAGCTGTATAAGTGATCTTGTTTTTGAAACCGGTTAATATTTCCAAGTTCTGTAAGTATTGTCATGCCCGATAATAATCCGATTGCAGGAACTGTCCTTAATAAATAGAAATCGCCTGAGTAGTTTTCGCTTTCAGCTAAGATTTCTATTGCTTTTTTTAATTGTTTTTGCTTTTCCAATAAAAAATTTAATTCATCTATGTAAGCGCTAAAGGCCGTCTTGCTACTTATATTATTGAGCTCAATACTTTGTAACCAGGAAATAAAATTTTTACTCCACGTATTGCTTTTATAATCGCCTGGAATGTTTATACCCTTTATTTTTAGAAAAGCTTTTATACGGTTTTTTACTGATGTGGTATCTCTTACGATCTTAGTTCTGCTTCGCAAAAGTTGTCTGTCCGATTCTAATTGTCCGTCAGGTATAAAAATGCAATTGAGCTCATTTTTTCTTAATCCTTTTGCAATTTTACGGCTATCCACTTTGTCTGTTTTTCGGATTAATTCTTTATTACTTCCGGGAATGTCTGCAGCATGTACTACATCGCAGTGTATACCTTTTTTAGCAAAAGAACGTTGTATCCAAAAACCACAGAACCCCGATTCGTAAGCAAGCCTTAAGTTAGCATTTGGATAATGTTTGTGCAAATAATTTTCCAATCTATCTGTGCCAGGTTCCTGGCCAAATGTTTTTAGCTCGAACTCATCGCTGTAGATACTAACCATCCAGGTCTTATAATGTGTATCAATACCAACATAAATATTTTATCCTGTAAAATCAATACCCATTTTTGTATTTTGTGTTTGCATGACTTAAGTTTTAGAGTATAAATCTAAAAAAACTTGAAGCCTTATTTCAAACATATAAACTGATGCTTGCTCAGTTTCCAAATTAAAAACAATATTCTCCTTAATTTGCAGTTACCATTTATAATAATCTAAAGTGTATGTGTGCATCGGGGTTTCACGGTAAGATTTTTTTTATTGCAGTAACTGCTGTGAAAAACCCGATGAGAATTGAAAAGTGGTCAGGATGCAACAGGATAGTTAACCTTATTAAAAAACCATCTTACTTTGCTAAAAATTAATATTATTATGAAATACTCATCCCAATATTTGGTTCTTCTTTTTATATTCTTCTTTTTTTCTTCTGAGAACTATGCAGCAATAAAACTTCCGGCGCTCATCAGCAACAACATGGTGTTGCAACAAAAAAGCAGTGTGGCCTTATGGGGCTGGGCAGATGTCGGCGAAAAAGTTTTTATCACTACAAGCTGGAATAACAAAACGATTGATGTGACCGCAAATGCAGAAGGTAAATGGATAACATATGTAAAAACAACTTCAGCCGGCGGGCCCTACTCAATTCTTTTTAAAGCAAGCAACGAAATAAAAGTAGAGAACATTTTGTTGGGTGAAGTGTGGCTGGCATCGGGCCAATCCAACATGGAATTTTTTGTTGCCAAACCAAAAAGCTCTTCTTACACAGGTGTAATAAATTATCCTGAAGAAATAAAAGCTGCAAACTATCCGCTGATTCGGCAAATAGATGTAGCCAATAAAAATGCTGCAGAGCCTTTGCAGGATTTTAAAGGAGACTGGAAAATATGCAGTCAGCAAACAGTTGATACATTCTCTGCAGTGGCTTACTATTTTGCTTTGCAGATTCATAAGGCTACGGGATTTCCTGTTGGTATAATCAACTCAACATGGGGTGGTACAGCGGCAGAATCATGGACGAAAAAAGAAGTGCTTGAAGCAGATAATGATCTTGCAGTTACTGTAAAAAGATATGATTCCCTTGTTCAGAATTATCCGGCGGTTTTAGCAGCTTATAATAACTCAATTGCAAACTGGAAGCTCGATAGCCTTGCAAAACCAAAACCGGTAGCGCCTGTAAAACCAAATCCTGATAAAGCTCCCTTCAGGCTTTACAACGCAATGATAGCGCCACTTATACCGTATACGCTTAAAGGTGTTATCTGGTACCAGGGAGAATCAAATGCTGACCGTGCGTATCAATACCGCAAATTATTCCCGGCAATGATCGCCAACTGGCGCAGTGCTTTTAAGAATAAAAATTTACCATTTTATTTTGTACAGATATCTCCGCATCGCAGTCAGAATGCCGAGATAAGAGATGCGCAATTGTATACTTACAGAACAGTTGTCAATACAGGTATGGCAGTTACAACAGACAATGGAGACTCGATGGATATTCATCCACGCAATAAAAAATTAGTTGGTGATCGTTTGAGTTTATGGGCATTGCATAATGAGTATGGCAAAAAAGATATCGTTTATTCAGGGCCACTATACAAATCAATGAAGATGGATGGAAATAAAATAAGAATACGTTTTGATTTTGTTGATGGAGGATTAATTTCAAAAAACGGCGACTTAAAAGAATTTACAATTGCAGGTGATGATGAAAATTTTGTTCCGGCAAAAGCTGTTATTGAAGGCAATGAAATTGTTGTGTGGAGCGAAGGCATAAATAAACCAAAGGCAGTAAGGTTTGCCTGGAAAAGTGTCCCTCATCCTAATTTGTATAACAATGCAGGCCTGCCTGCATCGCCTTTCAGAACAGACAATTGGCAACTTTTAACACAGGGGAAAAATTAAATTGGAAGCCGTATAAAAATTCCTTTGCTTCACCATTTTATCATCAACATTCTTTTTTGCCTTTGGTTGGTGTTCAATAAGGCTATGTGAGTTGGCTGCACCAAGGCATGATATCTTTCCGCTGTTTTGTGCATCGGCTGAAAAGAATATGGGTGTTGAACGCGTCATGAGTTTTATTGATTATGTATGCCCGGCGCCTACTGAGATGCCGCCACAAAAAACAACAGCAGGCGGTGAACTGCCTTGTAATGCAAAAGGCCCTGCCTGCATCTTCATTTTTAAAACTATTATCGAACCACATATTGGAGAACTCAGCCTGTTCAAAGTGTACAGCGGTACTGTGAGATCAGGTAGTGAACTGGTGAATGAAAATACCAGTGTTACAGAAAAACTAAGCCAGTTATTTTTAATGGAAGGCCATAACCGTGTGCCGGTGCAGGAACTAGTAGCAGGGGATATCGGGGCCACCATTAAACTGCGGTCAACCCATGTTAATAATACACCTCAGCCTCGGTGGGTGTTCCCTTTTTTTCGCAAGGCCAAACTAACCACTCATAAGAGCCGCCGTCTGGTCTCTGACCAACGGCCAATCATTGTAATGTTTCCGCCTATATTTTATGTAATGTTTTATCATCATGGAACAAATGATTTTCAAATGTTGAAACATTTTTCAGGAAATTAAATGTGGATGTATGAACCCGTTGGTCAAAGACCAGACGGGGGCGTTACAGGTTTTAAAATTTATTAAACGGGAAAGTGGAACATCTGCATGGGCGAAATGATGGATCATGCATCCTGAGGGGTAAAATGGTGCATCCTTATTTACCGATGTTGTGCATTCTTATTTACCAATAACAGCAGTTTAACAGGAGGCCGTACCCGTTTCAATATGCACTTTAACTCCTACTCGCCGGTGGCTTATGAAGTACAGACCAGGCTGACAGAGATACAGACCAGGCAAGCAATGCTGCAGGATTAGTAAGATTTCACTATCAATTAAGAGTGGAATTACGAAGCAATAATCTCATTGGTACAAAGGTTTGTACTCGATTATTTAGCCTTCTACAATAAATTATTGTTTAGCCCGTTGTACAATTATATAGACCCGATTTATATGAATACAAATGTGCAACACCGAAACCTGATAGTAAGGTTTTTTTAAAATTTTAAAACCCAAACCTATGTTCCGTTTTTTTAAATTTATTGCCCGTAAGCTGAGGCCGCATTTAGTATCCAGTTCGCAAAGAGATTTTATCAGGCTTAAAGATTTTATCACCGATTGATTGATCAACTGAACAGGTATTCGACATCCTCTTTACTTAAGCTCTTCACAAAAGAAGTGTCATCGGCTATAAGCTCTTTTGCAAGGATCCTTTTGCGGTCCTGCAACTGTAAGATCTTATCCTCGATGGTGTCTTTACAGATCATCCTGTAAGCAAAAATATTTTTTGTTTGTCCTATACGATGTGTGCGGTCAATGGCCTGCTGCTCTACTGCAGGGTTCCACCACGGATCAACAATGTACACATAATCAGCTGCCGTTAAATTTAATCCCACGCCACCCGCCTTTAGTGAAATAAGAAATACACGGCACTCATCATTATTCTGGAAATTTTCAATTGCCCGCTGCCTGTCCTGCGGTGAAGTGCTGCCATCAAAATATTCAAAAGGCACATTGTTCTCCTTAAGTTTTTCTTTTATCAGCGCAAGCATGCCGAGGAATTGTGAGAATATCAATGCCTTATGCTCGCCGATGTTTTCTGTAATTTCTCTTGTAAGCTCATCAAGCTTTATTGAGTTGTTAGGATATTTTTCTTCTTCATTTAAAATTGCCGGGCTGTCGCATATCTGCCGCAGCTTCATCAATCCCTGTAATATGGTAAGTTGAGATCTGTTAATTCCCTGGTCATCAATAAAACCCAATATCTTATCCCTGTATGCATTGCGGTAAGCTTCGTAAACATTTCTTTGAGCGTCTTCCATTTCACAAAAAAGGATGGTCTCCATTTTTTCGGGAAGATCTTTTGCAACCTGTTCTTTTGTTCTCCTTAAAATAAATGGATGCAAAAGCTTTCGCAGGTGATCTTTTTGTTCAGGTTCACCAAACTTATCAATAGGGTTTGCGAATTCATTTCTAAAAAATTCCATTGATCCCAGCAGGCCCGGGTTTAAAAAATTCATCTGCGCAAAAATGTCGAAAGTATTATTCTGCAATGGCGTTCCGCTCATACACAAACGGTTTTTAGCCGTAAGCAAACACGCAGCCTTTGCCACCTTTGATCCCGGATTTTTTATCGCCTGCGATTCATCCAGTATCACATAATCAAAAGTTATTTTTGATAATACCATGATGTCGCTGCGAAGCGTGCCATAGGTTGTAATAATAATATTTGATTGTGCTAGCTCTTCTGCATTTCTTGTGCGGATACTGCCATGATGAATGCGGTAGGTAAGCGAGGGTGTGAACTTTTTTATTTCATTCTCCCAGTTGTAAATAAGTGTTGTGGGACAAATAACCATTGCCTTTAAACTTCCATTCTGTTCTTTATAATGCCTTAGCATGGTAAGCGCCTGCACGGTTTTACCAAGACCCATATCATCTGCAAGAATGCCGCCCCAACCTACATCATTCAAATAATTTAACCAGTGATAGCCCGATGTTTGATAAGGCCGAAGAACATCTGCTAAACCTTCGGGAACATTAATTTCAGGAATGCTTTTAAAATTTCTAAGACGCTCATACTTTGCATCAAGCTCAAAAGAAAGTTCTTTCTCATCACGCTTTTCGTAGAGGTCATCAATAACACTTAAATGATATTTTGAGAGGCGCAACTGGTTGCTCTTTCCTTCACCTACTTTAAAGAGAAGCGAATATTTTTTTATCCATTCATCAGGAAGAATTCCGAGGGTGCCGTCATTTAGCTGAACAAATGATTGCTTGTTTGCGAGCGCTTTTTTAATATCAATGATGCCGATACGCTGGTCGCCAAAAGCAAGTTCTACCCTGGCATCAAACCAATCGAGCCCGCTGCTTACATGAATGTGTGTTGATGGTTTTGCGGTATTGAAACGGAAATTTTTTAATGCCTCAAATCCAAATACAGGCACCTTCATTTCCTTCATAGCATCTACAAATAAAAAGAACCAGTTATTCTTTAAAACATCGGCGCCTTTTAATACAAGGCTGTTACCATCCTGCGGACGAACGAACAGCGTATGTAGCGCTTCCAGTTTTGAAGTGAATTTTTTTTCCGCTTCTTTATTGCGATGAACAAGCAATACTTTATCTCCTTCGGGAATAATTATTACATCTTTATCATTTGCTTTTGTTTCAAAACCTTTGTAGCTGAACAGCGGTTGAAACATAAGATAGTCGCCCTTTTCAATCAGCATCAACCTAACTTCGGGGTCACCTTCTTTAATTTCTTTTACCAATGATTTATCAAATTCAACCTGGTATTCTTTGGTAAGCGGCAAAACAATCTTTTGATATTGCTCAGCCCAGTTTTCTCTCAATAATATTACCGGTTTATTAAAATACTTTTCAGCATTTAATACATCTTCCGGCTTTTGCCATTGGTAAAGTTTATGATTGTACAAAAATAACAGGCTGCTGTTCCATTCATTATTCTCAAACTGTGTTACCTGCCCTTCGATCTTAACTGAGCATGTAAGTTCATAATGACCATTCTTCGCCATGATCTTAAAAATAGGAGAGATGGCACCCTGCGATAATGAAATTTCTTTTAGGGTTTCGGTTTTAAAACTTTTACCCTGCGGCAAATAAAATACAAAAGGGTTAGCGGCATTTTCTTCAAATATCTTTTTGAGTTTGGGATGAAGGTATTCAACCATCAATGCTTTTGTTTCTTCGGGCAGTTCATCTTTTTCATCATGAATAATATTTTCCCAAAAACCGCTGAAGGGTGAATTGCGATCAAGGTATTTATTAACTTCTGATGATTGCAATTTGCGAACCTGCTGCAGCAATTGCTTATCATGCTCCGAAAATATTTCTGTGTTTATGAATTTGGTAAGGTCTAATTTTTCTACATAGCTGATAAATTTTTTACTCTCATGGCTATCATCCCGATAGCTATCAGGATCATCCGCCTCTCCCTGTATAACATCAACAGAAAAGAAAGGGAATGATCTTTCTCCACCATTAAATACAATGCCAATTTTTTTGGAAGGAGAGATCGTTTCTACCTCTGTTGCCTCTTCTTTAATCATTGCTACAACAGGTACGGGGCGTGCATTTGAGGCCGGCGCCAATCTTTTAATTGAAGAATCCAGCACTCTTAAAAAAGGTTTGCCATCTCTATAAGCGAATTCAAATTTGCCTTTCAGATCTTCGTTAAGGCTATAGCCATAGGCTTCCAGCAATTTATTTTTTTCTTTATCCCAGTTACGGATGGATTCAAAATAATGAGGCCCGAAAGCATTAAGCAATTGTAAAAACAATGCGGTTTTGTGGGCACACAAAGTATGTTCTGTATCATCACAAGTGCAGGAAGTATCAAATGTCTTCTCCTCATTTTTCTGAATTACCAGTTTAAACTTTTCATTATTGTAATCCAGCGTCGCTTCAATTTTTTCATTACCCGCCTGGCTGATATTTGCTTTGCTGCCTCTTAATATTTCTTCTGCTGCTTCATAATTTTTTACACCCGCCAGCATCCTTGTCGTTTTTAAATCAATGAATTTCATTTTTGCAATCGTGTGCTTTTGGTTGTACACAATTGCTTCATTGCTTCCTAAAAGTTTTTTATCAACAAGGTCCTGCAATTGAAAAAGCGCAGCAGCTTCATGACGGCAGATGTCGCCTAAATTATAAGGACAACTGCAACGAAGCATTATCGTTTTGGGATCGTTATATTTTTGGATGTAAACTTTATAGAAGATGGTATAGCTATCGTCCCGTACCCTTAGTGTTACTGAATTCATCAACTCATCATGCTCCACTAATTCAACATAACCAAAGGCATGAATTTTTTTTCCACGGCGAATCACCTCGTCAGTGCCCGTATTATAGATGTATTTGATCAGGTGCGGTAAAGCCAAGTTTGGTTTTTAGATTTATCCCGATAGTTTATCGGATTGATTCAAAAAAGGGCAATTTGCAAAAGTAAAACAAATTTGTTGCTGTTCAATTTGTAATTGAAAGTTTTGTGGAGAAATTTATCCTCTCAACTATTGGGGTAACCAATATCATTACAAAGAATAAAAAAGATCAAATAGAGCCGGCATAGTTTTACCGAATTCAAAAAACCTCAATTTTATACGTACGCATTTACAGGAGCAACCTCTGCAGCAGGATTGTATGCATACATTTCAGGATCGCCACATGTATTTATGGAACTATACAAAGTAACTGAAAAACAATATGGGTGGATATTTGCCGGCATTGCACCCGGCCTGATAACCTGTAGTCAGCTAAATAGTTTTTTATTAAGAAAATATAAAAGCGAGCAGATAATCCGCGTTGCATTATTTTGTCAAACACTTATAGGAATAACATTGGTTGCAGGAGCTGCATTTCATTTTCTCGGTTTATATTCTACTATATTTTTAATCCTCCTCTTTTTAAGTTGCCAGGGATTTGTTTTCCCAAATTCATCTGCACTTTCAATGGCGCCTTTTAGCAGAAACGCCGGCACAGCCTCCAGCATTAATGGGTGCTATACAATTGGCAATAGGTGCGCTTACATCAGGCATAGTAAGTGTTTTAACCAATAGCACTGCATTGCCCATGGCGGGTGTTATGGCTTTGTGTGCATTGGTAAGTTTTTGTGTACTACTGGCAGGAAGAAAAGTTATCCGTTACAATGCTACCCTTTTAGATATACAGGAAGAAAGTGCTGAAATGATACGAACTTCATAACCATGATGTATCAAGGTGTGAGAGGCAATGTAGAAAAACAGTAAAATAATTATCAAACATTATCGCAGTTTACAGCGATTACTGTGAGTTATAGCTTACCTTACAAGGCATATTAATTTTTTAAAATCCATTATGAATGTAGAAATAGATCAACAACAAAAATTTACAGAACAGTTTTCAAAGTTGGCAGAGTTGGCACCGCAAAGATTTAAAGATAAATGGGATGGAAATATCAGGTTTATCAATCCCACACGTTCAAAATTCATCCCTTCGTTTAATGGAAATACGATAGACCTTCTTTCTGTTGAATTAAGAAATAAGTTTGAAACGCTGCGCAATAAATATTATACAAAGTCTCTTTGATCATCCCGAATAAATTAACATCTTCTCAATGCAGGATCTTCTTCCTGCTACCGGATATATTAAAATAATTTTTCGGTAGTTCTTACGTCATTTAACTAATACAAGCCACCACTCTCTAAGCTTGTTCTATGCATAAAAGGAACGTTAAATAAACCTTTCTGTCTAAAATATTTAAACATCTCCGCACGGATTTTGTCTATTATATACAATAAAATCATACAAAATGAAAACACTCATATTGGCAGCATTTATCATCACCATCGGGCTTGCAAGCTGCGGCGTTACACAGCCCCAGGAAGGAGTTTATTATCCGCAACAGGGAGTATATATCAATCCAAATTATCAATACAATCCAAACTATTATTCGTATGATAGCAGGTATACTCAACAGGTTTATGATTACAATACAGGGCGCTATTATTATGTTCCGATCAACCCGGTTTACACCACTCCTGTTTATCAAAACCGGAATTATAGAAGAGATAATGACCGGAGAGAAAATGATAGAAGAGATAATGATAGAAGAGGGTATAGAGAAAATAATGTAAGGCATGAAACGCCTGTTGTGCAACCTAACAATCAACAAAGGGTTGATCAAACAAAGAGACTTCCTGATGGAACAAAAATTTCACCGAACGGCAATGTTACTTTACCCAATGGCCAGGTAAGACGTAACAACAGGTAAATAAATTTCTTTTAATAAAATAATGCCCTCCATGTTAGAGGGTATTTTTATTTTGCAAAAGAATAATATCTAAAAATGTTGCTTTTCAATTTTCTTATGCATAGCCGGTATTTGCTGTAGCGAAGCGCAATTTAAGATGGTGATCTTTCATACCACTTATTCAATCATCTTCCGCAACAACAATAAACAGGTTATTTTTGCCGCAGCGTATGGAGCAGAAAAAATCAGCAATCAATTTTAAGTTAGAGCAGTTAGCTAAGGAATTGGAAGGCGAACTGTATGATGATCTCACGATGCGTATTTTATATGCCACCGATGCATCCGCATACCGCGAAATGCCGCTTGCTGTTGTTGTTCCAAAATCTGTGGATGATATAAAAAAATTAATCGCTTTTGCTCATGCAGAAAAAACTTCACTTATTCCAAGAACCGCCGGAACATCGCTTGCGGGGCAGGTTGTAGGCGATGGGATAATTGTGGATGTATCAAAATATTTTACAAAAATTATTGAACTCGATAAAGAAGAAGGATGGGTACGTGTGCAGCCCGGTGTTATCCGCGACGAGCTGAATATGTTTTTAAAACCGCATGGTTTATTTTTCGGTCCGGAAACTTCTACCGCTAACCGTGCGATGATGGGTGGGATGGTCGGCAATAATTCCTGCGGCTCAAATTCTGTTGTGTACCGCAGCACACGCGAACATTTGCTGGAAGTAAAAGCATTATTGAGCGATGGTTCTGAAGCAACATTTAAAAGTTTGGGCCTTGATGATTTTCATAACAAATGCGAAGGTGAAAGTCTTGAAGCAAATATTTATAAAACTGTCCGCAGGCTTTTAAGCAATTATGAAAACCAGGTAGAGATAAGAAAAGAATTTCCAAAGAAAACTATTGAGCGCCGAAACACAGGTTATGCAGTTGATGTGTTATTGGATGCATCTCCATTCACAGCAGGTGGTGAAGATTTTAATTTTTGTAAACTAATCGCCGGCTCAGAGGGAACACTTGCCTTTATAACAGAAATAAAATTGAATGCTGTTCCGCTGCCGCCAAAAGAAGTTGGGTTGTTGTGTGTACACTTTAATAGCATTGATGAAGCGTTACGTGCAAATATCATTGCGCTGCAATACAGGCCCAGTGCAAGCGAATTGATTGATCATTATATTCTTGAATGCACAAAAAATAATATTGAACAAAGTAAAAATCGTTTTTTTGTTCAGGGAGATCCGGGTGCAATTTTAGTTATTGAATTTGCAAGAACCAATCGTGAAGAAATTTTTGAAATTGCTGCGAAGGTAGAAACCGATATGCGTGCTGCAAATTTGGGTTACCATTTTCCTTTGTTATTTGGTGATGACTCAAAAAAAATATGGACACTTCGCAAAGCCGGTCTTGGCCTGTTAAGTAACTTACCCGGCGACAGCAAAGCTGTTCCTGTAATAGAAGACACAGCCGTTGATGTACATGACCTTCCTGCGTACATCCGCGACTTTAATGAAATTCTTAAAAAGCACAATTTGTATTCTGTGCATTATGCACATGCGGGCTCAGGAGAAATTCATTTGCGCCCAATCATCAATTTAAAAACAGAAGAAGGCAACAAATTATTTCGCACCATTGCTGAAGAAATTGCAACACTTGTAAAAAAATATGATGGCTCGCTAAGTGGTGAACATGGAGATGGAAGATTGCGTGGTGAATTTATTAAACAGATGGTGGGAGAAAAAAATTACCAACTTTTAAGAGAGATAAAAAGCACGTGGGACCCCGCAAATATTTTCAACCCGAATAAAATTGTTGATACGCCGTCGATGAATACGATGTTGCGTTATACTCCCGGCCAGCAAACTCCGCCATTCAAAACTGTTTTTCGTTTTCACAACCAGGATATCCTTCAACATGCAGAGCAGTGCAATGGTTCAGGCGATTGCCGCAAAACAGAATTATCCGGAGGAACGATGTGCCCTTCATTTATGGCTACACGAAATGAAAAAGATACAACACGGG
Source organism: Chitinophagaceae bacterium (assembly GCA_036564845.1). Lineage (GTDB taxonomy): Bacteria > Bacteroidota > Bacteroidia > Chitinophagales > Chitinophagaceae > Ginsengibacter. The sequence continues at coordinate 18,304 of DATCOF010000203.1, read as the reverse complement.
CAAGGGCAAATATCCTGCGTGAGTTTTTAACGAACTCGAAAAAGATGAATCGCTTTGATCACGAAGAAATTCTTGATGTGATGGATCTGTGCCTGAGTTGCAAAGGATGTAAGTCAGAGTGCCCCTCTAATGTTGATGTAGCAAAATTGAAAGCGGAATTTTTACAACATTATTATGATGCAAATGGAATTCCATTTCGTTCAAAGTTGATCGCGAATTTTAATCGCTTTGCAAAACTCGGATCAATATTTCCCGGCCTGTATAATTTTATGATGACCGCACCAGGCATCAGCAGCGTGATAAAAAGATCTTCCGGTTTTGCTGTAAAACGTTCTATGCCGACGATGTATAAAACGACATTGAGAAAATGGCATATTAAGGTAAAAGGTGAAAGGCGTATGGTGGAAGGCGCTAAACCCTCAACTCCAAACCCTAAACCTTTATACCTTTTCTGTGATGAGTTTACTAATTACAACGATACTGAAATTGGGATAAAGACAATATTACTTTTGGAGAAATTAGGGTATGAAGTAATTATTCCGAAACATGAAGAAAGTGGCAGGGCCTGGCTTTCCAAAGGATTTTTGCGGCAGGCAAAAAAGATCGCCAATAAAAATATTACATTGCTAAGCCCCTTGGTAAATGCAGAAACTCCTTTAATCGGCATTGAACCTTCAGCAATTCTTACGTTTCGTGATGAGTACATCGATCTTGCAGATGATGATAAATTGGAAGTAGCAAAAAAATTAGCAGCAAATGTTTTTACCATCGATGAATTTATTGCTGCAGAAATTGAAAAAGGAAATATCAGCAAAGAGATCTTCACCAAAGAAAAAAGAAATATAAAACTTCATGGTCATTGCCAGCAAAAAGCGTTGTCGTCTGTTGCGCCTTCAGTAAAAATGTTATCGCTGCCCGAAAATTATAGTGTTGATGTTATTCCTTCTGGCTGTTGTGGTATGGCGGGCTCGTTTGGTTATGAGAAAGAGCATTATGAATTATCGATGAAGATCGGAGAGTTGGTTTTATTTCCTGCTGTTCGCAACCAGGATGAAAATATTATTATCGCTGCACCGGGAACCAGTTGCCGTCACCAGGTAAAAGATGGTACGGGTCGCAAAGCTTTGCATCCTGTTGAAGTTTTGTGGGAAGCATTGGTGTGATTTAATTCTCAGGAAAACATCCTTTCGTTTATTCCCATATCTGATATTACTAATTAGATCCTCTCCTGCAAAGCATCCCGTGCTTTAAAGTCTTAACACAATTTTCAATAATTGCAATGTATAAAAGCGGCTGAAATACCATCTTATAATTGAGGGTTTTAAAAACAATAAAACTTTTATTATGAAAACGATAGCTACACAACAGGAAATACTTCTTATGACGGGAACTAAGTTCGCCGCAAAAGAATGGGCAGAAAAAAATGTTGAGGATAAAAATAAATTATCCGGAAGTGAAAAATTAGAAGACGCCTGCTGGAATGGTTTGCTGGATGAAATGCTTCCGGAGATCGTTGAAAAAACAACTGATGGTAAAAAACTTTTTCTTTGGCATATACGCCACTGCCAATCTTTTCTTGAGATAGAGCTTAGCGAAGCTTCACCTTTAATTGAAAGAGAATTTTCTATCGATCCGTACTTTTTTGTTCCGGGTTTGATACTCTCTTAAATTGATTTTTTTGAAAGTAATTACACAAACAAATACTACTGTGCTTCTCCTACTTTGTCCTTCTCCTTTTTGAATTTATTAAAAAGGTCGAGTTTGAATTTTATATTTCCATCAGGTCCCGGGCGGCCTCGAAGATGAATGCTGCTTCCCGGTTTTTTATCAGTACCCATATTTTCAGGATTAAAATCTGCGCCGCGTTTATGAATATTACTGAGAGGAACCTGTATGCTTATGTCGGTTGTTCCTTTTTTATTATACACTCCTTCTACAAACATTGACATTACGCTTGACTGGATCTCCATGCGGTTAATTTTCACATCGCCGTTTTTTATTTCAAACCTGTCTTTCAATTCTGCAAAACGGATGTTCTCAAAATCCCTGTTCTTAAATAAAAAATTTTGCAATTTTTTTACAGGCTCGTAATTATTAAGTTCGCCATCCTTTAAAGAAAAATCAACAATGCTTTCAAGGCTCGCAGGCTCTGCTTTTCCTTCTTCATCTACATCCAGCGATGCATCAATGTTTGCAGTGAGTTTGCCGGCAATCACATCCGATGTTATTCCATCCTGTCCAAAATTATTAAACTCCTCCAGCGTTTTACTTAGATCAACATTATCGAGTAATACATTTATTTTAGCATGATGCATGTTTGCATTTTGTGCTATCAGCGAACCTTTTATTTGCATGCGTCCACCTGCATGGTCCATGCTTACATTGTTTATCAGGTAACGATCCTGTAACAGGGTGACGTTAGCAATTGCATTGGAAGCTTTAAATCTTTTATAAATAAGATGATCGGCTTTTAAATTAATGGCCAGGCTTCCCTGTTCCAGCACCTGGTCAATTTTATCTGCCATTTTCACCAGCTTTCTTTTTGATCTGGAAACTGCAACAATTTTTTTTCTTGATTTTAATAAAAAAGTAAAAGCCCCGAGGTTTAATGATGGCGAATAAATATTCCAGTCAATATTTACTTTGTTGGGTTCAGCATCAATAAGTGTTAGTAGGTTTAGGGCTTTCCCATCCATTACTATTTTATTATTCAGTACTGTACACTGAAGGTTCTCAACAAATACATCTGAATTTTTAAATACAATTTTTCCATTTACATTTTTTAATTCAACATCTCTGGGTGCATACAAAACATTGGCGTTTTTTATAGAAACAAATCCGTTTATAAATGAATTGGAGTTGTTGTTTTTTGTAATGGAGCCTTTGTAATTAATGCTGGCCGAGCCATCGCCGGATTGTAACTGTATAGAATTACTGCCGATAATATCGTTTAATGTTGTTAGCAGAAAGTGTGATTGCATGTCGCATGATAATACAGGCACTACCAAATTCACAACTTCAATTTTATCAGAAGTAACAGGAAGATCCTGCCATGTAGCAGAAAAATTTGTAAGCACAATTTCTGAATTCGGATCCTTCCTTGGTAAGCCCGCAACTACTTCGTTAAAAAAATATCCCTGGAAGGTGGCATCATCAAAATCAACAAAGGGCGTTTTAAGATGCGTGTTCCGGGTTGAAAAATTTACAAATATTAATGGATCACCGCCCTTTAGCGGGCCTGTTAAACTTGCATCTACATCCAAGGGTTTTTCTACATCGCCGATAGATAGTGCACTATCAATTTTATGTGTTAATAAAGATTTTGCAAAATCGTAATGAATATTTTTTGTATGCACTTTTAAACTAAACTGCCTGTTATCGCCGGCCATATCAAACCTCGCCGTAATATTAAAAGGATGATCCGCAAGATCTATATCAATACTATCAAGTTGAATTTGTTTTAATTTCTTATCATACTTAAGGTCAAATTTTCCACTGAACGTTTTTTCTTTTACAAAGCTTCCTCTCGGCAAATTAAAAGCGAGATCGTGTATAAGCATGTTGGCATTTGCTGAAAACAAAAACACCGATGAATCCCTATCTTCAAGATCAAGATCAAGATCGTTTACCTCTATATCAAACAGTTTATTTTTTTGTTTATCGTCATCAGTAATTCTTACATCATTAACAACAATGTTTTTTAATTCATTTCTTTCAGTATTGTTTTGTGAAGCTGCTGAAGAATTTTTTTTAGGATTAAAAAGATATTTATTTGTGTAGCCGCTTGTATCGGTATATAAATAAAAACTTCCTTTTTCAATTCTGAAACCATTAATAAAAGATCTTTTGCCTAACATATTTATCACACTCACATTTACAAATACACCTTTCCCCTTAAAAAAAGGATGATGGTGTTGAGCGTACATAGTGTCAGTTATCATCACATCATGAAGGGCTACGGATACTTTTGGAAAATGACTGAAAAAACTCAACTCAACATTGCCGATAGAAACTTTGCCATTAAGTTTTTTACCGATCTCATCTGTAACCTGTTTTATTATTTTTTTCTTATTTACAGATACATAAGTAAACACGAGAATGTATAACATTACAAAAACACTTAACAGGATGACCACCCCTTTTAGAGTATATTTAAGGTATTTGTTTTTCAAAAAAAATAATGATTAAGTGTAGATGAATATAAGAAAATTTGCTCGGGCAGTTTTTGGACATAATAAAAATATTTAGCCGGTTAATCTCCATCAAATATTGCCAACTCTCCTTCATCAAGATCGGCGGCTGCATCAGATTTTGGGTCAAGATCCGGGTCATTTTTTATATCATTTTCCGCCTGCCTTAATGCGTCATCTCTGTTTTCTCCATTATTCCTGCTATCCTGCTTATCTTTACTAAAATTATGTGGTTGGTTATTTTTATATGTGCCTGGCATACATTTTTTATTAATAAGACCATATAATACTATGCCAATTTATAAAGAATAATTGTCTGTATGGCATAAAAATCGCACCTTTACAATTGCCCTCCCTAACTCACTTAACCATATTTATAATAGTTATGTACAATCACATCTGGAAAAAATATTTGCCCTTTATCAACATCCATTTAAAGAAATCGGCTGCTGAAGATCAGGTATTAACCTTAAACCGTGTTGATTTTGAAAGAGCCGGCACCGGCAGAAAAGCCGGTTATAAATTTACTATTCAGCTCACCAACGGGCGTGTAAGCAATGTTATCAGCGGCTCTCCGCTGGCAATGAACCTCGCAACAGTGCTTTTGGAAGATGAGAACACCAAAAAAATTATTAAGGAAAAAGTATATGAAATAAGCCTTAATACTAAGTTTCAACTTACCACAAAAAATATCACTCCATCTGCTGAGGTGGCGGAAACAAAAGAAGAGGAACCTTCCGAAGAAGATGCGGAATCTGTTACCCACTAATTATTTCTTAGGTTCTCTGTTTCCCTGTTGTTTAGAAATATTTGGATTGTTCTTAGTATCCTCCCTGCTGTGACGTGCATCCATATTATCTCTTATTTCAGGAATTGGTTTATTGGTACGTCCCTGTTTACTTTGCATAGTTTCCTGCTGTCGTGAACCTTTCATAAAAATATTTTTAATACTTTTTTATCAGCATAAATTATACCTATCTTGATGGCACATGTATTGTGATAGTTTTAAAAATTGTTATTATGATACGGAAATTAAAATCAGGAGAATTCAGGATCTATTCACGAAAGAAAGATCCCAAAACGAATAAGAGAAAAAATCTTGGCACTTTTACATCGATGGAAGCCGCAAAAAAACATGAAAGAGAAATACAGGTTTTTAAACACAAGTAAACAAGGCTGGTAATCAAAAACAAAAAATTATTATGAAAATAAAACCATTAGGAAGCCAAGGCCTCACTGCATCCGAATTAGGATTGGGATGTATGGGCATGAGTGAATTTTACGGAGAACAAAATGATGCCGAATCAATAAAAACAATTCAGCGTGCTTATAAATCAGGCATTACTTTTTTTGATACAGCCGATATGTATGGGCCATACACCAATGAAGAATTGGTTGGTAAAGCCATTAAAGATTTTAGAAAAGAAATTACGCTGGCAACCAAGTTTGGAATTGTAAGAGATGTAAAAAATCCATCCGTGAGAGGTGTGAATGGTAAACCCGAATATGTAAAAAATTCCTGCGAAGGAAGTTTAAAAAGATTATGCACTGATGTTATCGATCTTTATTATTTGCACAGAAAAGATCCCGATACAGAAATTGAAGAAACCGTTGGAGCAATGGCACAATTAGTAAAAGAAGGAAAAATAAAAGGCATTGGCTTAAGCGAAGTAAATGCTGACACATTGCGCAGGGCACATGCTGTTCATCCGATCACTGCACTGCAAAGTGAATACAGTTTATGGACACGTGATCCCGAAGATGGAATTTTGCAAACATGTAAAGAGCTGGGCATTGCATTTGTTGCCTACAGCCCGCTGGGGCGTGGATTTTTAACAGGGCAATTTAAAATATTTGAAGATTTTGCGATGAATGATTACCGCAGGCATTCACCCCGTTTCCAGGGGGAAAATTTTAATAAGAATTTGGAGCTGGTGAAAAAAATTGAAGCACTTGCTGAGGAGAAAGGATGCACTTCTGCACAACTTGCACTGGCGTGGGTAATGGCGCAGGAAGATTTTATTTTCCCCATCCCGGGAACAAAGCGCATAAAATATTTGGAGGAAAATATTGGCGCAACCAAAGTAGAACTTACTGAAAAAAACCTACAGGAAATTGATGTTATAGCACCAAAAAATGTTGCTGCAGGTTTGCGTTATCCTGAGGCAATGATGAAAAGCATAGACAAATAATTTTTCCGGGATTATAAAACAGTTTACTCAAACAAATCATCTAACCTTGCATAAAATAAAAAAATGAACACGAGATCAAAAAAATATTATGAAAGCCGCAAGGCACAAAGTGGTAATACAAAAGGTTCTGCAACCAATGCCGGCTATGATGAACAAAATGAAAAAACCATAAAAGAGCCAAAGAAAAACCCTGCTTCTTCCAAAACAAAAGAACAACCTAAAGTTGCTGCCAAAGCTACACAGGATGATACCGACGGCGGTAATGATTCCGGCAAAAAGAAGTGATGATAACTAAATAGTTGCTTTAATAGTTTTGATGTTTCAACAAACATTCTGTTACACCAATATTTTTTTCGGTAATGTGACGCATGAAAAAAGCCATCGCAAGGACGGCTTACAAAAATTTTAAAAAAAAATTCTATAACTCCCCGTCAAAAGTATCGCCCTGTTTTATATCACCGGTTTCATAACCTTTCTTAAACCAATACATTCTTTGTGCGGACGTACCGTGGGTAAATGCATCCGGCGAAACTCTTCCCTGCGTTATGCGGTCATCACCAATTGCAGCGGCTGCGTTTAAAGCCTCTTCAATATCTTTTGCTTCAATTACATTTTTCATTTTTTGGTCGTAATGCGCCCACACTCCTGCATAAAAATCTGCCTGCAATTCCATCTTCACTGAATATTTATTGTATCCCGTTTCGCTCAATTGATTGCGCTTTCTTTCTATTTTTTCTGACAGCCCTAAAATATTTTGTACATGATGCCCTACCTCATGTGCCACTACATAAGCCATCGGAAAATCTCCACCAGCCCCAAATCTTGCCTTTAATTCTTCAGCAAAAGAAAGGTCGATATAAACTTTGCTATCTGTAGGGCAATAAAAGGGACCGGTCGCAGAGCTGGCACCACCACAGCCTTCAGCATCTGTGCTTCCGCTATATAAAACCAATGTGGGCTTTGTATACCGCCTACCCATCTCTCCAAATATTTTATCCCATACATCCTCAGTATCTTTTAAAACAACTTTTACGAAACGGGCTCTTTCGTCTTCGGCGGCTTTTTGCTCAGTTGTCATTTCCTGTTGCTGCTGCGGAAAAACCTGTTGCAGATCAGATGTGTTTCCACCACCCAATAAAAATTTTGCTAATAAAAATATTACACCAAGTATGCCACCACCTGCAGCAATGCCGCCACCGCTAACACCGCGCCGGTCATCAACATTGGTGCTTTCCGTTCTGCCTATCCATTGCATAATTTAATTTTTTAATAATAATATAAAAATGATACCACATTCGGCTTACATGAAAATACTGCTTTATAAGATTGGCAAAACACTTTCAAAAATTTCCTTATAATGAAAGAATGAGCTTTACAATAATTATAACTCCTGAATTAGAAAGTATAGAAATTCTAAAATATCTTTACGGTTCAATAGCCCGTTTTATCCGGCTTTGTACTTATGAAAATAGCACGAGTTGCCTCCTGCTGAAATCCTGCTAATTAGTGGCGGTTTTTTTTAATTTTATCAATAACTAAATATTTTATCTTTTAAATACTAAAAATATTAGTGTTCATAAATATTTATTTCTATCTTTAAATAAATAATAACTTAGATACATCAATTAAAACAGAAAACATGAGCAACGCAGAAAAATTAAAAGCACTAAAATTAACTATTGACAAAATAGACAAAGATTTTGGAAAAGGAAGTGTGATGATGATGAATGAGAGATCGCAGGAACCACAGGAAGTTATTTCCACCGGTTCTATTGGCCTTGACGTAGCACTTGGCATTGGAGGTTTACCAAAAGGAAGAGTGGTTGAAATTTATGGGCCTGAATCTTCGGGTAAAACAACCCTTGCAATACATGTAATTGCAGAGGCGCAAAAAAAAGGGGGCATGTGTGCTTTCATTGATGCAGAGCACGCTTTTGATGCATCGTATGCTAAAAGATTAGGAGTAGATGTTGATAATCTTTTAATATCTCAACCCGATTATGGAGAACAGGGTTTGGAAATTGCTGACCGTCTTATTCTTTCAGGCGCTTTGGATGTAGTAGTGATAGATTCTGTTGCCGCACTTGTACCAAAAGGAGAACTGGAAGGTGAAATGGGTGACAGCAAAATGGGTATGCAGGCAAGGCTGATGAGCCAGGCGTTGCGCAAGCTTACTGCCACAATAAGCAAAACAAACAGTTGCTGTATTTTTATCAACCAGCTTCGTGATAAGATAGGTGTTATGTTTGGCAACCCCGAAACTACAACGGGCGGTAATGCATTAAAATTTTATGCTTCTGTAAGATTGGATATTCGCAGAATGGCACAAATAAAAGATGGTGATGAAGCTGTTGGAAACAGAGTGAAAGTTAAAGTGGTAAAAAATAAAGTTGCTCCGCCTTTTCGTGTTGCAGAATTTGATATTATGTTCGGGCAGGGAATTTCTAAAACAGGAGAAATAATTGATATGGGTGTTGAATTCGGTGTTATACAAAAAAGCGGAAGCTGGTTTAGTTATGACACTACCAAATTGGGACAGGGGCGTGATTCAGTAAAACAATTGCTGATCGATAATCCGGAACTCGCCGCCGAACTGGAAGGAAAGATAAGAGCAAAAATTGCAGAGGCAGCTGCAGCATAAATAATTACCGGGGTTAGTAAGGCCATTCACTTTTGTGGATGGCTTTTTTATGCATCCAAAAATTTATAGCTCCGCCTTATTATTTTTACATCTTCCCAAACATCATAATCGATGGCATACCATTTATCAGAAGCTATGAGACTCTCAGGGGGCAAAGTATTTAAAGAAGATGGGAGCCCGGTTATAGTCAACACCCCATGTTTTATTTTGGGTAATGCATTTTCCGGAAATGCATAACCAACCCATGTTTTCTTTAGAAATAAAATATCAAAAACATTTTTGAAAAACTTTCCCGGTTTTTTTTGAAAGACCAAATGCACAGGGAATGTTATTAGAAATGAAATGCTGATCACTACATCCATAAAATTTTTGTTTCGTTTACTTATCGGGAGAGACAGCCGGATCTTTTTATCTGAAGAAATAAAATCACCGCTTGATCTTTTACTGTTGCTCCCAATTATTCCTGAAGCGTTACATGCATAAAATTTTATTCTTACGTGTTTCGGAATATTCATCATCCCGATTATCTTTTTAAAAGATAATTCTCCTTCACAAAAAATAACTTCTTTTATAGAATAGGCTGTAAGCAGCCGGCTAATATCTTCAATTTTTCCTATTGCATTTGTTTTACCGCCATTCACTTCTATTCGTCCCAGAACCCTTTCTTCCATTCCGGCGTTTTGCATTATAGTGTTTACTTCTTCATATTCCTTCTGAGTGCCGACAATAAAAGTTTGCCTGTGCTCATCGTTTTTTTCATCCCTTTCAATTACTTTCCATTTTACAAGCCACCATCTTATCAACGTCATTAATATAAATGCGAGAAGAGATCCGAATACTAAAATGCCTCTTGAAAAACGAAAGCTTTCAGGAAGTAATGCATACACTGATAACAATATTGCAAAAGCAATAATGGTAGAATGATTTAATCTTTTTTGTTTAAAACCATTATCATATAATCCCGAATAATAAGAGGCGATTAAAAAAATAATTGTAAAAAAAGGAAATGCAATGATGAGCATGTTGGGAGAATAATTCACATCTTTTTTTATGTACAGGTTCCACAAAAATTTAACCGCCCAAAAACTCATTAATATTACAGCCCCATCAATAACAGGCATACCGATCCAATTGATAAATCTTTTTATTGCGGAAAGAAATGCCCTTAATAAAATTCCAACCTGTATCAGTAAATTAAAAAGTACAGCCTTGTTGCCATAATGCTTTCGGGCAAAAATGCTCATCGCTTTATAGAACAATCTTACATAATTAAGTCCGCCTCTTTTTGTGCTTTCACCCTTGAAGTGAATGATGCAGCTATCGGCAAAATATAAATTTTTATATCCCGCTTTCTGTATGCGGTAACTGAGGTCAACATCTTCTCCATACATAAAAAAATCTTCATCAAAACTGCCTACACTATCAATTATTTTTTTAGGAACCATCATAAAGGCTCCGGCTAAAACATCAACTTCCTGGTTTTGTTTTTCATCAAGATTTCCTAAATGGTATTTAGAAAATATTTTAGAATGAGGAAACAATTTTGCAAGGCCTGATAGTTTGTAAAACGAAGTAAGTGGTGATGGAAAAGATCGCTTACTTTCTTTTAAAAAATTTCCTGACCCATCCAGCATTTTTATACCCAAAGCCCCTGCTTCAGCATGTGATTCAAGGAATGAAATGGATCTTTCAAGACAATCTTCCGGCAACAATGTATCAGGGTTCAAAAATAAAATATACTTACCTGTGGACTGTTTTAGTGCAATATTATTGGCTTTGGAAAAACCTATGTTCTCCCTGTTCCAAATAAATTTTACATTGGTAAATCTTCCTTTTAAAAAATCTTTACTGCCGTCGTTAGAACTGTTGTCTACAACAAATATCTCCGCATCGATGTTGTGAATAGCTTTTATTACAGAACAAAGGCATTGCTCTAAAAAATATTTTACATTATAATTTACTATGATGATGGAGAGTTGCAAGCGATATATTAATAACAGCTAAATTAATGGTTGTATGGCTGAAAGAGTATTTGTTTATTGTATCAATTTATTTTAAGTATCTAAATCAAGAGATGATGGATCTTTTTAATCTAAAAATCTCCCTAAATCATGGTTCAGACAATTTATCTTTGCGCCATGTTAAAATCAACGTTACTAAAAGCCACTGAAGCCGGCGCAAATGAACTTAGTAGATTTTTTAATGGTTCTTTTAAGATATCAAACAAGGAAGGCATTAATAATTTAGTTACTGAAGCTGATCATGCATCAGAAAAAGCAATTATTGATGTTATTAAAAAAGATTTTCCTGACCATTTAATTTTAAGTGAAGAATGCGGTGCATCCGGCATAGCAAGTGAATACAAATGGATAATTGATCCGATAGATGGAACCGTAAATTTTGCCAACGGAATTCCTATTTGTTGTGTGAGCATTGGCCTGGAACATAACGGCCAAATGGTTTTGGGAGCAGTGTTTAATCCGAACATGAATGAATTCTTTTTTGCAGAAAAAGGAAAGGGAGCCACATTAAATGAAAATAAAATTTTAGTAAGTGATAAAACAGAAGTAATAACAAGTTGCCTGGTAACCGGCTTTCCATATACTTATTTAGATGAACCCAACGGACCGATACAGGTCTTTGAAAAATTAATAAGAAAAGGTATTCCTGTAAGAAGATTGGGAAGTGCAGCTATTGATCTTTGCTGGGTTGCAGCCGGAAGGTTTGATGGATTTTATGAACATAAATTATCAGCATGGGACAGTGCTGCAGGTTTCTTAATTGTAGAAGAAGCCGGCGGAAAAGTAACAGATTTTAAAGGAGAAAAGTATTCTCCCTATCAGCCACACATTCTTGCAACCAATGGAAAAATTCATGATGAGTTGCTGAAGTATGTGAAGGGAGAATTATAAATTTTTGTAAACTGTAAAACATCGTACATCACACACCGTAAATCGTACATTTAAACACATGGAAGAAAGAACAGAAATATCTACTCTTGGAGAATTTGGTTTGATCGATCATCTTACAAAAAATAATGAGATAAAAAATTCTTCAACCATTGTTAGCGTTGGTGATGATGGTGCCGTGATCGATCATCTTGGTCAAACTGTTATTAGCACAGACATGCTTGTGGAAGGAATCCACTTTGACCTGATGTATACTCCTCTAAAACATTTGGGTTACAAAAGCGTTGTTGTAAATGTTAGCGACATCTATGCTATGAATGCTACACCAACTCAAATAACCATGAGCATTGCCTTCAGCAACCGATTTAGTGTAGAGGCTTTGGATGAATTTTATGATGGCGTTTATGCTGCCTGCGAAAAATATAATGTTGACCTGATCGGCGGCGATACAACTACATCGCAAAAAGGATTTATTATTTCTGTTACAGCGCTTGGTGAAGTTGCTCCTGATAAATATGTAACAAGAAGCGGCGCAAAAAAAGCAGACCTGCTTTGTGTTTCCGGCGATCTTGGCGGAGCGTTTCTTGGATTAACATTATTGGAAAGAGAGAAGAAAGTTTTTTTAGAAACAAAAGGTGTGCAGCCCGATCTTGAAAACCAGGATTATATTATCGGAAGAATTTTAAAGCCCGAAGCAAGAAAAGATATCATAGAATTTTTTGCAACGAATGAGATATTGCCTTCTTCGATGATAGATGTAAGTGACGGACTTAGCAGCGAAGTGTTACACATCTGCAAGCAAAGTAATGTTGGCTGTGTTTTGTATGAAGAAAAAATTCCGGTAAATGATCTTGCAAGACAGTATGCTTACAAGCTTGAGCTCGATCCTACAGCATGTGCATTAAGTGGTGGCGAAGATTATGAATTGGTATTTACGCTCACGCAAAGTGATTATGATAAAATAGTTTTGAATGAACAGATAAGTGTTATCGGCTACATAACAGATAAAGAAGAAGGAGCAAATATCATCACCAAAGGCGGCAACAAATATGCAATTACCGCCCAGGGCTGGAATGCATTTAAATAAATTTTCACGTATATTTATAAAAAGTTACGTATATGCTTACAAAGCTCACATTAAATATATCTAAGCCGGTTATTGAAAAAGCTAAAAGAACGGCTAGAAAAAAAAGAACCAGCATCTCAAGACTGGTTGAGGAGTATCTTAAAAAAATTTCCAGCGAAGGAGAAGAAGAATCCATTGTTGATTACATGATAAAAAATGCTCCGACAAAAAAAACGCCATACGGTGCAGAGAAAAAAATTTTGAAAGAGAAGCTTATTAAAAAATATGGTTCCTAAAATTTTTCTAGACACAAATATTGTAATAGATTTTCTCGAGCAAAGATTGTTTGATATAGATTATACTAATCAAATATTTACATTGGCGGAAGGCAACGATGTTATTGCCTGCGTTAGCGAAACCGTAATTACCAATGCGATATATGTTACCGGTCTTGAAGATCAAGTACTTCGCCTCCTGAATAACATTAATGTTTTATGTATTGATTCGCACAATATTAAAAATGCAATGAAGAGTAGCTTTAAAGATAAAGAAGACAGTATCTTATACTATGGCGCCCTGGATAATAAGATGGATTATTTTATAACAAGAAATAAAAAAGATTTCGCTAAACACAGTCTCAAACAACTTCCGGTTTTAAGCCCGAAAGAATTAATCAATACGATGAAAATAAAATAAGAATTCAATACTCTGATTAAAAATGATCTATAGGCTCTTTTATTATTTTTTGCTATGCTGTATTCTAACCGCCTGCTCTGTTTCCAATTATTCTGCTGATAAAAAATACCCAAAAGAAAAATTGCAGGAAGATTACACTCTTCTAAGGAATATTCTGGAAAAAAAACATCCTTCACTTTATTGGTACACCTCCAAAGACAGTATGGATCAGTATTTTGATGACGGCTACAAAAATATTTCCGACTCAATGACGGAGTTGCAATTCGGTTGGAAAATATTAGCGCCGCTCACAAACAAAATTCATTGCGGGCATACCAGCTTTAGCATGAGCAGGGGCTGGAACAAATTTATCAGGAATAAAAGGATACCATCTTTTCCGTTGTATTTAAAAATATGGAAAGATACAATGGTAGTGACCGCCAATCTTAACAGAAAAGATTCAGTCATTAAAAAAGGAATGTTCATCACGTCAATAAACGGAATCAGAAACGCTGACATGATAAAAAAAATGTTCGGCTCGTTGGTTGAAGATGGCTATGAAGATAATGTGAATTATATCCGGCTAAGTACAAGCTTTCCATACTTTCATCGAAACGTTTTCGGCATTTATAAAAACTATTCCGTTCAATACATTGATAGTTTGGGAGTAGAGAAAAAAACAAATGTGTCGTTGTTCGGCCTTACAGAAGACACTTTAAAAAAAATAAAAAACTTTCCGCCGATAAAACAAAAACATCAAACCCGAAAAGAAAAATTAGAGAATGTCCGTTCGCTAAAAACGAGCAACGGCATATCTGTGATAACGATAAACAGTTTTTCGGGTGGTAGCTGGCTTAAAGGATTTTTCAGGCATTCGTTCAGATCGATCAGAAAAAATAATATCAAACATGTTGTTATTGATATTCGTGCAAATGGCGGTGGAGACATTTCTAATTATGTTGCACTTGCAAAATATATCTGCAATACTCCGTTTAAAGTTGCTGATACAGCAGTTGCCATCAGCAAAAGTTTTGCGCCTTATACAAAATATATTAAATCAGGATTTTTTAATAACATAGGATTACTTTTTCTTACTAAAAAAAGAGAAGACGGGCTTTATCATTTTGGATTTTGGGAAAGGCATACAATGCATCTAAAGAATAAAAACCATTTTGCAGGCACTGTGTATGTGCTTACTAACGGGCTAACATTTTCTGCGTCTTCTTTATTTTGTAATGCCGTTAAGGGACAAAATAATGTTACGCTTGTTGGCGAAAACACAGGCGGTGGCTGGTATGGCAACTCGGGTATTATGATACCGGATATTACTTTGCCTAATACAAAATTAAGAGTACGGTTACCAATGTTCAGGTTGGTGCAATACAATCATATCGCTCAAAAGGGCACAGGTGTTGTGCCGGATATTTATGTTGGGCCAACAGTAGAATCTTCAAGAAAAGATATTGACAGAAAAATGGAATTTGTAAAAGAGATGATCAAAGAAAAGAATACTAAATAATATTTAGGTCTTCGTCCAAAAAAATAATATGAGCAGTGTATCCTTTTTTTATCATTCCCAAATAGTTGGTCATTCCCAATAATCTTGCAGGATACAAAGAAGCCATGCGCAATGCTTCCGTTAATTCTATCCCGCATTTTTCAACTAAATTTTTTATTCCCTTTGCCATCGTTAATGCAGAACCACTAAGAATTCCATTCGATTCATACCGATAGCTATCGGTATCTCCCGCTAACTGATGCGGATATAAACCTTCATTAGTTTCTGTTACTGCATCTGTGATAATAAACAACCGCTCATTCATTATTTGTTTTGCAATACTTATCATTTCAAAATCTACATGATAGCCATCAGGAATTATGCTTGCCATTACCGCATGATGTTGCATAATGGCGCCGGGCAAACCAGGTTCACGATGATGCAGCAGGCTCATTGCGTTGAATAAATGTGTTGCGGTTTCAATGCCGGTATCAAATGCATTTGTGGCTTCGGTAAAAGTTGCATTGCTGTGTCCTGCAGAAATAATTATGTCGTTAGATAAAATACAATCAACAACTTCTTTGCTGCAAACTTCCGGCGCAAGCGTTATCATTTTTATTACGCCTTTACCATACGCCAACAATTCTTTTACTTCTGCTAATGTTGGTGAGTGAATTAAACTTTCAATGTGTGCGCCGCGTTTTAATTTATTTATCCACGGGCCTTCAATGTGTAAACCCAAAACACCTTTGCCATTTTGTTGCCAATAATTTTTTATTGCATCAATGCATTTGTAAAATACTTCGATAGTATTGGTGGCAGCTGTAGGTAAAAAATAATGAGTACCGCCTGCAACGCAGTGTTCATACAGCTTTTGAAGACTGTCGGTAGTTGGGTAAACTGCAAATAATTTCTCACCGGCTCCATAGATCTGCACATCAATAAATGATGGTGCAATCATGGGCGAATGTTTTTTTATCACCGCATCATGAGATAAAGAAACCAACGGAAGTACATCAACTATCAAATCATTTTCTGTAACAATTGCATGATCCGGAAGCCAGTCGCTTCCTGTAAAAATTTTATCGGCAGTAAAAACAGTTTGCATAATTAAGGCAATATATCAAAAGAATCAGCATCTCTCCAGAAAGGAAATTTCTCCCTCACTTCATCCAGTTTTTCTTTTTGCAAAGTATAAGTAAATACATCTTCATCATTTGCTTTGTGATACAAAATTTCTCCCAGCGGATCAGTGATCGTACTACCGCCGTTGTAGTGAATATTATTACCATCATCACCAACGCGGTTAACACCAACAACATAGCATTGATTTTCTATCGCTCTTGCCTGCAGCAAAGTTTTCCATGCGGCGATCCTTCTCTCGGGCCAGTTAGCAACGTTTACTAACAAGTCATATTCGGCCTCACCCCCCAGCCCCCTCTCCTTTTGGAGAGGGGGGGATTGCCGGGACCATACAGGAAAGCGCAGATCATAACAAACCTGCAAATTTATTTTCCATCCTTTTACCTGTGCGATCAACCTTTTATTTCCTGCTGAATAATGATTGTGTTCATCTGCATAAGCAAACAAATGCCGCTTATCATACACGCCATATTCTCCGTTTGGCAACATCCAGATAAGCCGGTTAAAATATTTTCCATCCTCTTCAATTATCACACTTCCTGTAAGAATTATTTTTTTAGAAGAAGATATTTTTTTCATCCACTCAATTGTTTTTCCATCCATTTTTTCTGCCAACAGTTTTGGCTGCATACTAAATCCTGTGCTGAACATTTCAGGAAGAATAACCACTTCTGTTTTTTCTTTTATGCTCTCAATTTTTTTAGCAAGCATATCAAGGTTTGCTTTTTTATTTTCCCAGTGAAGATTGGGTTGTATGATAGTTATTGTAAGAGAAGACATGGTGTAAAGTTATTGGATTGGAGAAGAAAACAGGGCACATTGTAAAGCAGCTAGTTTGGAAATTGCGGCAATTTGTAAGTTACGTATAATGCTATCGAACATCCTAAAAATTATTAGTTGTCCAATTAGACCACCTTTATTATCTTTGATAAGTGGCTAACAAACGAGAATTCTTTTTCTTTAAAGAATATTTCAGTGATTTTTATCGGCAGCAAACATGGAAGGTTCAAAAGAAAATTCTTTGGACATTTCAAATTGTTGAAAGCCAAAACCGAATTCCTGAAATTTATTTTAAACATCTTGAAAACACTGATGGCCTTTATGAAATCAGGGTTCAGGTTGGCAATAACATTTTTCGCATCTTCTGCTTCTTCGACAGCAATAATCTTGTAGTAGTTGGACATGGTTTTCAAAAGAAAACTCAAAAGACACCCACAAAAGAAATTGAAAAAGCAGAGAAAATTAAAAAGGAATATTATGAAGAAAAAAAATCTAACAAGCCTTAGCGAATTTATCGACAAAGAAGTAGGAGTTAAAGGCACAAAAAAGAGAGACAAGTTTGATACTGAATACGAAGCGTTCAGGCTTGGTGTGCTTATTCAACAAGCCAGACAAGAAAAAGGCTTGACACAGGAGAAGGTTGCTGAACTATCAGGAACAAATAAATCTTACATTTCAAAACTTGAGAGAGATTTAAAGGATGTTCGCTTTTCAACTTTACAACGCATAATTAAAGACGGACTTGGTGGACATCTTCAAATATCTATTAAGTTATAAGGACTAACGCATATCAAAGTTTGCTTTTTTATTTTCCCAATAAAGATTTGATTGCATGATGGTAATAGTAAGAGAAGACATGGTGTAAAGTTATTGGATTGGAGAAGAAAAATACGTGTTGTATAGATTGCTATAATTGATTAGTTTTAATTAAGGATAAAGCAAGGACCAAAAAATGAGTAAGCTTGACACATTATTAAACATTCAGCAGTCATTGACAGCGGAACAGATTCGCAAGCAAAATGAGGTGCTTGTTAATGCAACAATTGATAACAATTCTGAAATAAAAAAATAGAATTAGGTAGAATAAGCGCAAAGTGTTTTTAATATTGGATAAGGATGAGGAATGTTATGCATCATCCTGTTTATGATATTATCAAAAATCCATTGGCGCATATTGCGTTTATTAAATCGGTATTTATATTCATCCAGA
>DATCOF010000202.1:0-5797 GCA_036564845.1 Chitinophagaceae bacterium | reverse complement strand
TGCTTTTTCATTCCATATAGATGCGATGCGGATTCCGAGAGGATATATCTTCAAAAAAATGTTATACAATAGTAACTTCAAGATGTTCGTTTAATAAGCAAATCTAATTTCTTCTGTTATAAATCATACTGAATAATTTGTTTTAAAAAGCCATCCTTTCAGGATAATTTCACTTTCCTGTTTCAATTCTTATCTTTGCCGCCGTTTAAAAAGTTATTATGAAGCCCATACAAATGGTTGATTTAAAGCAGCAATATCTCAAAATAAAACCTGAGATAGACAGTGCACTCTTAAATGTATTGGATAGCACAATGTTTATTGGTGGAAAACAGGTGACTGATTTTGCTGCTAATCTTTCAAACTATTTGGGGATTAAGCACACTATCCCCTGTGGTAATGGCACCGATGCTTTGCAGATTGCAATGATGGCGCTGGGTTTGCAGCCCGGCGATGAGATTATCACACCTTCATTCACTTACATTGCCACAACAGAAGTGATGGCTTTGCTAAGGCTAAAACCTGTATTTGTTGATGTAGATAAAAAAACATTTTGCATTGATCCTTCCGCAATTAAAAACGCGATCACTTCCAAAACAAAAGCCATTGTTCCGGTTCATTTATATGGGCACACTGCCAACATGGAAGAAATAATGGCGATTGCCAAAGAGCATAATTTATTTGTTATTGAAGACACTGCACAGGCAATTGGTGGAGATTATATTTTTAAAGATGGAACAAAAAAGAAATCCGGAACAATTGGAACTGTTGGATGCACATCATTTTTTCCCAGCAAAAATTTAGGATGTTATGGAGATGGGGGAGCGATGTTTACCAACGATGATGCATTGGCAGAAAAATTAAAGATGATCGCCAATCACGGGCAAAAAGTAAGATATTATCATGAAATGGTTGGCTGCAATTCAAGGCTGGATGCAATGCAGGCTGCAGTTTTAAATATAAAACTTCCATTGCTTGATGAATACATTTCAGCACGCCAAAAAGCTGCAGCCTGGTATGATAAAGCATTTGCAAATCATCCAAAAATAACAACACCTTTCAGAGCTGTATATTGTACACATGTTTTTCATCAGTACACATTGATCCTGCAAAATGAAAATGATCCTGTAGGTTTTAGAAATGCATTGAATACATTTCTTGCGGAAAATAATATCCCTTCCATGATATATTATCCTGTGCCTGCACATCGTCAAAAAATGTTTGAAGCTTTTGGCGGAGGTGATTATAATTTGCCGATAACAGATTGGTTAACCGAAAGAGTAATTTCATTGCCGATACATACAGAGTTAGATGAAGAGCAACAATCATATATAACTAATAAGGTATTGGAGTTTGTAAATAAATAAATTTAATAAATGAAGATAGCAGTTATAGGAACAGGTTATGTTGGATTGGTAACAGGAACATGCTTTGCAGAAACCGGCAATGATGTTACTTGTGTTGACATTGATAAAAAGAAAGTGGAGAAATTATCTACGGGACAGATAACAATTTATGAACCGGGACTGGAAAAGATATTTGTAAGAAATGAAAAAGAAGGAAGATTAAAATTTACTACTTCATTAGAAGAAGGAATTAAAGATGCAAAAATTATTTTCCTGGCATTACCTACGCCCCCCGATGGTGATGGAAACGCTGATCTGCAGTACGTTTTAGGCGTAGCAAAAGATCTTGGCAGGTTACTTAAAAAAGATGATTACAAAATTATTATTGATAAAAGTACAGTGCCCGTTGGTACTTCAGACAAAGTAAGAAGTGCTATACTTGAAAGTGCTTTAAAAACCTCCCCCACCGGGGGAGGTTTGGAGGGGGCCTTCGATGTTGTAAGCAATCCCGAATTTTTGCGTGAAGGCGTAGCTGTTGATGATTTTATGAAACCTGATAGAGTAGTGATAGGAACTGAATCTGAAAGAGCAAAAAAATTATTGGGAGAATTATATGCGCCATTTGTTCGTCAGGGAAATCCTATTATTTACATGGATGAAAGATCTGCAGAGCTTACAAAATATGCAGCCAATTCTTTTCTTGCCACAAAAATTTCTTTCATGAATGAGATCGCACAATTGTGTGAAAAACTGGGCGCAGATGTGGACATGGTGCGTAAAGGAATTGGCAGCGATGAAAGAATTGGAAGAAGATTTTTATTCCCCGGCATTGGTTATGGCGGCAGTTGCTTTCCAAAAGATGTGCAGGCTTTATCAAGATCATCACGGGAAATAAATTATGATTTTAAAATTTTAGAAGCTGTGATGGAAGTGAATGAAAATCAAAAACGTCATCTCGTTTCAAAAATAAATGCATGGTTTGGTAATGATCTTAAAGGTAAAAAATTTGCTTTGTGGGGACTTGCATTTAAACCAAACACAGATGATATTAGGGAAGCGCCTGCATTAAGTATTATTGATGAGCTTGTGAGTGCAGGGGCTATGGTAACGGCTTTTGACCCTGAAGCAATGCCTAATGTAAAAAAAGAAATTGGAGAAAAAATAAATTATTCAGATAATCAATACGACGCTTTGAAAGATGCAGATGCTCTGATAATCGCAACAGAATGGAGTGAATTCAGAACACCTGATTTTAATAAAATACAATCTCTTCTTAAAAATAAATTAATTTTTGATGGCCGTAATTTATTTGATCTGAAGCAAATGGAAGAATGTGGCTTTCATTATGACAGTATAGGGAGAAGAACCATAACCCCCGAAGCGGCAAAGTAAAAAAGATTTAATATTGAAATATTAATGAGTAACAATAATCAATTAAATGTCCGCAATAAGCCCCCTTTAGGGGGTTTGGGGGTTTCAGGGGGTAGAATTCTTATAACAGGCGCTGCCGGATTTTTAGGTTCTCATCTTTGTGACAGGTTTATAAAAGAAGGTTTTTATGTGATCGGGATGGATAATCTTATAACCGGCGATCTGAAAAATATTGAGCATCTTTTTAAATTAGAGCAATTCGAATTTTATCATCATGATGTTTCTAAATTCATTCATGTTCCCGGTAAGCTCGATTATATTTTGCATTTTGCTTCTCCTGCAAGCCCGATTGATTATTTAAAAATTCCTATTCAAACTTTAAAAGTAGGTTCACTTGGTACGCATAATTGTTTGGGTTTGGCGCTTTCAAAAAAAGCAAGAATTTTAGTTGCATCAACAAGCGAAGTGTATGGAGATCCATTAGTGCATCCTCAAACTGAAGAATATTGGGGCAATGTAAATCCTGTTGGTCCACGTGGCGTGTATGATGAAGCAAAGCGTTTTCAGGAAGCTATTACAATGGCATATCACACGTTTCATAAATTGGAAACGAGGATCGTAAGAATATTCAACACGTATGGTCCCCGCATGAGACTCAATGATGGCAGGGCTTTGCCGGCTTTTATCGGGCAGGCATTGAGAGGAGAAGACCTGACTGTTTTTGGTGATGGCAGCCAGACAAGAAGCTTTTGTTATGTAGATGATCTGATAGAAGGTATTTATCGATTGCTGTTAAGTGATTACGATATGCCAATGAATATTGGTAATCCTGATTGGATATCATTAAAAGATTTTGCTGAAGAAATAATAAAACTAACAGGCACAAAACAAAAAATTGTTTACAAGCCTTTGCCGCAGGATGATCCAAAACAACGGCAGCCGGATATTTCAAAAGCAAAAAAAATATTAGGATGGGAGCCAAAAATTTCAAGACAGGAAGGATTAAAAATTACTTATGAGTATTTTAGATCTTTGCCTAAAGAAGAATTGAACAAACTTCCAAAAGAATTTGAAAGCAGAAGATAAATCAGAAAAAATGTACAAGGATTTAATTGACAAGAAAAAAAAGTTAGCTGTTATCGGCCTTGGCTATGTAGGGCTGCCGATAGCGCTTGAATTTGCAAAAAAACTTTCAGTAATTGGGTTTGATATAAATGACGACCGCATACAATTAATGAGGCAGAACATTGATCCCAGCCAGGAATTGGATAAAGAAGCCTTTGAGAATTGTTGTATTGAATTCACTTCAGATATAGAGGTTTTAAAAACAGCTTCTTTTTATATTGTTGCCGTGCCTACCCCGGTTGATGAGCACAATGTTCCTGATCTCCGGCCTGTAAAAAAAGCAAGCGAAACAATTGGTAAGGTTATTAAAAAAGGAGATTATGTTGTGTTTGAATCAACAGTGTATCCGGGATGTACAGAGGAAGATTGCCTTCCCATCATTGAAAAATTATCAGGATTAAAAAATATTGTTGATTTTAAAATTGGCTATTCACCGGAAAGGATTAACCCGGGTGATAAAGAACACACCTTAAGTAATATTATAAAAGTAGTTAGCGGTTGTGATGAAGAAAGTTTAGATGTAATTGCAAAGGTGTATGGTTTGGTTGTTGATGCCGGTGTTCATAAAGCTTCGTCAATAAAAGTTGCCGAAGCTGCAAAAATTATTGAGAACACACAAAGAGATCTAAACATCGCTTTAATGAACGAGCTTTCCATCATCTTTGATAAGATGGGAATAAATACTTACGAAGTGTTGGAAGCCGCTGGTACCAAATGGAATTTTTTAAAATTTCAGCCGGGTTTAGTTGGCGGGCATTGCATTGGTGTAGATCCATATTATCTAACTCATAAATCAAAAGAACTTGGATATGATTCGCAGGTGATACTTGCCGGCAGAGCGATCAACGACAGCATGGGAGGTTACGTTGCAAAAAAAGTTTTGCAACACATCATTCATTATAACGGAAATGTAAAACATGCAAAGGTGTTGGTGATGGGCGCCACTTTCAAAGAAAATGTAAGTGATATACGTAACTCAAAAATTGCAGATGTTGTAAAAGAATTGCAATCTTATTCACTCAATGTTCATGTTACTGATCCGCATGCTTCCGATGAACAGCTTACCCATGAGTATGGATTTGGATTAACACAGGAGTTGAGCAACGATTATGATGCAGTTATCATTACAGTTCCTCATAACGATTATAAAAAATTAAATGATGCAGAGTTTGCAGCGGTAACAAAGCCTCATGCAATCATTGCTGATCTTAAAGGAATGTATCGTGGAAAAATAACCAGCAGAACATATTGGAGTTTGTAGTTTCTTTAAATAATAAATCAATAACTAACTTTTTTGAAAAATACATTTCACGATAAAGATTTACATAATAAAAATTTTCTTGTAACAGGAGGCGCCGGATTTATAGGAAGCCATATTGCAGAATATTTATTAAAGAATGGTGCAAAAAAAGTTCGCGTACTGGATAATATGGCGAATGGATTTCAATCAAACCTCGATCTCTTAAAACTCTTTCCTGCATTTGAATTTTTAGAAGGTGATATCAGAAATTTAGAAACATGTCAGCATGCCTGTAATGATATTGATTATGTAACACACCAGGCTGCATTGGGTTCTGTGCCACGTTCAATTAAAGAACCACAAACTACTAATGATGTAAATGTTGGAGGGTTTGTAAATATTTTAAAAGCATCGGTTGATAATAATGTAAAGCGGTTTGTGTATGCTTCGTCTTCATCAGTGTATGGTGATGAACCAACATTGCCAAAGCAGGAAGACCGGATTGGTAATTGTTTGTCGCCTTATGCAGTTAGCAAACGTGTGAATGAAATGTATGCACAGGTTTTTGCAGGTGTTTATAAAATTCCATCTATTGGTTTGCGATACTTCAACATATTTGGTCCGCGACAGGATCCTGATGGCCCTTACGCTGCGGTCATTCCATTATTTGTAAAAGGTATTATAAATAAAACACCCGTTTATATAAATGGTGATGGTG
>DATCOF010000201.1:0-3641 GCA_036564845.1 Chitinophagaceae bacterium | reverse complement strand
TCTTCTTAAAAAATTAATTGCTACTCCGTCTTTCAGCAAAGAGGAAGATAAAACCGCATCTCTTATTGAAGAATTTCTTCAATCAAAAAATGTAACAACAGAAAGATTTCTAAATAATGTTTTTGCAAAAAATAAATTTTTTGATGCATCTAAGCCAACCATTCTTCTCAACTCACATCACGATACAGTAAAGCCAAACAAGGGTTATACATTAGATCCTTTTTCTCCTATTGAAAAAGAAAATAAACTTTTTGGTTTAGGAAGTAATGATGCCGGTGGTGCTTTGGTTTCCTTGATCGCAACTTTTTTATATTTCTACGAAAAACAAAATTTACAATACAATATTATAATTGCTGCAACTGCAGAAGAAGAAATTTCAGGACAGAATGGAGTTGAAATATTATTACCAAAATTGAGCGAAATAGATTTTGGAATTGTTGGTGAGCCAACATTGATGCAAATGGCGGTTGCCGAAAGAGGATTGTTGGTGATTGATTGTATGGCAGAAGGAAAAGCAGGACATGCTGCAAGAGAAGAAGGTGACAATGCAATTTATAAAGCGATAAAAGATATTGAATGGTTTCAGACGTATAAGTTCGATAAAGTTTCTGAGCTGTTAGGCCCGGTAAAAATGTGTGTTACATCTATAGAAACTGATAACAAAGCGCATAATGTGGTTCCTTCCCAATGCAGTTTTGTTGCAGATGTAAGAGTAAATGAATTGTATACTTTTGAAGAAGTGCTGGATGTTATTCAAAAAAATGTAAAATGCAAATTACATCCGCGAAGCACAAGGCTTCGATCTACTTCCATTGCATTGGATCATCCATTAGTCAAGGCTGGCTTGGCTTTGGGAAGAACGTATTATGGTTCCCCAACAACATCTGATAAAGCATTAATGCCTTTTCCAACATTAAAGATCGGACCCGGATTTTCCGGTCGCAGCCATATTGCGGATGAATTCATTTATCTTGATGAAATAAAAGTAGGAATAGAAATTTATATTAAACTTTTAGAACAAATAATATAAACAGTAGTAAGTTTTAAGTTATAGGTTGTAAGTAAATACAGATGATAACTTAAAACGTACAACTTAAAACTTTAAACTTAAAAATGAAGCTTTGGCAAAAAGATAAAAGTGTTTCAGCAGCGGTAGAAAAATTTACTGTTGGTAATGATAGAGAACTCGATATTTTCCTTGCTCCATTTGATGTGTTGGGCTCACTGGCTCATATAAAAATGTTGCAGTCGGTAAATTTATTATCAGCCGATGAATTAAATTTTTTAGAAGAAGAACTTAAAAAAATTTATAAAGAAACACTTGCTGAAGATTTTAAACTGGATGAAGGTGTTGAAGATATTCATTCACAAATAGAATTTTTGCTCACGAAAAAACTGGGTGATGTAGGCAAAAAAATTCACAGTGCCCGTTCAAGAAACGACCAGGTCTTACTCGATCTTAAACTTTTTTTAAGAAGTGAAATTGAAAAAATTGTTATCAGCACAAAAGATTTTTTTGATCTGTTAATTCAACAAAGTGAAAAATATAAAGATGATCTTTTGCCGGGCTACACTCATCTTCAACTGGCCATGCCTTCATCTTTCGGATTATGGTTTGGCGCATATGCAGAAAGTTTAGTAGATGATCTCACTACACTTCGTGCGGCTTACCAGGTTGTAAATAAAAATCCGCTTGGCTCTGCAGCAGGCTATGGTTCTTCGTTTCCGATCAACAGGAAAATGACAACAGACCTTTTGGGATTCGATGATCTTAATTATAATGTTGTGTATGCACAAATGGGAAGAGGAAAGTCGGAGAGGATCGTTGCATCAGCTTTAGCAAATATTGCTGCTACACTTTCTAAATTAAGCATGGATGCAACTTTGTTTCTCAACCAGAATTTTGATTTCATTTCTTTTCCTGAAGAACTAACAACCGGCAGCAGCATTATGCCGCATAAAAAAAATCCTGATGTGTTTGAATTGATACGCTCTCATTGCAATCGCATACAAGCATTGCCAAATGAAATTATGCTGATGACAACAAATCTTCCTTCAGGATATCATCGGGATCTGCAATTGCTGAAAGAACATCTTATCCCTGCCTTTAATGACCTTAAGAATTGTTTAGAGATGGCAGGGCTTATGCTTTCCAACATCAGCGTTAAAAAAAATATATTGGAAGATGAAAAATATAAATTCATTTTTAGCGTAGAAGAAGTGAATAAACTTGTTTTGCAGGGGATCTCATTTCGTGATGCTTACAAACAAATTGGCGCTGATATTGAAATCGGCAATTTTAAATATAATACAAAAGTTGCTCATACTCACGAAGGTTCAATTGGTAATCTGCAGAACGAAGAGGTTAAACAAATAATGAACGCTGTATTGCAACAATATAATTTTGAAAAAGTTAACAAAGCATTGCAGCAATTAAT
The DNA here is from genome assembly GCA_036564845.1 of Chitinophagaceae bacterium. GTDB lineage: Bacteria > Bacteroidota > Bacteroidia > Chitinophagales > Chitinophagaceae > Ginsengibacter. Next base: position 1,203 of record DATCOF010000201.1, on the reverse strand, counting down.
TGGTTAAATTGCCGCCTCAAAATTTATTGCCCATAATGGCAGATACAAATAAAAAACGGATTGCACTTTTTGGTTCAACAGGTTCCATTGGCACGCAGGCATTGCAGGTAATTGAAGCCAATCCTGATCTTTTTGAAGTGGAAATTCTTACCGCACAAAATAATGATGCCTTATTAATTGAGCAGGCTCTAAAATTTCGTCCAAATGCTGTGGTTATTGGCGATGAAAAAAAATATGAAGCTGTAAAGTCTGCTCTTGGTTCTTCTGATATAAAAGTTTTTGCAGGAGAAAATGCACTTGAAGAAGTTGCCGATTTTGATACTTATGATATGATGTTGGCTGCCATTGTTGGTTTTGCGGGATTAAAGCCAACATTAAAAGCAGTAGAAAAAGGAAAAGCAATTGCTCTTGCCAATAAAGAAACACTTGTTGTTGCAGGAGATATTGTAATGCAAAAAGCATTGGAGAAAAGAGTTCCGATATTTCCTGTTGACAGCGAACATTCAGCAATATTTCAATGCCTTGTTGGTGAAACAAGAAATAAGATCGAGAAAGTAATTCTTACTGCAAGCGGTGGACCTTTTCTTGGCAAAAAACCAAATTTTTTGGTGAATGTAAAACGGGATCATGCACTTCAGCATCCTAATTGGAAAATGGGAGCAAAGGTAAGCATCGACTCTGCAACCCTTATGAATAAAGGGCTTGAGATGATTGAGGCAAAATGGCTTTTTAATTTAAAGCCTGAACAGATACAGGTTGTTATTCATTCACAGAGCATTGTTCACAGCATGGTGCAGTTTGAAGACGGAAGCGTGAAAGCACAAATGGGTGTACCCGATATGAAACTTCCCATACAATATGCTTTTACTTTTCCGCAACGTGTTTACAGTGATACGCCACGTATGGATTTTAAAAGATTGAACGTGCTGAATTTTGAAGAGCCTGATCTAAAAACTTTTCGCAATCTTACGCTTGCAACAGAAGCCTTATTTGCAGGAGGAAATGTTCCCTGTGTTTTAAACGCCGCAAACGAAATTGCAGTATGGGCATTTTTGCACAACCGCATCGGGTTTCTTGATATCACGGCTGTTGTTGAGCAAACAATGCAGCATGTGGCATTTATAGAAAAGCCAAATCTTGAAGAATATTTTGAAAGCGATGGTGAGGCACGTAATTTTGCCGCTTCACTAATTAAAATGTAAA
>DATCOF010000200.1:0-3627 GCA_036564845.1 Chitinophagaceae bacterium | reverse complement strand
CACTTTATCTGGGTGTATTAATGCTTTTAATGCTATTCTTGTAGCGTTAAGTGGATTGCGTGTTAGTTTACCCCAACGTGCAGCCTCCATACCTCCAGCAAAAGTTACTTCGTTTATAACTTCTGGTATTTTTAAATTAGTTGCACCCGTTGCATTGTTAACCAATTTAACTATACTCTTTACTGCTCCATCGTCTTGCTTTTCTTCTTCTGTCAATTTATTGTAATGATACTCCGATAAGTCCTGCCTTAACACTTTTAAAGCATTAAATCCTTTAATCCCTTGTAACCCTATTTCTTTAATCTTACCTCCTAATGCGGATTGTGATTTTTGAAATTCTTCCGTATTTATTTGGTCAGGATTATTTTTCAACCCTAATCTTTCAAAACGATTATATAAAGGACGGCTCTTTAATTCTTCTAATGATCTTTCATAAGCCGCTTCATTACCATAAGCGAATTTATATGCCCTAAAAAATGCAGGTATAGTAATATGCCATTGTAATGGGTTTGCTAAAGTCATTCCTGCATGAGTACCCATAAATACACCAGCATGACCAAAAACCTGTAATCCTCTTACGTCTGCTGATGCCTTTAAGAAACTTCTTACATATATATTCCTGCTTTGATCGTCAATCCATTTTTTTGTTATGCTTTGACTACGGTTTAATTTACCTTGTTCCTTCCACATAGCATCAGAAATGGGCTTAACTTTTGGGGCTGTTATAGCTTCGCTTGTTTGTTTCCATGATAACCCTAAATCCTTTGATACCTGCTTAATCATATCACGGTAAGGAACACTTTTATTTAAGTAATTTTTCTTAGCATAGTTCCAAATTGACTTAGCTTGTTCAGGAGTAAATTTAGTCCCTTTATGCCCAGCAAATTTATTTTGTAATTCCTCCAATTCTTTATTATATTCATCAATTTGCTCTTGCTCTGTTAATGGTTTTTCAACTTTACCTTTTGCTAATCCATATTTCTTTTTTAAATCGTCAATTTCATCTTCTAAATCTTTTACTTTCTGCTTTTGCTCATCTGTAAGTTTTAAATCAGGTTTGCCATCTTTCTGCTTAAAATTTTGTGCTACCAAATCATCTCTTTGCTTTTCAAGATTTTTTATTTTTTGCTCTTCCGGTGTTAATTCAACTTTTGGCGTTTCTACTTTTTTCTTTACGTCTGCCAAATCAGTCTTTACCTTTTTAATTTGTTCTAATAATTTTTTAACCTCGTCTGATGGCTCTTTTTTATTGCTATCATAATCTTCTGGTAAATCATTCTGTAAATCCTGTAACTTTTTAGTAAGATTTGATTGCTTTTTTATGTCGGCTAATTTTTCAGAATCAGGATTTAATTTTTTATCCGTTTTCGTATCATGATCTCCTGCAATAACATCCATTATATCCCTACGTCTTAACCCCTTTATATCATCCTTAAATTCATCGTGTATGCGGTCAACAATATCCCCTAATTTATTAACGCCTTCTGCTATTAAACTTTTTACTGCCGTAGCCACATGAGGCGCAATAGCAGCCAATTCTCTTACCAATGGTACACTAACTCCTAATCCTCCCTTACCGCTACGCAAATCCTTTAAAGCCTTCCTTGCTGCCTCAAAAGCATTTGCACGCTCTTTAACATAGTCTTCATGTGATTTTTTGGATTTAGTAGGCTTAGTGGGTTCATCACCATTATGTGCTTTATTATTTTCAGCAATAGTCAACTTTTCAGCATCATCAGCTTGTTTTTGTAATTTTTTATTTAGCTCTGTAAGTTCTTTTATTTTTTTTGTTTGTTCTGCATTTATTGGCTCATTAGTTACATGCTCAACTGATTCCTGCATTGCTGTCGGGGAACTATAATCTCTTGGGGTACTTGTACCAAATGCTTTGTCACCTAACAATCCTCCCGCTTTTGATCGCATTGTTTTTGCGGCATCAAGAACCTTCGCAATTTCTGCTGTCTTATTTTTAAAGGCTGTGCTGTTTGTATTTGTAATTGCTCTTCTTTCTTCTCTCAAAGTTGCAAGATGATTAGCTAAAATCTTTTGTTCAACTTCATCAATTTTACCTTCTTTAGCCCTGTCAATAATATCATTTATGTTCTTATCATAAGTCCCATTTTCTTGCCAATCAGAAATTTCATTATCAGCTTCTTTAAGTTGCCTTAACCTACTTTCTCTCTCTCTTGGAGTTACATCTTCACCACCTATTTCAGTTGCTATTTCTTGAAGCCCTCTATGAGTTAAAATCGTTTTTGGATGATCTACATGAACAGATGGCTTATCATTTCCTTCTGGCGGATTTTCGGCTTGTCCAAATTGTTTAGCTGCATCACCTGGCATTATTACAGCAGGTTTTGTTGATTGGTTTTCTTCAATTTTATTTTCCGAAACTCTTTTGCCTCCATAACCTTCTTCTGCTGTATTTAATCCCATTACAGGGTCTATAACTGCTACCTTACCTTCTGGTGTTATTACGAAATTGCCATTATGTAAATCGGAGATTAATGTTTGGTCGTTTGAGTAATCATTTTTTTCTACATTTTCAAAGCCATGATTTTTCATAAACTCTTTGCCGAGTTCTTTTTTCTTTGCAGCTTGTACAGAATTGCTTGCATCGTTTATGCCCGTTTCGTCTGCGTGTACGAAAGGTTGCTCTACTATAATTTGGAAGTCGCCAGTTTTGGCATCCCTGCCATATCCTAATACCTTTACTGATGTTTCAGGGAACATAGTATTTTGAAGTGTAATGCTATCAAACTTACGTTGTAAATCGCCGTATTGATGTGTGTTTTGTAATTTTACTACTGTATCGCCATTATCAAAAACTAAAGCCTCCTCTCCTGATGCGAAAGGTTTTCCGTATTCTTTAGTTAATGTTTCTGTAGGATTTTCTATCCATACGCCTTTTTTCTTAGCGTAATCTTCTATATGGCCCTCTTGTTCTTCGTTTGTGGCTGCATCCTTGCCACCTGTGCCTTCTTCTCTTGCAAGGATAAGGGATGCTTCTGCATGTATTGAACCTCCATCTGCAATGCCTCGCTGCTCTGCTTGTGAAAAGCGTTTAAATATTTTCTTTCCGGTAATGATGTCGTTTGCATCTTGTTGATTTTTGTTTTGTAAAGTTACTAAATTATTTTTATTTTCTTGTGCAGGGTTATCTACTATGGGTGCAGGATATTTTTTAATTGCTGCTTCAACTAAATCTTTACCAAAAGCATTTTCTGTTGACTGTCTTGCATCACCTTCTAATTTAGTACCATCAGGACTTATATTTTGTGCCTGCTCTGCAATGAATTTTAATTTTTGATTATCATCCATACCTGAAAGGGTAATATTGTCTTTATGAGGCTCTAATAGCTTTTTTTCTTCGTCTGTAACTAAAGGTGCAGATTGTTGGTCTGCACCTACATTAGTATCCGATTGTCCGATTATTTTTTCGGCTTGGGCATCGGCTTCGTTGGTTTTGCCATCTTGATTTGTATTTAATGGTGAAGAAATATTTTTTGATTTATTTTTTATTGCATCGTTTACGGCTTCTAATTCTGCTTTTGCGTTTTTGGTAGCATCCTCACTAAGAACTGCATCTTTACCATTTTTTTCATCTCCTGTTGGTGGCTCTAATAG
>DATCOF010000199.1:0-18011 GCA_036564845.1 Chitinophagaceae bacterium | reverse complement strand
CGGAAATCATAATGAAGACTGGAAGCCTTATGCCTTTGAACTACGAATTCTAATTTTGATTTAGATGATTTTGGCGTGCCTTCGGGTTCTGGAGTTTCTTTAAAATTTCTTTTCTTTTTATACAGTTCTAACGGCATATTTTAAGAAGCTTTTTTACGCTTAACATCAAGACTTGCTTTTAACTTGCTCATCAGGTCTTGTGTTTTGCTGTGAACAACTTTCATTTCAGGAACTTTTATTTTTTGTCCTTTTGCTTTTGCATGGATCAGTTTTAATAATTCTTCCCTGTATGTGTCTTTATATTTTGATACATCAAATTTACCCGAAAGCTGGTTAATGAGTGATACTGCCATTTGTAATTCTGCGGGCTTTACTGCTGTATGTTCCGGCAATGTAAGTTCTTTCGGATCTCTTATGTCTTCTTCAAATCTTATCCGGTTTAAAACTAAAACATTTTTATCGGGCCTCAATACAGCAAGGCTTTCTTTGCTTCTCATTACAAATGTTGCAATGCCAACCTTTCCTGTTTTTTTTAATGCCTGCAGTAATAATCCATAAGCTCTTGTTCCGGATTTATCGGGCTCAAGATAATAAGGGGTTTCATAATAAATACTGCTTATCTCATCTTCTTTTACAAAATCTGATATCTCAATTGTTTTAGTTTTTTTAGCACTCGCTGCTTCAAAATCTTTGTCATCTAATATTACATAGTCATTATTATATTTATAACCTTTTACAATACTTTCCCATTTTACTTCTTTGCCCGTTTTTTCATTCACTCTTAGAAATTTTATGTTGGCGTGATCTTTTTTGTCAAGCATATCCAGGTCAAGAGTGCTTGATTGAGTTGCGCTGTATAGTTTTACAGGAATATTTACGAGTCCGAAACCGATAGCACCCGTCCATATTGGTCTCATGGCAATTTGATTTAATTATTAATAATTAGATGTATGAAAGTATTGTGCCTTTTTTATGTAATACTTGTCTATAAAGGTTTTTGCCTGATTAAATGTAGTAAAAAGATTGTAATGAGTAATAATTTCTACAAGGATTAACATAAAAAAACTCCGGCAAATGACCGGAGTTTTTTTATGTTAATTTTATAATTAGTAATAATTGGGATCTTGTTTTATAACGGATTAGCTAAACGAAATTCTCAGCCATCGTCTTCCCAGATTTAGAGAACTTATTTGCCATACGCCAATTGGTTTCTAAAAGCCAATCAATTATTTGTTCAAGTTAGGGTTATTGAGAACCTCAGCCTGAGGTATTTGGAAAGTAAGTTTATCATCATTATATTGGAATGAGTTACCAGCATCAGATAAATGGTTAGATCCTCTGGTTATTGTAGCTTTATTCCGCTTCATTGCAAGATATGATTTACCCTCTCCCCATAATTCTATTCTTGTTTGTAAATAAATTTCATTAATAAGAGCTTGCCCTGATAGACTATTCAAATAAGAGACATCTGTAATTCTTTGTGCAAGATAAGTTGAGAGTGCTAGTCTTGCTGCAGCATCTTGACCAATACGTGCATTTGCTTCTGCATTCAGTAAATAAAATTCGTCCGACCGCATATATACTTCGTCAGTGATAATAACTCTTTGCCCACCTGAGATACGGGCTGGGTCAAAGAATTTATTTATAGGCTGTAATTTATATAGCGCAGTAGGTGCTGCGAATTGATTCTTTCTTATATCATCCGCCCGAATAGCATCATACAAACCTCTATCAATTGGTTTAGGATCAACCGCCCATGTATAGCTATACGTAAACTGATCTTGGCCGTTAAATTTTTTAAGCAAAATTTTGGCGCAATAAAATTAATCCTTGGCGCTGGGAAATTAATTCAAATTTACAGAACCAGGAAAAATTTATTTTGACTTTGCTAATTTTTTATTATTCTTTGATCCGAGAAGAAGTAATACCGGCAGCAAAATAAGATTGGTTAAAGTAGCAACCAACAGGGTTAAGGAAGTAAGCCAGCCCAAAGCCTGCGTGCCTCCAAAGCCGCTAAAGCAAAAAATTACAAAGCCCGCAATTAAAACCATTGAGGTATATAAAATACTTAAACCGGTATGCTTGATTGTTTCGCTAACAGTTTTAATAACATTGTTATTATGCTCCGGAAGTTCCTGTTTGTAATTTACTAAAAACCTGATGGTAACATCAATTGCTATTCCCAGCGCTACGCTAAAGATCAATACTGTAGAGGGTTTTAACCGTATGCCTATCCATCCCATGATACCCGCAGTAACAATTAATGGAATTACATTGGGGATAAGAGAACAGAAAAGAATTCTTATCGATTTAAAAAGATAGAGCATGCATAATGCAATTAATAAAAATGCCCATAGTATGCTTTGCTTTAATCCGTCTACAATAAATTTACTGCCTTCTAAAAAAGTTATGCTGCTGCCTGTTAGCTGCACATTATATTTTGCTGTATCAAACAATTGGTCGGCCCTCGTTTTTATTCCACTTAAAATTACAGGAAGCCTTACCGTACCAACATCTGCCATATTAATACTTATTCTTGTACTTTGATAGGAAGTATCTATAAAACTAGCGACAACATTGGTTAACCCGTTTTTTTGACTGGAATCTTTTTTAAATTTAAAATAACTTGACATGATCATAAAGTCACTGGTGTTTGGTAATGCATAATCAGAAGTGTCTCCGTCAAAAGAAGCCTGTTTAAGAAATTTCATTGCTTCTGCTATTGATAATGGTCTTGCCATTTCTTTTTGTGCAGAAATATATTGTGATAAGGAATCTATTTTTTCAAATACCTCTAACCCCCGCTTTCTTATTCCATAACGTTCTTTTGTATCAACAACAATTTCCAGCGGTAAAACTCCTTTAAATTCTTTCTCAAAAAATTTAAGATCAGAATAGATCTTATCAGTTTCCGGAAGGTCTTCAACCATAAATGCCTCGGAACGTAATTTTACAACACCCATAATCGAAAACGCAAGAATAATTGCAGTTGCTGCATAAATAATTTTTTTATGATGCAGCACCCATTGCTCAACTTTTAAAAGCAAACCTGTAAGCCACGGGTTATCAAGATATTTAATTTGAGATTTTTTTGGTGGCGGTATATAACTTAATACACCCGGTAATAAAATAAATGAAATTACAAAGATCATCATGATGCTGATGCCGGCAACAGCACCAAATTCTTTTAGCACAGCACTTTTAGTAAGCGCAAAAACTGCAAAACCAATTGCTGCCGACAGGTTGCAAAATAAAGTTACTACACCCATCTTGCTTACCATATCAATCAAAGATTGCTCTTTATTATTAGTTGCTTTGTATGTAGAATGATATTTATTTAAAAAGTAAATACAATTGGGAACGCCTATCACCACTATCAAAGGCGGAATTAAAGCAGTTAATATGGTGATCTTATATCCGAACAAAAATAAAATACCAAAGCTCCAGATAACGCCGGTAATTACCACAGTTAACGACAACACCATTGTACTTACTGACCGAAAAAAAATCAGTAATATAAAAGCTGACAAAGCTAATGATCCCAACAAAAACCATTTCATTTCTCTTTTTATCCTGTCTGCAATTAATGTTTTTATTAATGGGAGTCCACTTAAATGAGTTTCAATTTTTGTAGCGGCGGTAAACTCATTTGCTTTTGCAATAATATTATTTATTATTTCAGTTCTTAGCGAAGATGCAAGTGCTTCCTTATTAACTCGAACCGCGATCAGGTATGCACTGCTATCAGGTTTGATGGCAGGATTATATAAAAGTGTTCTGTAAAACGGTAGACTGAGAAAAACATTTTTGCTGCTGTCAAGTTCCTGTTGCGAACTTATTGTTTTAGAAAATATCGGAACAGAAGTTAGTTTTTGTGTTGCAGTATCTTTTATAAGGTTTATGGCAGAAGATACACTTAGCGCATCATCCACATGCGGTATTTCTTTTAGTTCATGAGTGAGTTTATTAAACGCATTAAATGTATTTAGCTCAAAAAATTTATCAGTCTGTATCCCAATAACCAAAAGGTTTCCATCTTCTCCAAATTTTTCTCTAAAAGATAAATACTGCTGATACTTTGGATTATCAGTTGGTATTGCTTTGGCAAACTCGTAGCTAATAGTAACCTTACTTGCATAGTATGCCATTAACCCTGTTAAGGCTAATAAAATAATAAGTAAAATAAGTTTGAATTTTAAAACAAATTTTGCAAGGCTTTGCCACATTAGTATAAGATATTAATGATAAAATTTTAAACGCAAAGAAACTAAATTACCCGGGTTCTCAAGCTAAAAGTATTTAGGCTTTTGTAAAGAGAAAATAAAAGCTTTACCCGTTGGCGGAGTTAATTAGCTAAAGCATGCTTGACTCTACCCACAGGTTTGTTGTATATAAATTTGTTTAAGAACTGTAAAATAGTGAATCCGGAAACCTTTGCAAGTATTCTGGATTTTAAGCCAGTAAAGGATTTGGCGTAGTTACGCTGTATCATAAACTGGTCGCATAATTGAGAAAAAACTGTTTCAATCCGCTTTCTTACTTTCTTCAATATCCTGATGACGGGCTTTTGTTCTTTCTGATTGCTCCTTAATGGCACTTCTAATTATATTGCCGCTGTTTCAAATAACAACTTTCTGCGGTCATTATATTGTCTTCTGCTAATCATATTTTTAAACTCATTGAAATATTCCGTAGTCAATTTCGAAAATAAATAATTCTCACTGTCTATGCTTAAACATTCTGCCGTAAGGCTCAAGGCTATCACTTCTATATCTGCAAACCCGGGTCTTGTTCCTGGTCTTAAATAGTTGCCATTTTTATTTATTTCATTGCCAAGAATATCTTTTATTATCCCAAGAATTTTGTCAAAATTTGTTTTGATGTTGTGCATGTTGGATTAGTAAGTTTACTCACTCACATAGACAACTGCACAGCATTTTTTAACGCATCAATTTAAAAAATAATTCCGTCAACAGCTTAACCTATTATATAGATACAAAAACAAATCTTTTGATATAAACCAGGCAGATGGCTCCAGCACGAGGCAACAATCCATCAGTTGAGATAATTACCAATTACAGCGATTACAAATTATTTGATGGCATTATGTTTCCGCAAACAATTGCTAACCCCGGCGGTGGAATGATGAGCGGCTCTACAACATTTGACACCATCGTTGTAAACAAAACAATTGATGAAAGCCAGTATAAGCCAGCTAAATAATTTTTTTAAATAAGAAAAAATGGGCGTTGAGTGATCAGCGCCTTTTTTTGTTTGTATCTTCCAAACTTAATTTTTATTACATGAAAAAACTTTTCTTCTTTCTATTTATTATTTCGTTCGGAGCAAACATATCAGCTCAAAAAAAAACTGTTACAAATTCAAATACTGCTGAAGACAGTATTTTATTTTCTAAAGTTAAATACAGGCTTGTAGGCCCTTTCCGCGGAGGACGCAGTGGAGCAGTAGCCGGTGATTACAGGCAAAAAAATACTTTTTATTTTGGCGCTACCGGTGGTGGCGTTTGGAAAACAATTGATGGCGGCAGCAACTGGAAAAATATTTCAGACAAATATTTTGGCGGCTCTATTGGCGCCGTTGCAGTTGCACCTTCTGATCCAACCGTGTTGTATGTGGGTGAAGGTGAAAATACTTTACGCGGAAATGTTAGCGAGGGCTTTGGTATGTGGCGCAGTGATGATGCCGGTAGAAGCTGGCAACACATTGGCTTAAATGATACACGACATATTGCACGCATTGTAATTCATCCTAAAAACACTGACATAGCCTGGGTCGCAGCCATCGGTCATTTATTTGGCCCCAATCAGGAAAGAGGAATTTATAAAACAACTGATGGAGGAAAAACCTGGAGAAGAGTTTTATTCAGTGATAAACAAAGCGGCGGAATTGATCTTGTAATGGAGCCGGGTAATCCTTCTGTATTTTATGCTTCTACATGGACTGTTATCCGTACACCTTACAGCCTGGAAAGCGGGGGAAGCGGAAGTGCATTATGGAAGAGTATTGATGGCGGAGAAACATGGCAGAAGCTAAATGATAAAAAAGGATTTCCGGGTAAAACTGTTATCGGGAATATTGGTGTTGCAGTTTCTGCTTCCAATCCTGAAAGAGTGTATGCATTGGTTGAATCAGAAAAAGGCGGCTTATTAAAAAGTGATGATGCCGGCGAAACATGGACGCTTGCAAGCACTGATCAAAACATAAGGCAAAGAGCATGGTATTACAGCAGGATATTTGTCGACCCAAAAAATCCTGACATGATATATGGATTAAATGCTGACATGTTTAAATCAACAGATGCAGGAAAAACATTAAAACAAATTAATACACCGCACGGAGATCATCATGATCTCTGGATCGATCCCGAAGATGGAAACAGGATGATTGTTGCTGATGATGGCGGCGCACAAATAAGTTTTGATGGCGGAACAAACTGGAGCACTTATGATAATCAGCCAACAGCCCAGTTTTACAGGGTTTCAACTGACAATAATTTTCCTTACAGAATTTTAGGGGCACAACAGGATAATACAACTGTTAGAATTTTATCAAGAACAGAAGGATCAGAAATAAACCAAACAAACTGGACGCCTACAGCAGGTTTTGAAAGTGGCTATGTTGTGGCTGATCCTTTAAATCCTGATATTGTTTACGGAGGAAATTATAGCGGTTTCCTGTCAAGATATGATCATAAAACCGGGGAAAACCGTGCAGTAAGTGTTTGGCCTGATAACCCTTTAGGCGGAGGCGTTGATTTTATTAAATATCGTTTTCAATGGAACTTTCCTATTTTCTTCTCGCCTAATAATCCAAAAAAATTATATGCAGGAGGCAATGTTTTGTTCGCTTCGGAAAATGAAGGAGCAAACTGGAAAGCCATCAGCGGCGATCTTACAACCAATGATAAATCAAAACAAAAATCCAGTGGTGGCCCTATCACACAGGATAACACAGGTGCTGAAGTGTATTGCACCATTTTTACTGCAGGAGAATCTCCTTTGGAAAAAGATCTTTTATGGACAGGAAGTGATGACGGATTAATTAATGTTAGCAAAGATGGTGGCCAACATTGGGATAATGTTACACCACCTGAAGCGGGTAAATGGATGATGTGGAATTGCGTTGAAAGCGATCCCTTTAAAAAAGGGGTTGCCTATTTTGTAGGCACAAAATACAAGACGGATGATTTTACTCCTTACATTTTTAAAACAGAGGATTACGGAAAGTCGTGGACAAAAATTACCAACGGAATTTCATCATTACATTTTGCGAGATGCCTTCGTGCTGATAAAAAAAGGCCCGGGCTTTTATATTGCGGCACCGAATATGGAATGTATATCAGCTATGATTATGGTAATTCATGGAAACCCTTTCAATTGAATTTGCCTATGGTTCCTATAACTGATCTGACCATTAAAAATAATGACCTTGTTGTTGCAACGCAGGGAAGAGGCTTCTGGGTTTTAGATGATCTTACTTTGGTGCAGGAAAAACAACCCGGCGTTATACAAAATACTTTAAAGATTTTTCCGGTTCAGGATGCTGTTCGCATGAATGGATTTCAAAATCTTAATGCAAAGAATGCAGGGATAAATCCATCGAACGGAGTTGTAGTAAATTATTATCTGAAAAATATTTCTGATAGCGGGCTTGTAAATATTAAGCTGTTTGATAAGGATAAAAAACTCATTAAAATATTCAGCACAAAAGCGCCGGCTACCGGTGATGTTGGCAAGATAGATGTTACCGCAGGAATGAACCGGTTTGTTTGGGATATGCAATATCCTGAAGCAGAAAAAATTGAAGGGATGATCTTATGGAACAGGATCGGAGGCTTAAAAGCAGCGCCGGGAAAGTATTCCATAAGAATAATCAGTGAGAAAAAAGATAGCAGCGAAACATCGTTTACTATTCTTGCCAATCCAAATTATAAAACCACGCAACAGGAATATGATGATCAATTTGCTTTTCTTACAACCGTAAAAGATAAGTTCAATGAAATTCAAAAAGCGATAAAAAACATCAGGGAAGTACGCAAGCAAATCAGTGATTTCACGGCTATGCAGGGAAAGGATAGTTTAGGAGAAATAAAAACATTGTCTGATTCTATCAATAAGAGAATGACAAAAATAGAAGAAGCATTGTACCAAACAAAAGCTAAAAGCGGTCAGGATGTTTTAAATTTTCCTATCCGTTTAAATGATAAAATATCAGGCTTGTACACATATGCTGCATCAGGAAATGCAGCCCCCACACAACAGGTTAAAGAAGCATATGCTGATCTTTCCGGTCAGGCAGATGCAGAATTGAATAAACTAAAAACAGTTTTTAATGTAGACGTTCCAAGATTAAATAAATTAATAAGGGAAAAACAATTACCTGTAATTGGAGTGAAGAAAGATTAAGTAAAAAACATTTCAAATGCTTTAAGCCTGGCAGTTATAAACTGCCAGGCTTTTTTATGTTTCATTCAACAGGTTAGGTCTTCTTTCCTGCGTTCTTTTTAAAGATTCATCATGGCGCCATTGTTCAATTTTTGCATGGTTGCCCCCTAATAAAATATCAGGCACTTTCCATCCGCGAAAATCTTCAGGACGTGTGTAAACAGGAGGGGCTAATAAATTATCCTGGTAAGAATCCATCAGGGCCGATGTTTCATCGTTCAATACGCCCGGAAGCAACCTGCCAATCGCATCAACCATTACTGCAGCGCCTAATTCACCACCGCTTAAAACATAATCACCTATGGAAATTTCTTTAGTAACAAAATGCTCACGCACTCTTTCATCAATGCCTTTATAATGGCCGCATATTAAAAGCAAATTATTTTTCAATGACAATTTGTTCGCAATTTTCTGACTGAAATTTTCTCCATCAGGTGTTAGAAAAATCACTTCATCGTAGGTTGTATTTTTTTGCAGGCTTTCAATTGCATTTACCAAAGGCTCTGCCATCATTACCAATCCTGCACCACCGCCAAATTGATAATCATCAACCTGCCCGTGTTTGTAATTTGTATAATCTCTCAGATTGAAAAGATTTACTTCAAGCAAATTTTTTTCTTTGGCTCTTTTTAAAATAGAGTGAGAAAAAAAACTTTCCATCAACCCGGGCACAACAGAAATAATATCGATTTTCATTTTGCAAACTTACTGATTGAAATTCGTCATAAACATTTTCAATCTTTCTATTCAGCAGATACGGCTTTGTGCGTTAGCAAGTCTCCCCTATCGGGGGAGATTTAGAGGGGGCTTATAAAATCTTCTAAATCTCTTTGTTGTTTTTTTGTAGGCCTTCCCTGCTTGCTCTGTCTCTTGCCGGTTTGAAAAATAAAAGCGGTTGGCTTTAAACTTTCTTTTTCCTCTTCAGGTGTGAGATCAATATAATTTTTTATTGCCTCAGCATATTGAACACGGTTATGCAATAATCCTGTTACTTCAATCAGCCATTTTTTCGCTTCCGTTTTTACTTCGTATTGTTCGCCAATGCTTACAGGCTTTGCTGCTTTTGCATTTACGCCTTTATTTTTTACTTTATTATTTGCACAAGCTTCGGATGCAAGGCTGCGTGTTTTAAAAAGACGAATTGCCCACAGGTATTTATCAAGACGGAGTTTTTCTTTTTCTGCCATAGCCAAAGTTAAAATGTTTTTTTATAGACGATAACATTGTACTTATTGGTTATTTTTAGCCAAAAAAAAATACATGATGTGCTTGGCAAAAAAATTGGTTTTATTTATTATCCCGATTGGATTTACGCTTGTCTCTTATTCACAATTCCGACCTAAAAAAGTTAACTGGACTGCTGATGGAAATGGCATTATAGAATTTAAGGATGGCAATATGGTTCAAACAGATTTGACAACCTATTCAGAAAATATTCTTATAAAAAAAGGACAACTCATCCCGCAGGGAGATACAAAACCCTTATCATTTAGAATTTATAATTTTTCTGCCGATAAAAGCAAACTTCTCATTTATACAAACACAGCAAGGGTTTGGCGATACAATACCCGTGGCGATTATTGGGTGCTGGATATAGCTTCCAGTAAATTATTTCAGCTTGGTAAAGGCAGGCCATTACAATCTTTAATGTTTGCAAAACTTTCGCCTGATAATAAAAAAACTGCGTACGTAAGTGAACATGATCTGTATGTTGAAGATCTTTCAACGCATCAGATAACAAGGCTTACAAAAGATGGCACAAGAAAATTTATTAACGGCACTTTTGATTGGGTGTATGAAGAAGAGTTTGATTGCAGGGATGGATTTAGGTGGAGCCCTGACAGCAAATCAATTGCTTTCTGGCAGGTAGATGCTACCAAGATAAGAGATTATTTTATGCTGAATACTACCGATTCAGTTTACTCAAGAGTTATTCCTGTAGAATATCCAAAAGTTGGAGAATCTCCGTCACCAGTGCGTATTGGCGTTATAACAGTGAGCAATGGAAATATAAAATGGATGAATATTCCGGGAGATCCGCAACAGAATTATTTACCACGCATGCAATGGGCCGACAATTCAAATGAATTAATTGTACAGCAATTGAACCGCAAGCAAAACGAAAGCAAATTATTTTATTGCGATATAGCAACAGGCAACAGCAAAAACTTTTATACAGAAAGTGACAAAGCATGGGTTGATGTAAGAAATATGTGGGATGAAGATGATCCTGCAGGGTGGAAGTGGATCAATAACGGGAAAGATTTTTTATGGGTTTCGGAAAAAGATGGCTGGAGACATATTTATAAGGTAAGCCGTGATGGTAAAAAAGAGACATTACTTACAAAAGGAAATTATGATATTGATGATACAAAAGGTGTTGATGAAAAAAATAATTACGTTTATTTTATGGCATCACCAGGCAATACAACCCAATTGTATCTGCATCGGGTAAAGCTTGATGGCAGCGGAAATCTGGAAATGGTATCACCTTCCGATTTACGTGGCACTCACGATTATAACATATCGCCTAATGCAGCATTTGCTGTGCACAGTTTTTCTAATTATAAAACTATGCCAGCCAGTGAATGGGTTTCATTACCAAACCACAAACCACTTGATGAAAACAATACCATTATAAAAACAATGAAGGTTAATCCCAATAACCGCGTTGAATATTTTACACTCATAACAGAAGACAATATTACCGTAGACGGCTGGATGATTAAGCCTGCAAATTTTGACAGCACAAAAAAATACCCTGTAGTGTTTCATGTGTACACAGAGCCTGCTTCATCAACAGTAAATGATACTTATGGCAGTCAGCAAAATAATTTATATGCCGGCAATATGAGCGACTCGGGATACTTCCAGGCATCGCTTGATAACCGCGGCACACCTTCTTTAAAAGGAGCCGCATGGCGTAAATCAATTTATAGAAAGATCGGCGTTTTAAATATTCACGACCAGGCAATGGCTGCAAAAAAGTTTTTGGATAAACCTTACTTTGATAAAGACCGGGTTGCTGTGTGGGGTTGGAGCGGTGGTGGTGCGGCAACATTAAACTTAATGTTCCAGCATCCTGAAATTTATAAGACAGGAATTGCTGTTGCCTCAATTACCAACGAATTGAATTATGATAATATTTATACCGAAAGGTATATGGGACTGCCGCAGGAAAATATGGAAGACTATGTAAATGCCTCTCCGAATCATTATGCTAAAAACCTGCAGGGAAATTTATTATTTATTCATGGCACCGGCGATGATAATGTGCAATATGATAATGCAGAAATGCTTTTGAATGAACTGATAAAAAATAACAAGATATTCCAGTTTATGCCTTATCCAAACCGCACCCATGCTATATCTGAAGGCGAAGGAACACGAAAGCATTTATCAACTTTGTACACTGATTATTTGAAAAGGTATTGTCCCGGTGGCGGACGGTAAATTTTTTAAAATGAAGAAAATAATTTCTTTATCCGCTTATGTTTTATTTATCTCTTTTTTATTTTCATTCGATAAGAAAAATGAGAGCAATACATGGATAAGGATAAACCAGCTTGGCTATACACCGCAGGGAATTAAAGTGGCAGTGTGGTGCAGCAAAAGTGAAACAAACATTTCTTCATTTTCATTAATTGATTCTGCAACAGGCAAAACAGTTTTCACCAATAATGCAGGAAAAATTTTTGGCGCATATGGACCATTTAAAAATACATACCGCTTAAATTTTTCTTCTTTTAAAAAACCCGGCATTTATTATTTAAGATCAGGTGATGCAGTTTCTCCGGTTTTTAAAATTGATAAAGATGTTTATAAAGGCAGCGCAGATTTTTGTTTGCAATACATGCGCCAGCAACGCAGCGGTTTCAATCCATATTTAAAAGACAGTTGTCATACACATGATGGTTATGTTTTGTATGGAGAACAAGCCGGGATAAAAGACAGCACTCACATTGATGTTAGCGGCGGCTGGCATGATGCTTCAGATTATTTACAATACTCTTCTACTTCTGCAAATGCAACCTATCATTTGCTGATGGCCTACCGTGATTTTAAAAATGTTTTTACTGATGAAAAATTAGCCAACGGATTAGATGGAAAAAACGGAATGGCTGATGTTTTAGATGAAGCAAAGTGGGGACTGGACTGGCTTTTAAAGATGCATCCGCGTAATGATTGGATGTTCAATCAAATAGCTGATGACAGGGATCATAAAGGTATGAGAATTCCGAAAGAAGATACTTTTTATGGAAGAGGATATGAACGGCCTGTTTATTTTATTAATGGTTTACAGCAGCAGAGAGGAAAATTTTTAAACAATACAACAGGTACAAGTTCTACAGCTGCAAAGTTTGCAAGTGCGTTTGCTTTAGGTAGCGAATTATTTCAAGGTATAGATAATAATTATAGTTCCATACTTGGTTTCAAAACACTTTCTTCATTAAAATATGAATTGAAAAAGCCCGGAACTACACAAACCGTTTCTGTTCGATCACCTTATATCTACGCAGAAGATAATTGGGTTGATGATGTTGAATTGTCTTTTGCTGCAATACAAAAAGCTGCGAATACTGACATACCTCGGATAGACAATAATGTGATCATAATAGATATTAAAGGCGCAGAAAAAAAACAAAAACCAAATAATAAATTTCTCGATTCTGCATACAAATATGCTTTACAAGAACCCGTAACACCATGGCTTGGATCTGATACAGCAAAGCATTATCAATGGTATCCGTTTATAAATCTTGGCCATTACGAATTGGCAAAACAATTAAAAGATAAAAGAAGAGACACCATTATTGGTTTTTACAAAACAGGCATTGAAAGAGTTTGGAATAAAGCAAAGAACAATGCATTTTACAGAGGTGTGCCTTTTATCTGGTGCAGCAATAATCTTACAACATCATTTGCCATTCAATGTTATTGGTATCGAGAGTTAACGAATGATAAAACTTTCGAAGAATTTGAACAGGCAAATATTGACTGGCTGTTTGGTTGCAACCCGTGGGGAACAAGCATGGTGTATGGTTTGCCGTCATGGGGCGATACTCCTGTTGATCCGCATTCGGCTTTTACACACATAAAAAATTATCCGATAAATGGTGGCTTGGTTGATGGCCCTGTATACACAAGCATTTACAAAAGTCTTATTGGCATTACTTTAAAAGATGCTGATGAATATGCAGAGTTTCAAAGTGACCTTGCTGTGTACCATGATGATTATGGAGACTACAGTACCAATGAACCAACGATGGATGGAACGGCCTCATTAATTTATTTATTAGCAACAAAAGAAAATGAGGCCTCCCCTAAATCCCCTCCGGTAGAGAAAGCCCCCTCTAAATCTCCCCCGGTGGGAGAGACTTCCGCAGCATCGTTTAATACGATTGATCATGGAGCTATTGTTAGAGGTAATCAAAATAAAAAACAAATTGCGTTAGTATTTACTGCTGATGAATTTGGGGATGGAGAAAAAATTATTACTACCACATTGCAAAAGCAAAATGTAAAAGCATCTTTCTTTTTTACAGGAAGATTTTATCGTAATCCTCTTTATAAAAATATCATCACTCAATTAAAACAACAGGGACATTATTTAGGTCCGCACAGCGACCAGCATTTGCTGTACTGCGACTGGACAAAGAGAGACAGCCTTCTTGTAACTAAGGATGAATTCACTAAAGACCTCAATACAAATTTAAAATCAATAGAAAAATATGGAGTTCAGCGTTCAGCAATAAAATATTTTATTCCTCCTTACGAATGGTACAATGACAGTATTGCAACATGGACAAAGCAAATGGGAATACAACTCATCAATTATTCTCCCGGAGCAAAAAGCACTGCAGATTATACAACTCCTGATATGAAGAATTACAGGAGCTCAAATGAAATTTATCAATCAATACTTGATAAAGAAAAAGAACCTGATGGATTGAATGGATTTATTTTATTGATACATTTTGGAACTGATCCAAAAAGGGCAGATAAATTTTATTATAGACTGGATGAATTATTATCTGCACTAAAACAAATGGGATATAGTTTTAAGAAAGTGAATGAAATGTTGAACTGATCTTATTTCCAAATTCTAAAATTCAATTTCAATTTCTTTTTTATCAATAGTGTACTCCAGTCAATAAAAAGAATTGCACAAATAAGAATGATACCGGCAGATGCTCCTAAAATAGCTTTCCATGAAAGAAGCCCATTTGCAATATCAACAGCATTCTCTGCTGCATATTTTCCTGCATAAACCATCATCATATCGCTAATAAATTTTCCAATAAAAAAAGGAGGAATAATGATCATTGGTTTTATCTTGGCTACAGCAATTGTTGTAAATAACGGAGTAGTAGGCACAGGTATCAATGTATAAATAAAAACAAAGAGACGTATCTCCCATTTTTTACCGCTGAGCTTTTTCCCAAGAAACTGTAAGTCCTCATCCTTTTTTCGGTTGATAATTTTAGAAGTTAACCGGGGAACATATAAAGTCAAAAGATACCTGCCAATTGTTGATCCGATAACTCCTACTACTAAAACTATCCAGATGTTGAGATGAAATCTCATTTGAAAAAAAACCATAACAGACCATGCAGGCGGGCCAATAAATGGAATAAGATCCACAAGCAATGCCGAAACAAAAACCAGGAAATAATACAACATGTCTAAAGGTAATATCAATTCAGACTGAACTGGTTTTTATAATCCCAACTCCTCGATACAGCAATCCGTTATGATAAGTAATATAAAATAAAATGAGGTAAATTTTTTGCAACTACTTATTCTTTCCACTAACAAATTTATTTCCTCTAACATAAAAACGATAAGGCAATTCAGAATCAGGGAAGGCGCTTTCAACACCAATGCGTTTGCTTATTCCAATTTCATTTTCTTTTAATTTAAATCCATCATCTGCTAAATAAATTTCATCATCCAGCAAAAGCAAACCGGAATGTTTTTTAAAAATACCCAATGCCTTGCCAACATTTCCGGGGCCCTTTGTTAATGTAAAATCTAATTTTTGTTTTCCTGTTCGCTGCAACATTATATCAATTCCTTTCAATGGTTCTATTGCTCTTACTAACACAGCATCAGGAATATCTTTTTCGTTTGTAACAACATTAAACATCTGGTGCATACCATAGCAGATGTACACGTAAGCAGTGCCGGGATGCGCATACATGTGTTCGTTCTTTGCGGTTCTTCTTCCACCAAATGAGTGAGATGCCTTATCAACATGGGCTACGTATGCTTCCGTTTCAACAATTCTTCCCGAAGTGACAAGTCCATCAAATTTTGTAACAACAATTTTTCCTACGAGATCTTTTGCAATAGCAACAACATCTTTTCTTTTATAAAAATTAAGTGGTAATTTTTTCATACACATCATCGCTACTTATTGTTGCAGCCGCATAAAATTATATTAAATGTCTTCCTGCAACACCAAACACGGATTATATTTTTTAAGTTTGGAGAAACCCAACAAACGGCCAATTGCTCAAAGAACTTATCATAGCCATACAGGCATATTTTAAAGCCCATCGTTTTATTGTTAAACACAGGTTGTGGAAGTGGATCCTTATACCGGGAATTATTTATGCAATTTTATTTTGTGCAGGCATTTATTTTTTCTGGTATTCTTCAGGCCATGTTATTGATTATTTTTTTTCAAAAACAGGATTGAAAGCGCTGATGGTTAAAGAGCAGGATTCATTGCTTCGTTATCTTTTTATCCTGGGGCAATTAATTTTGCAGTTGATATTATTGTTCGTTTATTTTTCATGGTTTAAATATTTATTTCTCATCATCGGCTCCCCGGTGTTCGCTTACATCAGCGAAAGAACAGAAGCAATTATCAATGGCACAGAATATCCGTTCGATTTAAAACAGTTTGTAAAAGACATTACCAGGGGAATTGGATTAGCTATACGAAACACGCTGTGGCAAACGGTTTACATGGTTTCTATTTTTATTTTAGCATTTATTCCGGTGATAGGTTGGGCAACTCCTGTGCTGGTATTATTTATTGAATGTTACTACTTTGGCTTTTCCATGATGGATTACAATAGTGAACGCAGGAAGCTTTCAGTTTCTCAAAGCATTGATTTTATCGGCAAACATAAAGGACTCGCAATCGGCAACGGCATGGTATTTTATTTAATGCATGGCTTGCCGATAATAGGATGGATATTGGCGCCAACGTACGCAGTGATTGCAGCTACATTAAGTTTGCAAAACCCAAAAAAATCATGATCCCGAAAAGTATAATTTATTTAATTCCTTCTTTTTTATCAGAGGATAGTGTTGATACAATTCCTGTTTATATTATTGATGCAGTAAAAAATTGCAAAGTAATTTTTGCAGAGAATGAAAGAACTGCACGCCGGTTTTTAAAAAGCATTTGCAAAGAAATTGTAATTGATGATTACGAATGGTTCACCATTCACAAAGTGGAAGCGGAACAGATCGCGACATTTAAACAAAAAATTAAGGAAGAAAAAAATATTGCTATCATAAGCGAAGCAGGCTGTCCCGGTATTGCAGATCCCGGACAAATTTTAGTACATGCAGCGCAGCAAATGAATGTATCTGTAAAACCCTTAGTGGGACCGAGTTCTATACTTTTAGCACTAATGGCCAGCGGAATGAACGGGCAACAGTTTCAATTTGTTGGATACCTGCCAATTGATGCGCAACCAAGAACTCAAAAATTAAAAGAACTGGAAGAAGAATCAGCAAGAAAAAAATGTACACAAATATTTATTGAAACACCGTATCGCAATAATCAACTGCTGGAAACAATTTTAAAAATATGCAAGCCTACAACACAACTTTGTATTGCATTGGAGCTTACATCAAAAAATGAATTCATTAAAACAAAAAGCATAGCTGAATGGAGAAATGAAAAAATTGATCTTCATAAAAAGCCTGTGATATTTTTATTGTTGTCTGTCTGAATTAAGATTTTTTGGATTATAAGATTATAGGATTTTCATATATCATATATAATACATCATACTTCTTACGTCATACTTCTACAATCCATATTCGCTAACCAGCCAGATAAGCGTTGCCATGTTTGCTGCTCCCAACTTTAATTCCCGTTCACTAACATTTTCAAATACATCTGTTACTGCATGATGTATATCAAAGTAGCGCTGGCTATCAGGGGTAAATCCTGCCAATGCAGCGCCGATCTCTTTTAACGGACCAACGTCAGATCCGCTGCCACCGGGAATAATATCACTTGCACCATACGGATAAAATAAATTTTTCCAGCCAATAATTTTATTGCGTTGTGCCTCTGCCATATCTAAACTAAAACCTCTTGGTGTAAAACCGCCCTCATCACTTTCCAAAGCAAAAATTATTTTTTCTTTTTTTGCTTTAGCTTCTTCAAGATATTTTTTTCCGCCTCTTCCTCCATTCTCTTCATTCGCAAATGCAACCGCACGGATCGTTCGTTTTGGTTTTATTCCTAAAGCTTTCAGCGTTCGTAAAACTTCCATGCTCTGTACAACACCG